>CAZURU010000752.1:0-2298 GCA_964623585.1 uncultured bacterium
ATCAAAGCTGTCTTTCGATAAAAAATAACGATTTATGAAACACCCTCAAGTAATTACAGGGTCCACTATAAAAACAATAGTTTGGACAGTTTCTGTTTGGTTCATGACTTGTTTCCGAAACATCTCTGATTTTTCTGAAAGTTTTCACACAAACCCAACTTGTAGGAAAATGAACGCTAATGAACTAAAGAACAACCCCAGCGGGGGTTTTTGCTTGGGTGTTTCTTCAGTATGTTTATAGAAACGTCAGATACCCCCAAGGTCTAAGCCCCAGCGGGGCGATGTATGTATCGTCCGAAAATTGTCCAAACTACAGTCATACTATAGCACCTTCATGTCATTTTAGGAGTCAGGACTTACGCAGTTCTGATCATAGCACGTACTGTGAGTTGGATATCCTGTAAAAAACGTAGTCGTTTTCTGGGCACAGACTGACAGTCTATGGTACAAAAGACAAGCATGCGTAAGTCCTAAGGAGTTTTAGAAGAATGAAAAGAATATTGGTATGTTCGATAGTATCAATGTTAAATAGTCTCCTTCTCACGATGAACCTTTATTCACAAGAGCCTGGAGTTGAGTATGTTGCCTTTAGTTCCAATCGAGATGGCAATCATGAAATTTATTTGATGGATATAGATGGCGCGAATCTTCGCAACTTAACAAACCATCCAGCATCTGAGTACCATCCAACGTGGTCCCCTGATGGTCATCGGATAGCTTATGTTTCCCATCAGCACGGAAAAGGCGAAATTTACGTGATGGATGTTGAGAAACAGGAACGCCGACGATTGACAAACCATCCGGCGGGTGATATAGAACCAGCGTGGTCACCGGATGGTCAATCAATCGCCTTTGTCTCGTACCGGACGGGTAACAGAGACATCTACAAAGTGGATGTTAACAGGGAAAATTTGCAACAACTCACAGATGTGGGAGTTAACGCAAAACCAGCGTGGTCGCCGGATGGAAAACAGATCGCTTTCAGTTCAAATCGGACTGCAAACGTTGACATTTATATCATGGATTCCGATGGGAAGGAATTGAAACGACTTACAAACCAGCCGCAATCGGAAAGTGAGCCAGCGTGGTCGCCGGATGGAAAACAAATCGCCTTTAGTACCACGCTTTTGGGAAACACGGACATTTATATCATGAACGTTGACGGACAGAATGTTCGCCGATTGACGCACCATCCAGCAGAAGACGGTTCTCCAACGTGGTCACCAGACGGTCAATCGATTGTCTTTGGCGCGGAATTCGAGAAAAATAAAGATATCTACATTATAGATATCGCAGCGAGAACTCGTCGGCGCTTAACAAAGCATCCTGCAGTGGACTGGTCTCCCACCTGGAAACCTGCTGGTTTTTTCTCTGTATCACCGAGCGCGGAGAAGCGGACGACGTTTTGGGGTAGACTCAAGCAAGTTGAAAACTAAAGAACAATTGTGAGAAATGTCAGCCTTATTAATGACTATAGTTTGGACAGTGCTCCGTTGAAGTTGTTTTCTATAAGTATGGTGTCTGCCAAGGCGTTGATGGAGAAACCGAGTCCGTGGCAAGGCATACAGACACTCTGAATCATTTTTTTATTAGCGCGTAAATTATCGTTCCGATTGTGTTGGATGGCAACCTTTTCAACAGTGCCTTGCCTGTGGACTTCGCGAGGAAGGTATTCCTCCAATTTGACACCCAAAAACATACCGTTTTCCAATCGTTGGCGAAAACGAAACCAGAAAAATACGCCGTCCATCTCCAGAAGTGGATCAAACGCTTGGATACCTTGAAAACCTACATGCAACCGGTTTTGACGGGTAAAAAATGATAGGCAGTACTGTGCTGTCAATAGGATGACTATAGAATTTCTTTCGTCTCTACAGGTTCACCAGCGTATTGGGTTAGGTATTCAAGGACTTCCGCTTGCATTTTCTCTATCTCTGCCCGATATCCACTCGAAACAAGAGAAAATTCTTCAGGAGTGGCTTTAACCCGCAATTGCAAGAGTAGATCTTGAAAGTAGGCTATACGTTGTTGACTTGTTTTGAGCTCTTTATCATTGTGAATTATGACAGGGATGTAATTCTGTTGCATTTGTTTTTCGTATCTGTTTGCTACTCACAGAATTCTCAGAGGTAGCAGTAATTAAAGTTTACGTCTATTTTAGTAGTATTACCCAAGTTGCCTCTTTGTAGCATAGGCTGTTAGCCTGGGCATCTTCGGGCTGAAAATCATAGGAAACACGCCACGTTTTTCGCAAAAATGACCACTTTTCACTGAAAAACGGTGTTTGTGCGTCTAAAA
>CAZURU010000753.1:0-2289 GCA_964623585.1 uncultured bacterium
AGCCAAAATCTGTTGGAGGGAAAAAGACCTTGGAGCGTGTGTCATCAGATCTCACTATCCGAATGCTGTGCTTGTCAAAACTGCTTGACTCTATTGAGATTGAACCAGAATTGCACCTTCCAGAATATGAAGCTGAAGATTATTCTAACGACGGTGCAGAAATAGCACGAATGGTGAGGCGTACCTGGATGATTCCACCCGGACCAATTAACAATCTAACCAGACTTGTAGAGAAAGCAGGGATTATTGTTTTTCCATCGTATTTTTCTGCAACAAGAGTTGACGGGGTTTCAGTAAATATAGCCGGGCTCCCACCAGTAATATTCCTCAACATAATGAGCCCTGCTGATAGAGCAAGATTTTCTCTTGCTCATGAATTGGGTCATTTAGTGATGCATAAACAAATAAGCCCGACAATGGAAGATGAAGCAAATGAGTTTGCCGCTGAATTGCTTATGCCTGAAAAGGAAATGCTTGTTGAATTCAGCGACAGGATAGATTTGAAAGAGTTAGCACGCTTAAAAAGGATTAGGAAAACTTCAATGGCCGCGTTGCTTTATAGGGCAAAGTCTATTGATAAAATATCTGAGAATCAGTCAGCGTACTTGTGGCGGCAACTATCTAAGTATCGGAAAAATGAACCGGAATCGACAAATTTCGAACGGGAAGAACCATCAACATTAAAAACAATGCTGAAAATGATAATCGAATCTCTGGATTATTCTTTGGAAGATATCGCCAAATCTTTTGACTTAAGTGTGGATATGACTAAATCTCTTTTAAGTAAAAGTCTTCCAGAGGAAAAGAAATTACGGTTGGTTGTTGGGTGATCATTGATAATTTTAGGCATCTCCCAAGACAACACTTGAAATAATTTATTGACAAGCAATTTGACGGGCGCGTCAGTTAGCCTTTCGAAAAAATTGGCTTTTATCTCCTCGTTATTTATCCTGTTTAGGATTGTGTCAAAGTCTTCAGTCATTATTTCCTCCAATCACTTCTTCACATACATTTGTTTCTTTTCGGCGAGATTTAACCATCCTTTCACGACGCGGTACATGTACCAAATAACAACTGGCACCGCAAATATAAGGATCGTAAAACTTCCCAATGCCCCGCCTAAAAGTCCGAGTGTAAAACCCTCTAGGATAATCCCAAGAAAGACCGATAGAACTATCCAAAGAGCACTAAACCAAAAAGTACGTATCTGCCATCGATAGTGTGATTCAAGCCATGTTCCAGAAGCACTTGATCTCTTGATATGTGCCACCATTACGGCAACAACAGATGTAATACCAAGAAATAAACTAATTCCATAAAGTGCGTAGATTATATTTGGAATTACTGTATTTTCAGGACTCGCTGGCCCGTCTTGTGTTTGGAGTTGGTTCGTCATTTTAATCACCTCACATTCTAACGATAACATCGACAACATAGATGAGAACGATCAGATATACCCATGTCATTTTTCACTCCAGAACTGCGTATTTGATTTTTGCTTTTCTTTCTTCTTGGGTTGAGATTTAATCTTCCTCAAGTTCGTTCCTTGTGCGTTGAACGGTTCCCCCACTATCACAGCACGAGAAAATTTTGCTTCGGTGCGGGTCACTTCAACCTTTCCTATTTCAACCTCTTCCGATCCAAGTACCTCGCCAGTATCAGGATCAACAAAACTTTCACCAACTTCAAACGCGGCCAATTGTTGCCCTGGTTCAAGGAATATATCCCCGTAGTTAAGTATCAATATTCCATCTGACTGTACTTTGATTACCTTTATTGGGATAAGTGCGGTAACAATCGCTTCTGCTATTTTCGCAGATAAAACTCGCTGTACATCCGAAAACGGATCTCCTCCGCCATCTACTTGGGTAATGCCACCAAATGTAAATGCCGATCCTGTTTTGAACGTTGTAGATAATGAATCTGCTATTAGTATTTTTCCAGTCGCAACTGCTGTTACTTTTAAATCAACACCCATTTGTACCGACGACTGTGCGGTAGCAATACCTGCGCCAAGTACCTTGTTCGCAGTGCCACCAAACAACCCGCCAATACCAGAATTTCCGTCAATAACTGTAGCTTTAGTGTCTTGACCAAAACTGGTAATGGTGCCGTATACATAATAGTCCACCCCCGTTAACCCTCCAATTTGACCTCCTGTATTTGTATATCCAAATTGTCCTAATCCTTGCTCGGCAATAATTACGTCCAATTGTCCTCGTTCCATTACATCCACAGAACTGAGCCGCGTTCCGCGGCGGGGTTTCGTGCCTGACCCCGACCCCATTC
>CAZURU010000754.1:0-2289 GCA_964623585.1 uncultured bacterium
GTAGGAGTATCCCTAAGTTTTTGTGTGCAGCGAATATAAATACCCACCACCCATGGAATTTGTGAAATTTACAAATTTTTATTAAATTATTTTGAAAAGTCGTGGATTTAAATTGGCTTACGAATCAAAGTCATCTTCGATAATTTTAATTTAGCGACCTCAGCTTTCCACCGATTAATGTCGCCATCATCGGCGGCTTCCAACGCACCGCTTAATTCGATAGCCGTTATCGACACACAACTGTCCAACACTATTTGACCGGGGTCAGGTAAGCTAGCTGCGAATCCTACTTCGTAAAATCGCCTATTTCCTTTATGAACAGTTGACCTCATTACTACAGAAGTAACCTGGGAACTTCCAACAGCATTTCCCGTTTTTAGATTTACCATTTGGGTACTATCGAACCTAATTCTCTTGGTGAGCTCTACTGGCTCGCTGGATGAGCAAATAAGCGCATAATGCTTATTCTTGTCGCTCGATTGTGTGGTGTACTTCCTACTAGTTACAAGGCTATATGGCGGCAACTCAACTTTCTCTCCTGATCGTGTATGGCCAGATAACCAAAGAAGAAGGTGGCGTGGTTCAGAATCGAGCTCCTTGGGCTTTCCCCGTATAGGTGTGAAGAGGACAAGCGGTGTGGATTCCTGGCGCCGAAGTAGATCGATGGAATCCCCCAAAGATGAACCGACCCCCCACGTGAATACTCCACCATTCGCTATACGCTCGACTTCTTTGCGTTGGATGATCGCTTCTAACGATTCGCCAGCTTCCGCACCCATCTTGCTCCAGCAAAAAGCGTAAGGCACCTCGTCCAACACCATAGCTATGCTACCTCATAAATATGCATTTATGCTATATTGTAATTAATTATGCAAAATAATCAACGCCCAATTTCGGAAATAGTGTCAGAAATCCAAGATTTCTTGGATAAATTAGATATGACACAGGAGAAAATTTCACATGCTACTGGCTTGAATCAGGCAACTATTTCCCGCCTAATGAGGCGCCCAGCAGATCCAAGAAGGAATATTTCCTCGGGAATTAAGAAAATATGCATTTATGCAGATATTCCAATATATTATCCAGAAGAAAAAAATCTCGAGAAACAGCAAGAACTATTGGATACCTTAGAATCGGTTTGGAATGGCACAGACGCGCATGCCGCAGCACTTACGAAGTTGTTGAAAGCTATTAGCCGTGCCGCAAAATGCTGACTGAACCTGTAGCTTTGAGGCGTGAAAATGACTAATCGGAACCGAATTGAGAAAGTATTCAGAACGCTTGGCGAAGCCGGTTTCAGCGAAGCGTATGTGCGGTCGTTGTTGCCTGACTGGTGGGATGACCAAGCTGCGAGAAGTCCCGTCGGTCTGTCAGAATTTAATCTCGCGATATCAAGAAACCTTGGTGTAGATGTTGAAGGACTATCCGCAGAAAATCCGCAAGTGAACTTTCGGCTTCCGCATGTTCGAAATTTCAAGCGTAGTGCAAAGTACACTGAATCTCAGCTCACGCCAGCAGTTTCTGTAGCACTTTCAGCTGCCCGAATCGCTGCACAATCTGTGCGTGTGGCATACACGCCGCTCCCATCAGCTGAAAAATTGCGGAAAACCATATTAGCGTCAGGTACAAAATATGTCTCACTGAGATCATTGATTTTCGTTTGTTGGAGGCATGGTATACCGGTAATTCATGTTTCCAAGTTTGATGATGGTATGCCGAAGATGGACGGACTTTCCGCCGTTGTCTTCGGTCGCCCGGTTATCGTGATTTCGAAGCAGACACCGTTTAGTGCCTGGATGGGGTTTGTATTAGCTCACGAAATGGGGCATGTTGCTTCCCATCATTGTGAGGATGATGAACTAATCGTAGATGTATCCCTTAGTGAAGAAACCATTGAAATTGCAGAACTTGATGATCAAGAGAGGGAAGCAGATGACTATGCAATGCAGCTGTTGTCAGGCGGTTATGATATTTCTAAATTAGCTGAAATAGAGCAAACGCCAGAGGCTTTAGCAAATGCAGCAATGAAAATCCAACGTGAATTTCAGATTGATGCAGGTCATTTATTACTCAAGCACGCATATCAAACCAACAATTGGAAACTTGCGATTGCAACATTGAAGGGATTAGATACAGAAAATCGTGCGCGCGAAGATTTTCTGAATGCGATGGAGTTCGAACTAGATCCTAATGCTGTTGCGTCAAGTTCATTTGGCTTTTTATACCGAGCCTGCGGTGCTGTTGTGTTTGAATAGAAACGACCCGTGTCCACATCCATTCTACTGGACA
>CAZURU010000755.1:0-2288 GCA_964623585.1 uncultured bacterium
AATTTTGTCTTTGTTGGTCAAGGAACTGTTCTTTATTTTTAAAATGAAAAAAATAAATGCAGTGGTACTACTGGAGCATTGGCAGATCTGGGATACACGGTAATGAAACCAAACCTAGGCATTCCTCAGCACTGCAAAGTCTGCCATCGGTCAACTACATTTTGCCTGTGACGGCGAACATATTGGAGTTGCAGACAAACCTGAAATCCATATTTTAATAAGCACAAATAGTGAAAGAGCAACGTTCTGAGAAAACGCTACTCTTTCTATACGAAATAACCATCTTCGGCTGAGGAGGTTGTAATGAACAATCTACATAATCAGGATGTGCCTGCCAAGCCTGATAGCCAGCCAGACTATAACATTCCGGTGGGCGGGTTTCCTCAAGAGGAAGAAGATTGGCGAACAAGGGGCTTGTAAAAAATAAAGGGAGACTGGCGCACACTTGGCTTATCGAAACTGAACGGCAAAGATTGGCGAATCGCTGGACTTCGCAGTTGATCAGGCAGGTTTTCTCCTATACCTATGGCTTGGTCTTGGGTGGCTGGTCATAATAGCGATGCCTTTGCCATCCTCTCCCAAATAAAAAGAAAGGCTAAAATGTTAGATAACAAAAAAATCAAAGAATTATGGAAAGAGATCAAAGCTAACCGACGTGATATGGAAAAGGTATATGAACTCGGTATTGAACTTAACAAAGTTGAAGAAGTTGAAGGTAGAAACGGGTGGAAAGATTATGTTACTGATATTTGCGGGGTTGACCTCTGCAAGGAAAAAGACCACAGAACGGCCAGACGGTGTAAGAGAATTGCCAGATGTCTGACTGTTCAAAAAGCAATTGACGCAGGCTCAATCGACAAAGCGTATAAATGTTGCCGTTTCACAGCCGGATGAACAAAAACGTACAACCAATTGGTGTCTCGGTCAATACAATATCGAAGTTGTTGGTAGATGCAGGGAAAGAGTACGCGATTTATCCTGATGAGCATGTTCGTAACGTTTGAGTAAGCCATATCCAGTGTGACGAGATATGGTCTTTTTGTTAAGCGAAGCAAAAAGTTGAGCCTGTATTTCGTGTATTACAATTTTATTCGCAAGCATCTGTCTTTGGGACGACGCCAGCAGTCACAGTAGGATTAGCGGATAGCCCCCGTGATATGGCGTGGATCGTCGCCTTGACGGATGCACCAAAACCTAATCGATCCAAAAAGTACCGAAAAAGAAATACAACCTGAGACACTATCCGGATCGGTAAAAGTCTATTCTGTGTACAGATCCAAACTATTTTCCCGATACGACCCTGCATCCCTGATCGTCGAGAACGACGGGCTGGAGACTTTCGGATATTAAAACTTCTTGTCTTGTGTCCTGACAGGCCTCATCCGCATCTATCCAGTGTTTGTAAAGGTCGCGGTCATAGGGAATGACAGGTGTGCTTACCTCAATATAAAACGTATCTACTTTCGAGACATATATGGTGTCTCTGATGGTAGTAAATACGGTGTCTATTTTGTCACATAAATGGTATCAGTACGCGCAGGTGCAGGAGGGCCTTGCTTTCCAAAGGTTTGTAATAAAATTAAAAGTCTTGAAAATCTACATCCCCATCTAAATCAATATCGCCGTCAATAGCTTCAGCATTGTTGGCTGTTGCCATAATAAGCAATAGGCATCCAACAATTCTTTTGAGCATCCGGTGGTATCCTTTCATTGTCTAAAATGACTGACCAGCAGAAAGCGATATTTGAAGCTGAATACGCTCGGCGGCGTAAAAGTACAGCTTTTTATGTTTTGTTGGCAATTATTTTTCCGATCCCAGCGGTCGGGACTGTTTCTATTACAAGAAAGGGAGTACAATGTACAAGATGTTACACTTCTTGATTTTCTCAACATTGCTATTTTCCTGCTCTGATGTGGAGAAATCAGAAGGGTTGGCTCGTGTAAAAGTTGGTGGTAAGTGGGGATATATCAACAGGGAAGGGCAATATGTTATCAACCCACAATTTGACAGTGCTCGGAATTTTTCAGAAGGGTTGGCTGCTGTGGAAATCGGAGGCGAGCCTACTGAGTTTGGGATACTTGGTGGTAAGTGGGGATATATCAACAAGGAAGGGCAATATGCTATCAGCCCACAATTTAATGTGGTGGGGAATTTTTCAGAAGGGTTGGCTCGTGTTGTAAAAGTCGGCGGTAAGTGGGGATATATCAACAGGGAAGGGCAATATGCTATCAGCCCACAATTTGACAGTGCTCGGAATTTTTCAGAAGGGTTGGCTGCTGTGGAAATC
>CAZURU010000756.1:0-2284 GCA_964623585.1 uncultured bacterium
AGTTTAGAGTTCTGTGAGCAGCCGAAAATATTCCTCTCTACTCAGGTTGACAGTTTACATATTATTATGTTATAGCATAAATTTAATCAACTGTCAAATATTTTGATTTAATTTTCAAAAAACCTTGCCAAAAGTACAATAAACTTTTCAGGACTTACGCATTCCCCTCGCTTGCGGGGGGATAAAGGGGGTAAATCCTAAAAAATAGCAGGAAATCGAGGATAAAATCCTTGAAAAAGCGAAATTCTAAACAGAAAAACCCATATTTGCGTAAGTCCTACTTTTAATATCTAACCAAATGAAAACACCAATTGGACAAGTATTCACCCCAACAGAATGGGCAGAATGGCTTATCAATAAGTGGCACATCTTTGATGCGTGGATGAATGGCGCGGAAATTTGGGATCCAACAGCAGGGCAAGGTGCATTCATAATCGCATTACTAAACATACTATAGTTTCCTAATTTCGTCCAATTACTTAGGATGGTGGTTGAGCATTGAAAGGTAATCAATTCCAATCCCCATCTGCTTTCAAGAGAAGTAAAAAAGGTCTCAAAGGACAATACCCTACCTTTGAAACCCTTATCATAACTGGGTACCAGCCATTTTCAAGAAATCTTTGGTGCAGGAAAAAGCAAAAAAACCGTGATTTTCATTAACTTTATCTCTGAAAGGTATGTAGAAGTATTTTGCTACCTTTCAAAACGTTATTTTCTCAATACGTGCATGCGTTTGTGGGCGTTCAAAACTGTTATGGTTTTCCACACCCATTGGACAAAAGAAAGGTACAATTGACATAACACATTTTGTAAATTTTTGCAAAATAAAATTTACCGCTTAGTCAATCTTTCCACATGTGCAACAACTGATTCTGAGAGACCATCCAAACTATAGCCACCTTGCGCAAGTTTTAAATTAAATGAGTTTGTGTTTGAGAAACAGTCTATCCCTCATTCTTTGCCTAACAATTCTCACATTCGTTGAATTCTTTACGTGAGTCTGAATATAGCTAATTCTAAACATAAATCAACATTTTCGTAGGGTTAGATGACCTAATCCTACAAGCGAGTGGCCCTCTCCCTACGCTTATCCTGACATTTTTTTGCGAACTCACGCTAAAGTTAAAATGCATCTATAGGACACAGCAAGTGATTTTATCCAACGGCAATAGCATATTCAGTTAGTGCAGGTTGCCTATGTTTCGCGCGTTTAGCAGTGTCAACGAGCTCCCTAACAGTCAGAAGTAATGCGTCTACTGTTTCTGGTGTAAAGGAGGGTTCTCCATCTTCGGGACATACCCATGCCCAAACATTCTGTACCTTGACAGATATACCATCTTCACTATATTCAAATACTGTCTGCTGCCACACTTTTTCTGTGTTGTGTTCGGTGCAGATTGGAGGAGGTTTGGATGTCATAAATTATCTCTTTTTGCGTTTTCGATGCCTAAACGTTGGAGGCACCCATTGGGTCTCATCAGGAATATAAGCAGTCACAAATTCAATATAGATAGGATGGGTGTATTCACATACAACATGCAGATAAACTTCGGTGTTGTCTAAGAATGCTTGCCCACAAATCAAGACTCGTTGCGCATCAAAATATTCTTCAATTATATCACCACTAAAAACGGCTTCAACTATATGTTTACGTTCAAAACCTTCTTTCAAAGCATGTTGAAGGGCATGAGGTTTTGTAAGATAGTTCCCCTCACTAACCCTGTCACAGATAGTCTGTATATTCACTGGATATACGAGTTAATGTGAATTTCCCATTTTAGGTGATGTAACCTATTTGTATCAAAACCGTATCACTCTAACCTACACGATCAGATTTTCCAAGTAACACTCAATTTAAGTGTATAATGCATTGCTAATTTTTGCAAGTAAAAAATTACTGTTAAAAACTTCAGAACTGTTAAAATTTACCTTCATTTGTCTTCTTGTCTGAGCATATATATCATTCAGGGAGGTAATCATGTCATCTGTACGGGTGTGGATTTATGTACACTCAGATCTGGTAAGGTTTTTTACACGCATTGGACAAGAAAAAGGGATTTAGCCTACTATTGTCTCTCTTTAGTCAAACGTTCCACATGTGCAACAACTGATTCTGAAAGACCATCCAAACTATAGCCACCTTCCAATGCTGAGACAACATTCCCAGATGCAACTTCATCAGCCGTGTCCAAAACCAAATCGGTTAACTCAGCAAAGCCATCAGCAGTAAGGTTTGTTTGAGAAAATAGGTCAAGATGGTGTGCATCAAAGCCAGCAGAAATAA
>CAZURU010000757.1:0-2274 GCA_964623585.1 uncultured bacterium
TTCTCATGCCACGATCTGTCACAGGAAGTAGGAAAGGCTCAGGAACCAGGATAGGGAACACGTTGATCGTAGCAGCGCCATCAAGGGCGACCCTTTTGGTCCAACCCTCTTCGATATCATCCATCGGTTCAAAGGGATCTATAATTTGAAAGGGTTTACTAATTTTACTCCAACATATTTGAAATCACCTGTGTTTCGGGTCGCTATGGAAAGGCCATAGGTTATGGCCGTCGCGGCAATCAGGCTGTCCTTTACCGGCATGGCAAAGCCTTTCTTTTTCAGCCGAGCCAAAAGCCGTGCCCAGTGGGAGGCAGTTATAGCATCGAAATCCAGGATGCGTAGTCTCTGAACACCCGAAGAGAACCATTTCTCCAACAGCTTGCGTTGACGTCCGGAAGGCAGAAGAAGGATGCCGTATTCCAGTTCGCCCAAAATGATCGGATTTATGGTCAGGTCTCGTTCATTTTTGCGAAGCCATTCGATGACCCGTGAAGAGGGGTTCCGCTTGGTCGGTTCGCTTAGAATATTGGCATCAACCAAATATTTCACAACGTGTCGGTGGATTCGGATGGAATGGGTTCAAACCAGTTCTTCTCGGGACATTCCAGCAACCAATCCACCAACCCCTCGTTATTGGCGTATCCCCGACGCTTCAGCAGGTACTCGCCGGCGTCCAGCCGTTCAATTTCAAATTTCTGTCCCGCGACAATGCGGTCACGCTTTCGGATCTCAATAGGCAACACCACCTGACCTTTACTCGAAACGACGGTTTTCATATCAGTAAGATCACGTCTTACACCTGATCGGTCAATCCCAACCCCTCAATTCAGGCACATTATTTAAAATCTTGCGAAGTTCGCCAAACCATCCCTGACGGCGTTCGCTTTACCAACCAGGGCTTTCAGGCCATGGTTAAAATCCTTGGAAGAAATGCCTTCGAAAGAATACTTACATTCATCCAATTTATAAAATTTATTCATGCCATGAATTAATATCCAACATTTCCATATCTTCCTACACCAGTAGAATGGATCGATTGGAAATTACTTTCACCGCTCCGGGCAATCTAACGGATATTCTATCAAAACTTGCGACCCGCTAATCTTGCAATAAAGCCCGAAGCCTCCCTTTTTGTATTGCCTCTGGTAAATTTACCATGCACATTTACCACGATGTATACAAGAAGTCTGAAGCCACCTGCTCGTTCGTTTTTTCTCTTCGGTCCTCGAGGTACTGGAAAAACCACATGGCTACGCAAAGAATACCCAAATGCGCTATGGAAGAATCTATTACTGGACGAGGTCTATCTACCTCTGCTCGGGGATGCTTCTAACCTTAGAAAAGAAGTAGAAGCGCTGTCAGACAACAGCTGGGTCGTAATCGACGAAGTCCAAAGAATTCCCACACTCCTGAATGAAGTGCACGATCTCATAGCCCGGTTCGGCAATCGCTATCGATTCGCACTTAGCGGCTCCAGCGCGAGAAAGTTGAAACGATTGGAAGTCAACCTTCTCGCAGGTAGGGCAATAGAACGCCGAATGTTTCCCCTGACTTCGGCAGAACTGGGATCAGACTACGATCTTGAATCAAGATTGGCCTTCGGCTCACTTCCAGACGTGTCTCAGGACAGGGAATACGCAATAGATATTTTAAGCGCTTACGTAGGAACCTACTTAAGGCAGGAAATCCAACAAGAAGCGCTCGTTGAAAATCTCGGCTCGTTTAATAGATTTCTCAAGATCGCCGCTATAATGAACGGAGAGTCCATCAACACGAGCGGTGTTGCTCGTGATGCTGCTGTTGCCCGATCAACAGTGGAACGCTATTTCGATATTCTTGAAGACACGCTCATTGGATTTCGGCTTCCGAGTTGGCAGCCAAAATTAAAGGCCAGAGAACGAAGCTCTCCAAAATTCTATCTTTTCGATACAGGTCTGGCACGTGCGATCACGGAAAGATTACGTGATCCACTATCCGATTTGGAAGTTGGTAAATTGCTCGAAACGCATCTACTGCACGAACTGCGATCTGCAATATGGTATCAGAACTTAGGTGGAGAACTATCATATTGGAAATCAAGTGGAGGTTTGGAAATCGACTTCATTTGGACACGAGGCGATGCCATTGTCGCAATAGAAGTCAAAAGCAGCCGCAAATGGAAACACGGGTACAGCCGTGCCCTGAGGGATCTCAAAATGCTCCGGCCAACCGCCCAATGCTACGGAATCTACCGTGGAGAGAGTGTCTTGAAAGATAGTGGAGTTGATATAGTCC
>CAZURU010000758.1:0-2267 GCA_964623585.1 uncultured bacterium
CAGTGCGATTTTAATGGCGATGAGGCGGTGAATTTTGACGACTTTTTGTTATTTGTTGCGGTTTATGAAAAAAGTTCATCAGACTATGGCTTTGATGGCCGCATGGACTTGAATCGCGATGGTACCATTAATTTTGCCGATTTCCTCATCTTTGTTAGTTGCTATTCCTGAGACCGATCTTTACTGGTATTTTAAGGGGATTTATGTAGGATAGTGACCAACAAGGGATTATATTCAATAGTTCCGAAGTGAAATTAGCACAATAGAAAAAGGACAAAGGGTGCAGATCTATGCACCCTTTGTCGGTTTAATTCTCCAGGCATTGAGCTCGGAAATTATTCTACAAGTTCTATAAAATTCCCTTCGAGATCAAAGTATGCTGAATTCTGATTAAGGATGACTCCTCCGAAGGCATTCTTTCCTCGGTATTTCATTCTTACGAATACTTTGCCTGTGTCTTTCTCAACTCTGTATTTTGTTTCAACGTGGTCAAATGAGCTTGGGTCGTGCATATTATTCTTAATGATTTTGACGAATGCTCTATGAGACCCATCCCAGCTTGAGAATTGTCTCTCTACTTGTGATTTGATATCTCTTTGTTGTCTTTTCTCCCTGATTTCAATTTCACTGGTTAAAATGTCAACCTCGTCTGATATTCTTTCTAACTTCCCCACATCACCTACTTTTGCAGCCGAATTGAAAGAGTCAGCCAAAGCATCTTCTGCCTCTCTTAGTTCAGGTAGTGTCATTGTTATATACTTTGAGGATTGTTTAGCGACTGAAGGTGTTGGTGCCACCCCAGTAGCCGTCTTAGTCTCTACTTTTACTCCTTGTTCTTTGAGAAATGCTTCATTCTTTTCTATTGCATCGTTGACACCTGAGGTGGAATTATCGTCATCTGATATAATTGCCACGACGACTATCATCAATACTACAAGAGAGAAGAAACCTATAATCCCATATTTTATTGCTTTTCCAATGAGCTTAAACATACCTTGACTCCTTTTAATCGTGACGGTCTAAATTTTGCAATCAGTCTCAAAATACTGCTTTCTTGTCTATACGCAAGATAAAAAATTCTCATTGAAATATGGCTAAACGCAAGCTGTCAGGTCACAAGAGAGTATAAACTTCTTCATCAATTACCCTTCACGTAGAGTATATGGGAAGGAATATTAGGAAACTGTTCTATTATGTCTTTTGGAAATTCAATTCTGTAAAATGACACCTTTTCGTCAAGGCTGAGGTGAGCAATCGCTCTTAATACATCATTGAAAACGTGATTAGGCCGGAAGTGCCATGCAACAACAGTTGTGGGAATGCCGTCTTCAGCAGTTTTTATAAATTCCAAAACTTCCCTTTTTAATGCCTCAGATTTGTCAATTATCATCTTATTATCATCCTTACGTCAAAAGTGGGTAGCACTGGTTTCTCTGGCTCATGGCAGACTATAGTGCATTGCCTATACTGATAGGCACGATACGGACATTGCTGACACTTGTGTTGCATGGTAACTCCTTCTACTAAAAGCAGGCTTGACAAGTGAATAACAATGCCATATTTTATTCGCAACTCGCTGGCCTGCTTGTTAATGATTTTGGAATGACCTGCCTCCCCCGAGGTGGGTCATCTCCGTTTGTGCAATTTGCACACGCCTCAACATTATCAAATCCCCTCCGTATTGTCAAGTTATCAATTCAACATACCTCAGCCTTTTCCCTTCAAACCTCCGCACGATGAGCTTCATCTGGTCAATGGTGTCCCGCACCCGCATGTTCTGATGTGCTGATGACGCAGCACATCAGGGTGTGATCACCTATCACTTCAAAGGAGGTCGTTATGACCAAAGGACGTGAACGAGAAATGAAGGCAATCTTATATGAAAGACAGGAAGGGCGCTGTGCAGCACCGTGTGAAGATTATGCTCAAGGGCTGGGGATAAAGCAGCCGATCAGGCTGATTCATTTAGATCACATAATCCCGGGAGGGTCTGACGAGATATTTAACCGCCAGAACCTTTGCTCGCACTGCAATCAGGTGAAGGGTGATCGCCCTAATGAATATCTGATGAACTATCATAGAGAGAAATGGGAACAGTTTACACTTTTCTCGCCGGAAGGCGTGGTGAAGAAGAGGCAGGTTGTGCGACGCTCTGAGCCGCAGAGACAGCATAGGACGAAATACAGGGGGCCAGGATTAGTTGCATGTATGGCCAGCTTTTTGTTATCCAGCTACTGGTATAGTATAAGACGTTGATGCAACCATCC
>CAZURU010000759.1:0-2266 GCA_964623585.1 uncultured bacterium
CTCCATCGAAGAGATCGAACGGGACCTTCCGGACATCATAGAGTTGCTTGCCGACACAGGAGGGACGCACGGCCCGACAGTCTGCCCCGGCAGCCGGGAGCAGGACGAGCGATGAGACTGCGCATCCACCGGGAAACAAAGGAGATCGGCGGCACCTGCATCGAGGCGGAGGCGGAGGGCAAGCGCCTCGTACTCGACGTCGGCCTGCCGCTCGACGCACCGGACTACCATTTGCACCGACCGATAGCGAGATTACCGCCACCCCTTATATGCATAGCCCCTCCTGCTCCTCTCCATCGCTCCACAAATCCAACACCTAGCGTCATCATCATGTCTCTGGTAACCTTTCCGACTACGCTACTCCAACTTCCGATTCCACGATCCCAAGCTTGATCGTCCCCCCAACCGCCACCAACAAACTGAACCGGCCAGTACAACACCACGAGCCTTGTGATGAAGATTGAATCCACTGACCTATCTGTTGAAAAACTACTAACGGGAAGCTACTTTGTAATTCCTCGCTTTCAGCGACCATATTCTTGGGAAGAAGACAACATTGATGATTTTTGGTCGGACGTAACAAGAAATACTGGCTCCGACTACTTTATTGGTTCCATGGTGGTCTATAATGCAACCAAAAATACGCTAGGCGTAGTTGATGGCCAGCAACGGCTAACCACAATAATGATCTTCTTATGTGCATTAAGGGATGCATTTAGTAAACTTAATGAAACAGATAAAGCAAATGGACTACAAAGATTCGTAGAACGAAAGAATCGCGACAACAGGAATATTTTTGTTCTAAAGACCGAATCATCATTCCCATATTTTCAAGACGTGATATTGAGTCACGAGGCATCTGACTTACCACTATCTTCCGTGGCCCCTGAAGAAATCGCTCTTGCAAAGGCAAAAGAAATTTTCTCTCGTAATATCGATGAAAAATTATTCTCCATAGATCGTGATCCTACAATTCCAGATGCAGAAAAGCTGCAAGATAAAATTGACTGGCTCACCAGCATACGGGATATTGTACTCGAGCTAAGCGTCATTTTAATACATTTGGACAGCGAAGAGGACGCCTATCTGATTTTTGAAACCTTAAATACTCGGGGTAAAGACCTGGCGCTATCTGATTTAGTCAAAAACTTGTTTACTCGAAATTTGCGATCAAGAGGAGATGTAGACCATGCAAAAATTAAATGGGACAAGGTATTGGAAACTATTTTCAACTCAGATGCAGATCTGTCCCCAGATAACTTTATTGTACACTCTTGGCAGTCGCGATTTGACTCTGTTACCAAAGCGAAGGCATATCCGAAAATTCGAGAACAAGTGAATCCAAAAACGGCAAAACGACATTTGGATGATTTTATATTTGATGCAGAGTGTTATCGCATGATATTTGAACCAAGTTATGGGTGGCAGAGAGATCAGGTAGAAGTACGAAATAGTTTGGAAGCATTTAAGTTATTTAAACTTGTTCAACCAACACCAGCTGTATTATCTTTAGTCCGAGCTTATCGGAAAAAGGTTATTAAGCTACGCACGCTGCGTCGCGCGCTATTGGCTATTGAAAATTTCCATTTCCGCTTCACCGCGGTGACATCATCTAGATCATCGGGTGGCATATCAAGCATGTATTCGGCGTTTGGCCGAAAGTTATTTGAAGCAGAGAATTCGGTGGCAGCCTCCCAAGAAATTAAGTCTCTAATCAGTAAGCTGAAACAGAGGGTGCCGACTCCAGCGGAGTTTGATGCAGCGTTTGAACAAATCATCTATACGGAGACCGCTACATCACAACGATCGTTGGTGAGGTACATACTACGTAGACTAAGTCAACATATCCGGCTGCCGGTTATCGGGCAAACAGAAGAATTAACTATAGAGCACCTGATACCACAAAGCGAGATTGAGCAGGGTTGTCCGTCGGAGATTGTGGGTCAAATAGGAAACTTGATATTTGTTGATTCGAAGACAAATGAGAAACTTTCAGCAAAGGAATTTTCTGAGAAGAAGAGGATATTGGCGGCAAATAGCTATAGAATTCCGGCTGAATTCCAGGAAGTTGAGAAGTTGACACCAGAGTTGATTAAACAAAGAACAGAAAATATTGCAAGAATGGCACGGGAAGAGATATGGACGGTCGTGTAACGCAGATATATTGCGACGACAAGTACCCGGCTGTTGTTCGACCTTAGGCGAGCATCGCCGCCCTGAGCCGTTCCCGCTCCCCCGCGCCGAAGCCCACGGCGCCGTCCAGCCA
>CAZURU010000760.1:0-2265 GCA_964623585.1 uncultured bacterium
CCGTGATATACTTAACCAATTGAATCTATTCGATTAATTCTTGGGACACTAATGATATGTCATATCAAAGCCTTGGAGTCATGCCATCTGTTTTAGCTAGTCATTCAACTCATCAACATCAAGGTATTTTTCATCGGGTGTGACTTGCGGTGGATAAGAAACTTTTCCCCAGAATTGTTCGTCGTCTTCGATGACAATTCTTATAAGCCTACCCGTCAATGAATGTAAAAATCCTGCACAGATTTTCACTTGGGTACGATTGTATGAATCTTTGTATGCCGCCATACCATGCAAAACCTGATTACGTAGTAAGTGAATTCTATCCACTGACAAACGTAAAGGAGTTACGTCTTGTCTCCTGATTTGTCCACGTGTTTTATTCTTGGCGTTATCAGCTTCGCCTTGTAATTTTTTCGATTTCTCTGCGTATCCACCTGTGTCATTCCAGTAACTAAAAGATAGATACCATAAAGAGAGAATGTTTTTTATTACCTCCTCGATTTTCGACGCTTGCTCAAAAAGATAGTGTTTTTTTTCACTGTTTTGCAGTTTTTTCCAAAATTCTTGTCTTGCTGCTTTATCTTCTATGTTGTTTTGTGAATAAAGCGCATTAAATGCGATGAAAGAATAAATCAATTTTTCGTCGTCTATGTCGCTATCTTCGCTTCGCTGATACCAACTCAGAGCCCTTGATACGCGTTCTTTTTTATTGGTGTTTTGGGTTTCTCTCCCTCTTTTAGTCGCTCGGTCTTGAACGTCAATCCATGAATTCATTTCATTTGCGATTTTTTTCAGGTCTGCGTAGAAGTATCTGTCCACAGGAATTTGCTCCATCGTTGGGTTGCTACTCGGGATAGCAGGTGATTACATGTCCGCCACGGATACAGAAGGTGATTCCACCTTTCTTAATCTTAAAATTGGTATTACCAGCAATGTCAACTACCTGCCGCAATCTTGGTGTATTCAAGACATCTTCAAGATATTGGCGGAATCTTTCAGTATCGATTCCTTCGGCCCGTTCCATATATCGCAATAAGGCATGATCGGTGATTTTCATCGCTCGTTTCATGACTCATCTCCTTTAATAAATTTCTCAAGGAGGTTCTCAAAACGCTCGCGTTCTTCCATAATCTCGCGGGTCTTGTCACTCAGCTTATTTTCAAGCCAATCGATCCGCCTGTCCCTGGCCTGTTTTGCCATGAGTTCCCTGGGAATGTCAGATAGGCGTACATCGCCATGCTCCAAGGCCCATCGGGCATACTTGGAATCGCCGGAGATTTCGTTTAGCTCGTTTCGGCAAATCTGGTAGGGTTCAGTTCCCCAGGGATCATCAGCAACACCAGAGCCGAAATCGACAATGCCGGAGATTCCAAGATCTTTCGAAAATTTACATAAGTAATCCGCGAACGGCGTGACCTCGTACAAGGCTTCATCAGCAAAATCCAGGTTAGCGTCGTCCCTGTTTCTCAACGTATCACCTCGGAGGTCAGCGGCCTCAATGGATTCTTTTTCAGCCCAGAAACCACACTCAATGTTTCCCTGATAATACGTAAAGTAAAGATGACTCCATTTTTTGCCAAACGCACTTAAACGGTCCATAGCCTCCTCTACCTCGTCAACGTACTGACGACGCCAGGCGAGACTGCCCTCGGCCAGCAACACGAAAAGGAGAGGCGCCAGATTAATGATATCCCTTTGGCTCGCACCGTAGCGATGCTTCACCAAATCGTATGCGAGCCGCACTTGAGGACTGGTCCTGGTACCGAGTTGGATATCAGCATTCGTTTGAGGGACTGGCTGGACAGGATCAAGAGGTTTGTTACCAACAAGTATTTCCCTGTCAACTTTCAATGCACCGGCCAGCCGGATAACCGTATTTTCGCGTACAGTCACACTTGTCTTTGAGTCCTCGATACGCGCAATTTGCCTTGCTGAAACTTTCGAGTTATCGGCAAGTTTCTGTCGAGACCACCCTTTCTGGCCCCGCAATGCTTTCAGACATTCTGGGTTGATGTTCATAAACTTACCTCAATTGTTGATATAAAGCTTTTCAGCCTTTTTACTCGACACTGGGTAAATAATAACGCTATTTTTTCATAAAATAATATGACATTAATGTGTCATTTCATCAATATTGTACTATTGATTATGCCATATCATGCCATTTAATAAAGACTAACTGCTCGTACTTCCATCTTAAATTGCAGACGACAGTCACGAAGGGCAAGTGGGCGGCTCAATGGCTTCTGCTCCCTGGACTTCAAC
>CAZURU010000761.1:0-2264 GCA_964623585.1 uncultured bacterium
CCGGTGTTGTGATTTGAGACCTTTTAACCGCTCTTGAAAGCAGATAAGGACTGGGATTGCTAACCTTTCATTGATCAACTGGATCCTGATGTATTTGGACAAAAACAAGGAAACTAAAACCAAAAGCGGAACCGAAAACCAAATGATCCTGTGGGTTTTGTGTCTCGGCCCCTTCGTTTTAGCGTAAAAAACGCCTACAGAGGAGAAATACAAATGTATCAATTTCTAAAGACTCACCTTTCTTTCCTAATGTGTTTCCTCGTTATTCTAATTGGGTGTACGAACAGAAAAATATCAAGAGAGTTTTCGGACACAATGACAGATGGCAGTCGTGTTGTGATAAAGATTGAGTATAAGCCTAAAAGTATCATGAACTCGAGAGGCGAGAAATTTGGAAGCTATTACTTCATTGCCAAACACTTTTTTTCCCAGCAAAACGCAGAAGTTAAATCTGGACCACAGGCAGAATATGTAAAACCGTATTCTGGAAGATGGAGGCGTGTTTACATATCGTTTTATGACCGAGAAGGGCACCTGCTTCTCAAAAATTTTTTCCCCGATGGGTACACCCAGAATTTCTCTAATAGCGAAAAAAATACTTTTGATGGTGGAGTGGAATGGAAAGGGCAATTTACCGAGAGTATTATCACGGTTGAAAACTTTCGAGACATCCATTCTATAACCGCTGCGGGTGTGGACTATTAGACTGTGCCCGTTTAGTCTTGTAAGGACACTATGTTTATAGAAACACGTGGCACCAACCCTCGAGAACTTCAGCACCTCAACGATTTACCTATGCCTTGAAACTTCTAAACTTTTTCAAACTCATGTTATTAAAAAGACACTTGAGACAAAATTTTTTGCGACATCCAAAATTCGATTGATTTTGAAAAACCAATGTGGTATCTTGATTGCAACATTGATACAAAGGAGAAATCCCTTATGCCTAAATTAGATCGTTTGCAACCTGTTGAACTTCGTGAGATTTCGGGACAGACGAGGCGCAGCACTCGGAGGCAAACGTGAAAAAGTTACTATTAGACGATGCGAACCGCTTGTCCGTATCTTTATCTGAATACAAAGCAACTCGACGTAAGATAGATGCTGCGGCGTATGAGACCTTCACGTTGAGTGAGGCGGACTTTAACGACCTCGTTTTCATGGAAGCGAATGATAATGTTTGGGCTGATAACCAGACGTTGGTAGATATCTTAACGCCTAAAGGAAAGTCCCGTACGCTTAAAGAAGTCGTGGACAGAATCCTGAAAGCATATCCATATCAGAGTCCAATTAAAGTCTTTAAACATCTCGCTGATGATGAACCGTGGTTTGACGGATGCTTTATTATTAGCGCAAGGTTTGATCCGCGCTTGTTAGGTGAATTGTTGATTAGACCGTTGGCTGTCTATGAGAAACCGGTCCATTCTCCGAAAATCAGATTTTACCTTGAAGATGGAAATCATCGGGCATTGGTATATGCGGTTTTTCTGAGGCTGCAAGTAGAAGCGTATCAACCCATCCGGGTAATTTTCAGCGAAGATTGGACTCACATCTACCCGTGGGCGCAGCTGACTTCATAATAAGGAGATGTTGTATGTTTGAAATAGGAGATATTTCTAATGCGTGATAACAACTTGGTAAAATCAAAAAAAGTCGTTGCTGGTGAATGGACAATAGCACGAGTTAAAAAATCATTACCCCGAGAGTCCAGGGAGTACCATGAAGCATACTTCTCTGAAGACAGACGCAATATATTTTATACAAGGGTTGCAGAAATACAGAATTTGATTAAAGCGGAGGGTTGGCGGTTAAAGCCGCCGAAACTCAATAAAACGGTTTGCTCGTTCCTTTTAATGGATAGAGGCGTTACAAGGGTTAGAAGCGTATTTGGAATTCTTCTTAGCCCCCTCCTTCCTCACGCAAAACCGATAGATAGAAACGGTGAGGAGATCCGAGTTTCCATAAAGTCTAACCGACTCAGGATTTTTGCGTCGATTAAAAAAGAGGAAGCAAGACAATTGGAACGTCAGTACGGGTGTAAATGGGGTATTGAGTCTGAGCGTAGGGTCTATTACGATATCCGTGAAAATATGTCGATGTCGGAGCTTCTCCCTGTCCTTGAATTTGCTTATAACAAGCATCACGGAAATTGACACCGGTTCATGCCTGCTGTAAACGCTTTACTACAGCAGGTTAGTGCTTGGTCCTATCAATATTTAAGTGCTGGATTACAGAAGTTTAAAAATACATTGCCAAATGTATTA
>CAZURU010000762.1:0-2258 GCA_964623585.1 uncultured bacterium
TTCTTAAGTCCTAAACTCTCTCGTATCTGTTTAGGAATGGTTATCTGTCCATGTTCGAGAATTTTAGCACTTGCCATATTCTTGCTCCTTTTCTGCGTTTATGCTAATAATTTGGTATCTTCAAGTATAAAGGGTTTTTAGTAAATAATCAATATTTTCGGTTGAGTAAATATTTGTCAATTCTGAATCGCGGAAAGCGCGGATTACATAGATTTCATTGATTATTTTGATGGTAAGCCTTTGATACCACTTCAAAATTGTAGATATTTGTCCTCTATTTATTGACATCCATAGAATAACTCAGTATTTATCCGTTACAACCGTTTCCTCTCCAAGCATATCAATAATCTTCACAGCGACGCGCGCATCAGGACGCGGCAGCGATACTGTGTATTTTCCCTCAACGAAATCAGTCTTGTTCTTTGGAACGTCACTTTCAACTATTTTGAAATGCTCACCTGAATAATCAGTATCAATCAACACACAATCAATCTGTGCGCGGAAATCGTCAATCTGTTCGTCAAAGAGGGTGCGGTCTATATCCATACGGGCTAAGATGGTTGGACTAATATAATCTTCAATGGTGATAGTGACGTTATCCCCGTCTCTTTCGAATTGGACATCTGCTTCGGCGGGGGCGTAGGTAGTGACACCGTCGCGTTGAATGTCACGGACAATGATTTTGTTTATGGGACGTTGTCGGTTTTCCTTTTCAAGTACCTCTTGGATTCCGATTTCACTGCCGTTGCATAAGACTGTGATGTCGCGCGTCTCATCCGGACGGTTTTTGAGTTCGTCCTTGATAGTTTGAATATCTAAAGGGGTGAGAGGCTTATTTAGGTCAATGATTTTGACGAGTGTTCTGTCTAATGTGCCATCAAAGAAAGCTGCATTACGATCAATTTCTACACCGTATTTTGCGGTGACAATGGCTTTGAGTTCATATTCGACTTGGAAGTCGTAGTTATTGACACGATAGTGTGCAATTCCACGTGGTTTGTCAATAGAGGTCTGTAACCTTTTTATAGTTGTTTGGATTGCCCCTTTGTTCAGGTCTGCGGCGATCCAACGTCTTCCAATTTTCTCCGCTACGACTGCTGTTGTCCCACTTCCGACAAAACAATCAAGGACGATAGAATCATCATTAGTTGATGCAGTGATAATTCGAGTTATTAGAGCTTCGGGTTTCTGTGTCGGAAATTTCTGACGTTCTTTGGCACTTCTGCTGATAATGCCAATTTCAAATAGGTCTGAGGGTAATTGGCCTTTTGGGTGTGCATACCACTTTTTGCCAGAGGTATCCAATGTATAATAACCATCTTCATCCCGTTTATACCCCTTTAACTGTTTTTCTGTATAAGGTTCCCGCATTTCATCAAGGTTGAAAATCCAATTCTCAGCACTTTTAGCATACCAAAATATTGTATCATGTTTCTGTGAGAACTTCTTTTTGACTGTACTTGCCCAATTATATTTCCAGATAATCTCGTTAACGAAATTTGCTTCACCAAACACTTCGTCCAACAATAAACGGAGATGGTGGCTTTTATGCCAGTCGCAGTGAAGATATAAGCTGCCTTTTTCGCTTAATAGCTCATGCATCAAGATAAGACGTTCATACATGAATTGCAAGTAGTTGTCATTTGTCCAGATATCGGTGTATTGTGTTTGTTCAATGACAGATTGCCCTTCACTCTCCAGTACATTCTCTTCACCGCGTAATTTTACCTTTCGCACATAATCTGCTCCGCTATCAAAAGGGGGATCGATATAAATGAGGTCTATTTTACCTCGGAAACCTTGCGCGAGGAGTGTTGAGAGGATTTCTTTGTTGTCTCCGTGAAATAGTAGATTGGGACCATCTTTAAAGTTATCGTAAGTCGGTTCTTTTTCAGGGTTTTCAACGTTATAGGAGTCTACTAATTGTGCAGGATATGCGTTGACTGTGTCTATTGGTCGTTTTCCTACCCAGTGGAGCATGGGTCTTCCTTTAACTGGGGTGATTTTCATTGTGTTTTCTCCGATCTCGTGAATGTGGATGTGTAAATATACTGTTACAAGCTTGTTGTCTGAATTGTGGATTTTCGCGAATGACACAGATTACGCGGATTGTCTGAACGAATCAAGACCAAATGTTTCTGTAGCGTACGGTTGGGCACAGTGATTCCGAACTATAATATAAGAATTAACACCGCAAATCCAGGTAATACCAATTTTAATTATTATTCTTCCATTCTTCCGTAGGTTGGGTTGAGGAA
>CAZURU010000763.1:0-2250 GCA_964623585.1 uncultured bacterium
CACTCTCAACAACTTTTGCCTCATACGTGCCATTAGCACTCACAGTCGTACTTTTTGCAAAATAACCCGTAGATGTGGTACTGCTCGGTAAAGATACAGAGACCGTATAACTCTCTTCATAAACGGTTGTGTTATCACCATCATACACATACGCATTAAAAACATAATCGCCAGAAACACCACTCGGAAAAGTATAGGTGACGTCAGCAGTCGTCAAACTCCCATCACCCTTATCTATCTCCAGCGATATGGATGTCGTGTCCGAAGGCTTCTTCACAGACCAATACACCGATGAATAAGGAGAACTGGTGGAGAAGTTCACAGTGACACTATCACCCGCTTCGGCTGTATCAGAAACAGATGATGATGATAAACTACGCGTGATCGCTTTCGGTTTCTTCTTATCATCAGGTTTCTTTTTAGGCACTGCCGCAGGTTGAGGCGTCCTAACACGCCCCGCTACATCGTAATCTATGTAGTGATGAGAACTCGGAGATGAACCAACATGAATTGCAGTAATCTTATCGTTATCATCTGTTGTTGTTACCCCAGGTCGCATCAAACAAGTTTTTGTGTTGTCCATACAGCTTTGCGGACAATGCTTCAAGTTTATAGCGTGTCCTACTTCATGCGCTGTCACACTGTTAACAATCTGTTTCACCGTGAAGTTCTGTAACTTTCTTTTTTGAAAGTCGGTAATGTCAGTGACATAAATATTGACTAATGATCTTTTGTTAGGTTTATTCCTGTTAGCAACTCCAAGGCTGTCCTTACCACTCGGATCTTTTCCAGGATTTCGCACGCGGACTGCATATACATTTTCCGTATCCGGTATGCCATCGGAGTTGGTATTGATCTGTCCAAAACTATCAGGGATATCATCTTTTAGTTCAGTATGTGTTTTTTTAAACACCTCTTCAAAGGGGTCCATGACGTAATCTTTTCCGCCGAACTGTCTAAAGGAATGTGATGGGTGTTTACCCACATTTCCAGTGCCATAAGCAGTCATACTCTTATGTAATACAATGCCAACCTCTTTTATTGCAGGATCAAATCTTATGACTTCTTTCGTTACTGACATCAGCATAAAACCTCTATATTCCTCAAAAACGGTGAAGCCATCTCCATTCTCTTTGTTGCCATCTGGACCTGTCTCAGCATCAACGGTATTTTGTCGCCACGTCAATAAAGGCTTGCTGTAAGGATAATCTTGGATACCCTTTTGCTTCCGGGTTGCCCCGACATTCACGATTTCTTTCTCCTTATCTTTATATCTATAAGGGAAGAAATCGCTTTTCCATCCGTCAGCGATGTGGTTACCATTCTCATCACGCGGCACCGTGCCTGTATTCTTTGCCTTCCGCTTAGGGGATTTGTCTTCTTTTTTCTCAAAGACTTCCGCAGAGAGTATTCCCCACGCCCCCGAATCGTAGGTTGTGACAAGCAAATCAATATCATAATCCTCACCATATTTTCCACTAAACTCATATTTCAAAACACTTGAACTGCCGTATGTTTTCCATCCAAGACTCGCACGCAGTTCTATATCGTTTGTATTACCCGTATCATTGACAGGATAATTCGTGCAACGCCCAACCATTGACGACTTCTTAGAAAACCTCACAACAATATAACCCTTTTCCGGCGCATGATATACCTTGATGTTGACAGTGAGATTCTTATTATATTCAGGTAAATCCTCTGGATCTCCAATCACATAAACTTCTGTATTGTCAGAAGCATCTGCTACGTCAAACATAGAAAAAAGACTGAAAAAACTTAAGATCAATATCAAAAACATTCGGGTTTTCATAGTAAGAACTCCTTCTTAATTTGTTAATCACGTGTATTTTTATCGCGTGTATTGCTCGGTGGCATCTGTTTTGTGTTAAGCAACCTTTTGACTTGTTCGGCAAGTTTCGGATCATGCTTCTCTAACCTCTTAAGACCCTCTTCACGACCATACTTATTCATCTTATACTTGACATACTGTCAAATATAGGATATAATATCTTTAGGTTTTTTAGAAGTCGTGCCAGTTGTCTAACAACTGACACGACTTACGCTTTTAAACATAAGATACTAATAACACTAACTCCAACTAATTTACCATATCCTACAAAATTGAATCAAGTTAAAAAAAGACAGGCACCCAAATAGGATACCTGCCTAAAATAAGTTTAATAATTCCAATGTTTCACTCTACCGTCACATACTTAATAACATCAACTGGACTACCCCACTTATTAC
>CAZURU010000764.1:0-2249 GCA_964623585.1 uncultured bacterium
GGCTATACGACTTGCCACACGCAGCTTAAACACTCTGTTGGACAAAGTCGAGTTAGACAAACGTAAACTTATTAAAAATAACGATCTTCTTTTTGCAGGTTCAGGTGAAACAAGAGAAGAAATAGGAAAATGTGCATCTTTTAATCACGATATAAGAGCATACGCAGGAGGTGATGTAATAATTTGTTCTCTTGATCCCAAAGAGGTTCGTGCAGACTTTGCATCCTGTTATCTGAATACAATAGGAAGAAAACAAATGAATAGATTAGGGCAGGGCAACTCGATAGTTCATATTTATAGCCGCTACCTGGAGGATGTTGTAATTCCCCTACCTTCTATTGAAGAACAAAAAGCCATTGCGTCGTTGCTGGAAAAATGGGACATAGCCATTGAGAAAACCGAAGCACTAATAGAGGCGAAGGAGAAGCGGTTTAAGTGGTTGCTGAAAACGCTCATCAGCGACCAGCAGGATAATCCTGAATGGCGACAGGTGAAATTGGCGGAGGTTGGTGTAATCCACTCTGGTGGAACGCCATCAACCCGAGACAGTAGCTACTGGAATGGCGATATCCCCTGGCTCACGCCCTCAGAAGTCACCAGACTATCTGAAAAATACATCAATTCTACTGAAAGACATATAACTCGAAAAGGACTTTCCCGTACAACATTACTTCCTGAAAACTGCCTTATTGTATGCACCAGAGCCACTATAGGGAACTGTTGCATTAACACGGTTCCTATGGCAATCAATCAGGGATTCAAATGTATTCAGCCTCGCAGACGCTATTCAGTCACATTCTTATACTATGCCTTCCTGTTATTGAAGACACGACTGATAAGATTGTCCTGTGGAAATACATTTGGCGAAGTTTCAAAAAAAGATTTTGCCAATATCCTCATATCCATTCCGCCTTTATTTAATCAGAAAGCTATTGCTGCACATCTAGACACAGCACAAGAGGAAATTTATCTACTCAACCAACTCACCGAACAATACCGCACACAAAAACGCGGATTGATGCAGAAATTGCTGACGGGAAAGCGGAGGATCCAAATATGACTGACATTGCTGAAAAATCTTGTCAGATATTTTCAACTTAAAAAGAGGAAGTGAATATGATTTACGAAATTGAGAAAGGCAGAGATAGTACGCCAACGATTGGTTTTGCAGTTGAACCTATAAGGCCAAGTAGCAAAGGGCAAATACAAACTATGGATTTTATGACCCCGTTGAATCAATCCATGTTTTATGAAATACTTGAAAATTTAGGAAGTAATTATTTACCGGACGATATGCCACCCAGTCATATTGCAACTATGATTGGAGTTGTTAGAAGGGACGGAAGTGCAACTGTTTATATAAATGAAGATGTTGAAATCATAATGGAAATGCGGGCAGCTAATTCCATAAAAAAAGGGCAGGGAGTTACAAAATCCGACATTGCAGATATAAAAAAATTGAGTACAAACGTTATACTTCCTGATGACTGTGGATTCTTTTTTATTTTTCATGTTGGATGGATGAGGTGTTGTTTCTATGATTTTAGTGCAAATATCCCTGATATTTTTTTGGAAATAAATGAACTGCCCGAATCCTTTAGGGTAAGAAATTACAAAATCCCTGAAATGCTAGGTAAATGTTATCGGTCGGTTTTATTTCGCAACCGTCTTTATCATATAAGCCACGATTGGAACATGATGTTTGACAATGGATGGTTTCCTTTTTTTGGATTGAGCGAAGATCAATTGAAAATCCTCAAAGATTTTTGGAAAAAAGGATGGGAAATAGACGACATTGTATCCGATATAGCCAAAGATTTGAAAAGGAGATTACCAAAACTACTTGAAAGTTGGGAAGAATATGAAGGAATAGCTGAATATCATTCAGAAGATTTGAAAGATGCAGTTGAAGATTTTATGAGAGACGATCATAGAAGATGTGGTCGAAATCTATATATAAAAATCGAAGGCATCATGCGGTCCGACTATATGACTTCAAAATATCGCGAAACTGTCTTGGAAGAAGAAGAAATTGAAGTTCCCAATACGGATAAGTTGAGGAAATTTGTGACGACTATTGATGACGTAAGCGGCTTATTATTGCCAGACAAATTCAAAGAATACTTGAAGAATGTTTATTTTTCTCAAACTGATATAAAAAATAAAAATGCCTGACTATAACGGATTGCAGTGGTTCCATTTTCCACCTATGGAAGAAGCGATTAAAAGATTGTGTAACCAATTGTGAT
>CAZURU010000765.1:0-2247 GCA_964623585.1 uncultured bacterium
TAGGTGGACAAGATAGTGAAAAATTAGGTGAGATTCGAGACGAGATTTTTGGTGAAATACAGCACGTAATGAGTAAACTATTCAAAAATTTAAAATTGGATTTTAATTTCATAAGAAAACCTAAACATAGACATAGCGAATTATTTTGTTTCAAAAAAGGAGTTAGTCAGCGGCTTTCATATCATAATTTATCTAGCGGAGAAAGAGCTTGTCTTGATCTGATTTTGGATATAATAATTTTCACAAGAAAATCCAATGGTTCTACTCTATTTTGCATTGACGAACCGGAGGCACATATACACACGAAACTTCAAGGGAAACTCCTTGAAGAACTCTACAAACTTATTCCTAACTCTTCCCAACTTTGGATTGCCACTCATTCAATCGGCATGGTGCGCAAGGCGCAAGACCTCTACCGACAACATCCAGAATCTGTCGTTTTTCTTGATTTCGGTAAAGACAATTCCGGCCAAGACCGCGATTTTGATGGGCAAGTGACAATCACACTTGCCAAGCCCAATCCGAATTTTTGGGCGAGCACTTATAAAGTTGCCCTTGGCGATCTCGCTGAATTGGTGGTAACCGGGAGGACTGTGTTCTGTGAGGGTGAGACGTTTGATGAGGAATGTTACAGGAACATTTTTAAGAGCCGTTACCCCGAAGTCTGTTTTGTTTCTCTAGGAAGCAGAGGAAATGTAGAAAAATCTGTAACAGCAGCGAATCTCGCAATTGAGAAGATTGCGAAGAGTGCGAAGGTTATCGGGATCGTAGATAGGGATAAAGCAACGTGCGGCGAAATAAAGCGGAACGCGAAAAAAGGCATCCGTACTTTATCACGGCAAACCATTGAAAGTTACCTCCTTGATGACGAGGTGCTAACGAAGTTATGTGAAGACCACGAGGAGCCTGATAAGGTTAATGATTTACTTATGGCGAAACGAGATGCTCTTAACAAACATGGATTAAAGGCATCCGACAATCTGAAGCCTATTGTTCAACAGGTCCATGGTGCTGCTCAAAAAGCTTTAAAATCGGTTTACTTGGGAAATACCAAGGAAAGTTTCATGATGGATATGCTCGCTCCACGCATTCAATCCGGTATGAAGGTCTATGAGGAACTACATGAGGATATCTTTGGTGAGTAACTTATTGGTTGATCTGTTTTAATTTACTTGCCATTCTTTATCGGTAAAGCGGTCTCCTTTTAAGAGGTGCCATCCGTGCGAATTCCGTTTAATCTATATGACTTTTTAGGGTATGCAGTGCCTGGGTTAATCGTAATAATAATACTGGCGATTTTGATAAACCCCGCACTGCTGTCAAATCCACCCAATGAATCAAAAGATAAAGACAGTGGATTAGCACAGTTTCTGCGTCCTACTGTAACGCAAGGAATTTTGTACGTGGTAGTTTGTTATCTCGTTGGTTTTGTCATTCATGGATTGATTTATTGGCTTTTTGGAAAACTGGTAACAATTTTTCAGCCTCTTAAGAAATTCCATGCCCATTACGGATGGTTTGAGAAAGCTTTATTTGATTGTAGATATAGGGATAATTCTGAAGAATTTAGCCCTTATACAGATGAATTTGTAAAAAATTTCAAAGTCAAAATTGAAGAGGTTTTTGGCATTAAAGTAGAAACAGTACGAGGGGAAGCAGAAAAGGCGAAAAATGATGTAAAATATACGGAGATTTTTGATCTGTGTCGAACAACTGTTCTAAGTCAGAGTCCAGATGTTTACTCACGCGGTTATACATTATTAGTTCAATATAATTCTGCCAAATTGATAGGAAGTATCTTTTTTCTTGCGACAGTCGGTTTTATGTTAAGAATTTTTGTTCCGTTACAGTACTGGCAATGGATATTGATCTTAATCTGGATTTTGGTGCTTGTACTGCTCTGGACAAAGAGGGAAATCAGAGAAAAAGGCAAGCAAAACGGAAAAAAACGATCTTTGTTTGGAGTTTTTTATTCGTTTATTGCGGGAGGATTTGGTTTCATTGCTTGGTGGAAAGAAGGGATTGATGTTCTATTTGTATGTTATTGCGTTAGTGCAGTTTTATGCCCTATATTTTTCCATCTTTATCATATACGTCTTAAGTATTATCGTAACACCATCCTTTATGGGTTTTATGAGTATGCAGTAACCCGAGAAAAATCAGGAGAATCGAAAAGTAGCGAAAACTAACTTGTGTACTGCCTACGGTTTTTTAGGCCACTCCCTAAAACAAGATTGTGCTACAATA
>CAZURU010000766.1:0-2242 GCA_964623585.1 uncultured bacterium
CCACGGTTATGGGAAATCGTTGAATTGAAGTTTATGGTAGAGTTAGGTTTCTTGATCTTCATGCAATTGATTGACTTTAAATGGCATCACTGGATGGTTCAATAACTGCGATATAGGGTAGATTACGATACATCTGCGCGTAGTCAAGTCCGTAACCGACTAAAAACACATTTGGCACTTCAAATCCTGTGTAGTCAATACTAACAGGAACTTCACGACGGGAAGGTTTGTTCAGAAGTGTGCAAATTTTTATGGATTTAGGATTTAAGGGGTGAAGATGTTCTAATAGAAAACTCAAGGTACGTCCAGTATCAATAATGTCTTCTATGATGAGAACATCTCTGTGTTCAATATAATTACTGCCGGTTCGTATGAATTCTATCTTTTTAGAGGGTCGGGTGCTATCGTTATAGCTTGAAGTTTGCAAGAATTCAAATCGCGGTGGTAAAGATATTTCTCGTGCTAGATCAGCAAAGAAGAGCGTTGCGCCTCTGAGTACACAGATTAACACAAGTTCTCGGTCAGCATAATCTTCAGATATCTGCTTGCCGAGTTCGCGTATACGTGTTCGAATTTGTGCTTCCGTTATTAAGGCTTTATTAGGAGATGTAATCAATTTTTCCATATTGCAAATGAAGACATTTTCGTGTTTCAGATTGGAGTTTATGCTTATCACTGGTGGTAAAACCGATAATCCAGAGTACTGCATCACTACTTACGATAAATGGTATACGATCTCTTTCGCATTGAGGGACTTTTAGGTCCATAAAATAGTCCTTAATCTTTTTCGTCCCTTTCATACCGTGGGGTTGAATTCGGTCACCTTTTCGTCTATTTCGTATTTGTAGCGGTAGTTTTATCGTGTTGAAATCTAACAGTGCTTCACAAATACCGTTGGGTATAGTAGGTCGTTCATTATCTGGTATCTCATAAATTTTTGTAATAATCTCTGTATTTAACTGTACAACAGTGGTTCTACCGGGAACATTAAGTGGATATTGATAGTTTTCAGTTTTGATCGCTTCCTTCTCAAAAAAGATGTCCTGATATGCACGTCTAAACTGAATTCCATTGGGTAGCTCTACGATTGCATTAGGTTTGTCTCCGAGTATAATATCAAGTATTGAATTGCTGTGTTGGAAAGTGAAATCTTGCATAGTCCCTTTTAATTCTGACACCGATAGTCTAATTATACGTCTCTGTATAGCGATATGATAATGTAGGAATATATCTCTACTTAACGCGATACATTGGGGGTTGACTTCGTTAAGCAAGCAATGATTAAATGCTTTTCGGGTTAGTTCATCAAGATAGTCTGATTCTGAGCCGATAATAGCTGCTGTTCGGTTTAAACCCGCTCTAATATTAGGGTTATAGTCTCGTTCAAGGAGTGGTAGAAGTTCATGACGAACGCGGTTGCGGAGGTGATGCATATCTGCATTCGTTGGGTCCTCTCGTGGGATAAGGTTTATTGACTTGAGATATGCTTCAATTTCTTGACGCGTGAAAATCGTTAGAGGTCGAATATACGTATCATCTCTGATAGGAGCAATTCCTTTTAAACCGTCGCTACCTCCACCACGTATGAGATTCATGAGCACTGTTTCTGCAATATCGTTTTGGTGATGTCCCAAAGCAACTCTTGCTGCACCCACATCAGCAGAGACTGTATCAAAGAATTCATATCGTGCTTTTCTTCCTGCAGTTTCGGTGGAGAGTTTCCATTCTTCTGCTAAACGTGAGACGTCAACAGTATGACTTGTAAAAGGTATCTCCATACAGGTTGCATGTTTGTGAACAAAGTCAGCATCTTCAGAAGAATTATCTCTGAGACTGTGATTGAGATGAATAACGTGAAGGTGGCATTTTATAATATCCTGTATTTCGTACAAACCATAGAGTAGAGCAAGGGAGTCAGCACCGCCAGAAACAGCAACGAGAACCGTTTCACCCTCTTTTATCATGTTCTGTTTAGATATAAAACGGTGCATATCTTGGACAAAACGGGATTTCATGACAATGCCTTTAAAGAAGAGTGCCGGTGCGGAGAGTTGAACTCCGGACCACACGATTATGAGTCGTGCGCTCTACCACTGAGCTACACCGGCAAGTAGGAGTATTTAATAGACAGTATACCATAGATTTTTCATTAAGTCAAGAATAATATTTTTCAGAAGGGTGGAAGATTGGAAAGGTGGAAGGGTGGAAAGGGTGTAGTATATTTTTTAAAAATAACGGCAGG
>CAZURU010000767.1:0-2226 GCA_964623585.1 uncultured bacterium
TATCCCATTTGTCCCAGTCTTTTTTATTTGCCGACTTGATTGCTTCTATATTTGAGACGGGCCACCTCCTTCTTTTCCAAATAATACAACGCTCAGCCAAACACATCAAATGTTTTTCAAATATAAAATTGTTCCGCAATACAGAATCCAGACTGCTGATAAATAAAAAAATCCCCACAAAATCAATTGAACTTGTGGGGTTAAATGGTTAAAACAATATCGTTATACTTAGCTTGAAAAAAATAATCGCTTCAGCCAGGAGACGAGAGTATCTACCTCAGCGACGTTCGGATCAAGGAAGCCAGCGGTAATAGCGGTGCCGTAGGGTTTACCTGGATCTTCTTGCCAGGCAAGCCAGGTGTGTATAATCGCCTTGATTTCATCCAGGTCCTTGAAAAGCCGATGTTCTTGCGGAATAGCCGCCACGCTGGTCTCTACATGGTCAAACAGGTCGTTGGGCGGACGGACGAGAAAGCGCAGAAAATCCTCCAAGATTCCGTCTGTTCGGTTATCCGGCATAATCCAAATACCCACTTTTGGCAACAGAGTTCCCTCAGGTGGATCAAGGATGGTTCCGTCCTGAGCCGGTTGCATCGGCACATCGTGGTATCCGGCCCCAATGACTCGATTGCGAATCGACCGCCAGCGATTATTCATATTGATATCGGCATCTACGACCACGCCTACAGCTTCCAGATCACTTCCTTTGAGTTCAGTAGGTATGCTTGCCAACAGTTCGTCAACGTTGCCAAGTTTTTTCACCTCGTCAAGGCGGCCAACGCCACGAGTCCCGCAGATGTTTTTCAAGACATTCTCGTCATCCTTGCCTTCCACTAAGAGTATCTTTTTACCAGCCATATCAGCGAACCTCGATTCTGTTACGAGTCACAATAGCCAGTTCATCTTCTGAGAATACGGTGGGAATGATCTCTTCACCTCTTCGGGTCAGACGTAAGAGAGTTCCTTCTTCGGGCATTTCAGCCGCGGCCTGCTGAAATGCCTCCACCGCGTCCCAACTGTGCGAAGTGGCGAAAACCTGTATATCGAGTTCCCTGGCCAAGAGGAATATAGTCTTCCAGGCATCGTACTGGACTGTGTGATGCAAGCCGTTTTCAAATTCATCTATTAACAAGAGCCCCCCGCGAGCGTTGATGAGCGAGAGGGCTATGTCAAGCAGGCGATTCACGCCGTCGCCCAACAACCGTAGCGGTACAGGTCGATCAATATTCTCAATCCGGACAATTGCTTTGCGTCCTATGTTACTGTTTTCATCATATATCATATTGACAGCAGATATGCGTGGTTCGATAATTTGCAAAGCCTCAACGACATGATTCTCGAATTTTGTTAGCGAAATCCTGTCCCATAAAGGAGCCAATATCGCTGTACGGTCATCATAAGGACTGACAAAGATGCAGGGTATTTGGGTTTCAGAACCAGGTGCGGAAATTCTGCTCAGGTAAGAGTATCGCTCAAGCCTTTCCAGTGCAAGGATTCGCTTTTTCTTATTTTGTGACTCAACTACCAATGCTGCGATGTCATCTGGCTCGTCAAAGGAATCTGCTTGCAAAGGAACCAACCGCAAATTGCCGTCGACGTCACGTTCCTCCGAAAACCAACCTATCTGTATCGTCAACCGCATAGGACAGGAATTGTTATCGCTTGAAATGACGATTGGATCAGCGATGTCTGAAGGCTCTGGAAATCCGTAGAACAGAGTGGAAATTTGAATCAGGCGCTCCCTATCAGCAGTACGCCCTTCTCCTTCTACTCTAATGTTTCCTTCGCGCCGTTCAAGTACGTGGCTAATTACGTCAAGTGCTGCGCCAAGTGCGAAAATGTGTAATGCTTCAAGCACTGACGACTTTCCGGTGTTGTTTTTTCCTGTGATGAGGTTCACACGGCCCAAACCACTAATACGCAATTCTCGAAATGCGCGAAAATGTTTTAATGTAAGGTTTTGAATCTTGAGGCCCATCGTTCCATCTCCTATTTTGGATGTGTGCCTGCCTTCAATTTACCTTTGATTTTTAAAATATAAAAAAATCTACACTATGATCAAACCACAACAGTTTGAAATTACGTCAACAAACCTCCTTACCCAACTGATAGGCTCGTGGGAGATTCTTCTGCCTCATACTTTCTCCACCTCCCAACACAACCATATCTGTCTGTGCCACGCCTATTTCAGGGCGAAGGCGATCATTGAGATAGATACATCGCATA
>CAZURU010000768.1:0-2224 GCA_964623585.1 uncultured bacterium
TCTTTTAGAGGGTGGACGTGTTCGCCAGGCATAATACCCACTGAGGGAGACACCCAGGACTCGGCATTGCGTGGTGATTGGCCAACGTGCCTGGTGCGCTTTTATTAACGCGAAGATTTGCTGGGGTTCGCGTCGGTTTCCGCTGCGAACCAGGCCGCTGCTACCGTATAGAACCACTACGGCACATGCTTTGACAGTATCTCGCGCTCGATGCGTAACTGCTTATTCTCACGTCGAAGACGACGTAACTCTTCGCGCTCATCGCTGGTCAAGCCATCTTGTCGAAGGCCTTCGTCTCGATCAGCCTGACGTATCCAGTTTTGGATCGTCTGAGCGGTTGGCTCAAACTCTCTGGCCAGTTCAGCAGGACTGCGGTCAGCGCGCACAAGCTCGACGATCTGGTGCTTCAACTCGGCTGGGTAAGGTGGACGTGTTGGTGGCATAGTGGGTCTCCTTTCTAAACTACTGGTAAGGTACCCACCGAAACGGGTCAAGTCCAAACTTTTAGTTGACTAACTTCTTGAATTCAGTTATCCTACCTCAAGATTACGTCACTCAACTTAAGGGGAAAAAATGTCTGATACTAACGATCAAAACAACAATGAACAAGAAGAAGATGTTAGTGTATTGGTTAATAAGGCAGAGCTTGATCCTGATATTCCTAAGATATATTTTAATGAAATCGCAGGAGTGTGCAATCATATAGACAATACTTTAGTGCTTGGTCGCAAGGGTGTAGTCCAAGCTGTAATTTATATGTCAATTCCTACTGCTAAGGATCTCGTCAATAAAGTAGGAGATATTTTGATAAAGCATGATCAATTGATGGAAGAGGCTAAAAATGAACAAGACAATGAAGAAAATCCTGAGATTTAGAGAGTACTCTGAAGGTTGGAATTATGGTAGAGGAAAGACGTTTTCTGATGACGCCATAGAGTCGGCATTAGCTATCGAGATATTATTACGCAGAGTAGGTATTCTCGAAACAGATGCCTTCCCGGGCTCGGATGGAGATATTATGGTTACAGGTTACGAGGGTTCATTGTATTGGGAACTTACTCTCGAATGGGATAATACTGTTACTTTTATCACCGAGAAAGATGATCGCATAGTAGGTGAACGTGAAGGTCTCTCTTTATCAGAAGCTATTAGTGAAATTTTGTCCTTAGAGAACAGAGAGGAGATAACAGAAGAACTATGGAAAGACGACAATTCGTTTGCATTCTCAATATCGAAAGACAATATGACTACAGGCAGAATAGATTTAAAAGCCTCGTTTTTAAGCCAGATGAACAAGGTGGAATATCCGTCATCGAGGTTTTCTGTATCCGAGACAGACAAGTTACCATCTGTGCCCATCTTCGAGAATATTATGCCAGAACAGTCAGCACCCCGATCATATTTTGGAAGTTCGACGCCAGGATACTCCCGTTCGGGTATAATATCAGGGAAGAACCCAGTACCACAGGGGATGAATGTCACCGAAATATCTACGGGTACACCAGAGGTGCCGCACGAAGTTTCTTCGTAAATAATTATGAGGCTCACTTTACAGATTTCCATATCTGCGACGGAGAAGAACACAGGCAATTAACTAAGGACGAACTAGATAGAATTGTTGCTCAAAATCAACCTGACGACTAAAATAGGCTACCATATCGGTGGCCTATTTTAATTTACCCTTTATTTTTCGCCCTAAAGCCGTCAAGAGCTAATTTTATTTATTCAAGCAACTCAGTAATATCAATATCATTTGGGGCATTGTTATCAGATTTTGACCGCTCTTTCTTTAGTATCAGCATTAATCCATCAGTATAATCTACATGCCCCGTTAGTTCATTTTTTAACCAATTCAACCCTCCATTGGCATAATTCTCGAAAATTGTAATTCTCTTTCCTTCTTTTTCTTTGGTATTTGCAAGAACTATTGGATCTTCCGAGTTGTGGATAGCAAGCAAATTGATTAAGGTATCATATCCTGCCCTATCGAACACTTCTTGCCTAATCGGTTCATTATGTTCATCAAAAGGCTCTACTTGGGCATATTGAGCACCAATGGCTGCGGCAAATGCCAATACATCGGCTTGAGTTCGAAATGGTCCGGTACCTTCGTCATTGTCAATAAGTTTTTGTATAAATTCTTGATGTTGTTTGGGGACGCGAACGCGATTATCATTACGCATGAGATACCTCCTGAATCTGGGTATATTCAAAATCATTTGGA
>CAZURU010000769.1:0-2223 GCA_964623585.1 uncultured bacterium
GTCTGCATTTGGTGAATAACTTTTCGGATACCAGCAATTGTACTTTGCCAACCTTCGTCTTCATTTTCCCATACGTTAATAGGTTTGCCTTCGCCTGGAAGAACTTGGAAGTCACTAAGTTGGTGATCTAACCAATCGCAACTTTCAAGAATAATAGGTATGACTCTTACGTTTGCGTTTAATGCTTCTGCCAATTCCCTGTTGCAGTTTTCGGAGGCAAGACTATTATTAGAAACGAGATATAGGAGAATATCTGCCTCGGCAAGGGTGTCGGAAATAGAATCACGCCACGTGTCTCCGGGGAGGATCTCATTATCGTGCCAAATGTTTATTAAACCCTCGCTCTTCATTACAGCAAGATACGTTATCAACTGGTCTTTTGCTTTTACGTCTTTATGTGAATAAGTTATAAAGAGTCTTATTGAATTGTTTTTTGTTTTTTCTTGTACACGATAGGTACTTTCCGCCAGAAGTGCTAATGCTAACTCAGCGTTAGATTTGAGATTCGCATCGTCGTACCTTTTTGCTAATTTCAGTGCAGTTAGAAGATCCGACTTCGCCTCCCGAATTTGTCTACCTATAATGTATTTTGCGATCCCCCGACTATAGTAAGCATTAGCTAACTCTGGATCAAGTTCGATCGCGGTGTCAAAATCTTTAATAGCATCAGGGAGTTGCATCAGGCTGGCTTTTGCAATCCCTCGATTATTGTATGTTTCGGCAGAAACCGGGTCGAGATCAAGAGCATTATTAAAGTCTTCAAGAGCCTCATTAGGGTGCCCTAAACTATTTTTTGCATTACCCCGATTAACATAGGCTTTGACATAATGAGGATCTAGTTGGATGGCAGTATTCAGATCCTCAAGGGCTAAGAAGTGTTGTCCTAATTTGCGTTTTGCACTGCCCCGATTGTTGTAAGCCCCCGCAAGAGTTGGGTCAATTCCGATAGCACTACCATAGTCCATAATAGCGGACTCGTATTGTCCGAGTTTTTCCTTGGCTAAACCTCTGTTAACATAAGCATTAGCGAAATCTGGTTGCAATCGGATAGCCTCGTTATACGCCGTAATCGCATCTTGATAAATCCTCATCAAGTACTTCTCATTTCCACGATAGAAGTGCATTTCTGCAGATACCGATTGTTTTTCTTGCGCCAAAGGTTTCACTGCCTCAGACTGAGAGATTAGTGCCTTGAGATAGTTTGAAGGGATAACGCAATCAAGGCTTTGTCCATCTTCAAGAGTTACGAAAGAAAGACCTATCACTTCCCCCTTCTCATTTAGCACGGGCCCGCCGCTGCCTTCTGGCGAAATTGGTGCTTTCATCTGCAGAAATGTTTGGTTGCCAATTTCGCGGGGACCACTGATAGTGCCATCCGAGAACGCGCTTTCTGATTCCTTTGGATTCCCGGAAACATAAACTGTGTCACCAAACTGGACAGCATCACTGTCACCAAGCGGAAGAGGCTGAACGTTAGAATCGGAGACTTTTAGAATAGCAAGATCATTTTCCACATCACTTGCTGTTATACCTTCAATATCGTACGTCGCAGGCTTGCCAACTAACCTTGCTGTGCCGCGAGAAGCACCGGCAATGACGTGGAAATTTGTAGCGATCTGGTCGTGCTGCACAAAAAAACCACTCCCAAATCCGAGAGGTTGACCATTTACATGGACCATTTCTAAAAACACTGTAGCCGCTAATGCCTTTTCGGCAAGTTGTACGGCAGTCCCATTTTGTCTCTTGACCCTTTCCTTAGTAATTTTGCGGTGCTGTGCAAAGGGACTGCTGCCAATATCTATTGCTGAGTATTTTTCAGATAGAAGTGGTGCTATAGGATGTTGCATTTGAAATTTACCTTTTCTATGAACGGACTCATGCATAACTCATATATTTACTACAGCAGGCAAAACCTTTTTTGCGTTTCAATCATAACAGATTTTCCGAACAGATGTCAACCGATTTCATAATAGTAGACCATCACTTGTAATCGCGCAGATACGATGTATTATACGATACTTGGATTTACACTATTCGGTAATAGCCCGCTCAACTGAATGAGATTGATGAGCTTCAACAAACTCCCTGAGAATTTCCACGACCTCCTTAAACTTTTCAAAGTCGGCAGGATTCCTACGCTCTTCACAAATCCAATCACAGAAATCTTTTTTCTTAAACTTAGGTTCGATCTTATCTCTACCATGAACCCCTTTTTTTCGTTCC
>CAZURU010000770.1:0-2221 GCA_964623585.1 uncultured bacterium
GCGTGCCAGAGAGCCATGCCACTCTTCTATTAAAATGGTTTTAGGAACAAATTCACTGGCAAGATACCACGCTCGATTTCCCACATCTTCATCAACCCATTTCCAGATACTTTCGCGTGGAATTAAAGCTAATGCCCCTTTTTCTTTTTCTATCTCTGAAATATCTGCTTCTCTAAGCCATCTTCCTAAAGACATAGTTCTTGAAAAATTATCTCGTTTGTCCAAGTATTCACTAACGTACTCCCAAACCTCTACTGGATATTTTCTTGTTGTTTCTGTGAGAAAGGAGCAACTCTGTGAGAAGGCATCAAAGATTGTTCTATCGCTGCCAAACGGAGCCAGCATGAGTTGGACTAAATCTAAGGCCTTCCGTGGATAGCGGTATAATAATTCCTTTGCTGTTTCTGTCCAATAGAAATCTGTCATTGTATCATACCGATAATGGTCGAATTCTTTAAACAATTCTGGATGTGAAAGAAGTCGGAAGGTCAGTTCACAAGGCAAAGTGGGTTTTAGTTTTCGAGAAATATAGTAATTAGAAAACAACTTCAATGCAATCTCTACAGTTGATCTATCCGTGTTATTTAACAGAAACTCTATCCATTTTCCAAAAACCTTCTCGGATAAGCTAGTAATTGCATTTTGGAATATGAAAGATTCAAATTCGTTGATATCAATAACACCATTTTCTGCCAGATTAAGAATGCGAAGTCCCGCTCGATCAGTTAGACCCGAAGGGTATGTGAGAGACGGTATTATTGCATTAAGTGTAACATCCTCGCAGAGAACGTCAAGTTGTTGCTCCCATAGCATTAAATCTCTATCAAAGATTGCATGAAAATAACCACCAAGAAAATAAGCACTTGCATTTTCCGCCGCGTTTCGTTGAGCGTCAAGAAGCATTGGTAGAAGTGAAAGACTTTCATCTATTTTACCAAGTTCATATCCAAATCTGTCTCCATTCTCCGCCTTATTAGTTACAAGCCATGGTAGTTCTGATTCCAAAAAAGCAGGATTATCTATAGACTGCTTAGCGAGTGTTTCAAGGTGAGGTTGAATCCGATCGACCCCATCTCTGTGTTCAAGAAGATCATCTTCAATCAGGTCCATACCAACATAGCGTTGCATTAGCGAATGAAAGTCGGATCCGATCAAGTCATCTCGGAGTTGTTCAAAACGTTGTCTGATTTCTGCTGGTAGACCTTTGTTTTCGACATAAGAATCATCATGAAACAAAATTCGGTTAATTGTCCCAATGATCTGTTTTTCGCCTGCATATTTGTTTTCGACAATTGTTGTAACTGTGTTGACAGCCATATCGCCTAAGTCAGGGATTCTACCAATTGAACCCGCGTATCCAAGTAAAATTCCCACAGCTTCTTTGCGTTCATCCTCGGGCAAAAGTTCTAATTTTTCAGATAGAAGCTGCCATAAGGAACGATAGGCTTCCCGCCACTCAGCGTATGTTTTCGGTTGCCAAAGGTCCGGCTCCTTTCGTATTCCCTGATATTCTGCCCCAGATGTCCGTGAGAAATGGTCGGATATCAAACCCTTCTGGCAAGCTTTAAGGGCAAGGGTTCGCCGTTCCTTGGAATCAGACGCAAATGCTTCCTTTAAGACAGGTAAACGTTCTATTGGAGACGCTTCTGTAGGAGCTACCGCGCCTGGTCCTAATGAGAAAAGTTCAGCAAATACCCCACTTGCATTGTTTGATATTCTTTCATTCTCCGCTTCACCGAGTGTGAGGAGCAATCTTGCTGCATTAGGGAACAACTTTCGCCACATAGCAATCTTTTCGAGTGCCCATACCACCGATCTTCGGCCATCTGTAAATTTTAAAAGGGCTTCTTTATCCCAAGTCCCTATCGTCCGCATCAGGCATTTTAGAGCAGATTCTGGGTCTGCTTCAGTCAAAGCGAGAAAAAAACGGCTACCCAACCTTGTCTTCAGATATTCATTATCCCTAAAAGGTCCATTGGGTCCAAGAAGTTCCTTGACGACTCTTAATGCCGCTTCCGATTCGGCTGCGTAGACAAACATCTCATAGAAATACTCAATTAATTCTTGCTCTTGTTCCAGACCTTGAGTGAAGTCCTCAAGATTGAAGGCCGAACGGCGACTTTCCCACCACTGCGTCCATAGTTTAATGTGGAGGGCTTTTGGCGTAATATAGAGTGTATATTCACCTTGAAGGATTTTTCGTTGCCTAAGCTGATGAATT
>CAZURU010000771.1:0-2219 GCA_964623585.1 uncultured bacterium
TGAATTTAACAGTTCAAGCGCAACACAGATGTGACAGTTCATCATCGCAAGCCAACTCGAATGCTGATATTCGTTCTTGTAGAGAAAACCACTCGTCTGTGTATTATACGGGGGATCAATATGCACACATTTGACCTGTTCGCTGTATTTCTCCATTAGCAAATTCAATGCCTGATAGTTTTCGCTGTGGATGAGTAGGCCATCTGTCATCTCGTCCAACTCATCAAAACTCGCGAGCAGTCGATCAATGAAGTTGTGGTCAAAATGCTTGGTATCGAGCACCAGCGTTGGATACGCCTTCAGAAAGGAGACGCGCTTATCCATCTTGTTTTTACCCGAATTGAATAAGTCGGTCTCGTCTTCATCAATGCTGAACAACGCTTTCCACTCAGTCCACTGGGCCTCGCACACAGCAATATCGTCGTGAAAGCTCTCGTCAATGTTGCCAACGGTGATGCAATACTGCGTCTCAGTGATAAACTTACGCTTCTCCCAGAGCATCTTCTGAAATCTCTCGATTTGATCAAGGAAGTCAATAATTTGGCTACCCACAGACTTAATCAGTTGCATCATTTGGAACCAGCCCTTGAGGCTATCCTCGCTGGTAGCAGCCATTTCATCCAGATTAAGCACCTCGTTTTTCAGGTAGAAATCCAACTCACGGGTGAGAAAACCTTTCAGATCCTTGTGAATAAAAAAGTCGGATGTGTTGCGTTTCGTGTACTGCCGCAGATGGTATTCCAGAAAGGTAATTGATTCGCTATCGCTATTCTGAGGTTTATCATCCATCAGCGCGGCCAACGCTTCAAGGGCATTGCCTAATTGCTCTGGAATTGCCTCAATGGTCGCGGAGATTATTTTGTCCTGTTGATGATTTCGCGTGCCGTAGTCGCCTTTTTCTTGCGCGGTCAGAGGACGATACTCAAAGGGGATTGTTAGTTCGCGAGTGTTGCTATCCCATTTTGTTTCGGTAATGAGAGGCAAGAAAAACCGTTTTTCGCCTTTGACGTTATCCTGCTCCACATCGGCAGCCTTGAGCCTAAAATGCACTGCCACATCATTGGGTGCTTTCCAGTCGTAGTTATGGAAGTATTCGGCGGTCTTGATATAGTACTGGTCACTGTTGGCCCAATGGAGATAAACCTCTTCACCATTGTAGGGTATAGCATACCGCTGATTGCGGGAATAGCGGCGTTTGGAAATAAAATCGCCCTCTTGGTAATAGCGGCTGAAAAAGGCGTAAAGATGATTGTAGATGTCAATTTCAACGGCAGGACGACTACGACCACTGGCGGCCGCTGCTTTCGCGTCCAAATAAGCTATGCCAACCGGGGTGCCTCGATAGGCTTCAACCAATTCCCCATCGCCATCAATTGCATCTGAACCCAACACTCTAACAACGTCCTCACGAGATTCATCTAAAGCCTTGTTAGCCTGGTCCTGTTGGAATAGTATGCCTTGTTCCAGATCGGTATCTACGAGGTTAGGCAACGTTTCGTTGATGAATTGCTCAAGAACATCTCGCTTGTGATTCATAATGCGATAGATGCCGAAGTCTAAGTCGACACAGTCGAACTGGAACAGTTCGCGTAGTAACTCTTGGAATTTTACGATGTGGTCTTTCAGGTTTTTGCTTGTCATGAAATTTAGACCTTTCGGTACTCACCACGCTTATGATACTCGGCGAGTAATAGTAGTTTAAAGATGCCGCCGATGGTGGTGAAGTTACAGGGACCTTCCTTAGCGCAGGCGGGCAGGGCACTGTTGAACCAAGTGCGGCTGAAGTAGCCTGCTGTCTTGAGTTGGTTAAAAGCCTTTTTCCACTCTGATTCCGTTATGCCTTTCTCGTAGGGTTGCATCGGAGTCTTATGATTTGGAATTTTATATATAAGAGCACTCTCTCCTCGCCGTTTTCCCCAGCCCTTCACAATGTAATCACCACGCGCTTCTGGCTTTGGGATAACTGTCCCGGACGTAGCTGTTGTTTTGATTATGTCCAAAATGTTATTCATTTCACATTTTTCTTTTTTAAAGTTGAAATTTCCACCACAAAAATCCGCGTGATCCCCAATCGCTTTACAATATATAGTCAAGCCTTACTTGAAGCAATAAAGCAAGGAATTTCTTTTTGTTTTGGTCACATCGAAACGCCCAGTAGTCCTCGGGTGAATTGGAAGTCTGTGTTACCTGTGAGAGGCGTTTTGGGCGTGTATTGGCGA
>CAZURU010000772.1:0-2216 GCA_964623585.1 uncultured bacterium
TGAATTAAAAACTTTTTTGTATCGATTATGACCTCACTTTCGCGGATGCGCCAATTATCCATTGTGTTGTTACTCATTGTTCTTGCTGTTTTATCGATGCCTCCTACTACGAAACGAAAGAAAATGTTAAGTTTAAGTCTTAAGAAGGCAAGGCGGACTAAAAAGTTCAAAGCAACCATCGCCGATCGACAAGAAAGGGAACCTCAAGATCTTTCAGACTTGCTGAATTTATCCCACGATGCCTTAAATACCAGTAATGAATGCGTTGATCCCGATTTTGATCCTGAATCGAGTATGAAGTCTGACAGCAGTTTTACAACTGACAAATTTTGTGAAGAATGGCTCGAGCAGCTATCGTGGGAAGACAAGACGTCGCTTGGCCTTTTTCTGTCCTTCCAGCTACTAAGTTTATTAAATGTATCGAAATACAGAGCAGCAGAACTAGCTGGAATACTAGTTGGAAAGTCAGTCAATGCGATAATCACCTGGCAAGATGCATTTTTCGAAAATGGTGGCACTGTAGTTGATCATAAGCAAGGGCATTACCAGCGATCTGGAGTTTTGTGGAACTGTGAAAGTTTAAGTCGGAAAGCTACACAACATATACGTGAGAACGCATCTGTAAAGGGTAGTAGCAATCTTACCAGCCATTCCTTCTGTGAATGGGTTAATGAGGAATTACTGCCGAATGAAACATTAGAACCTGGATTCCCTCGAAAAATTTCAGTGGAGACAGCCAGAAAATGGATGCATGAAATGGGTTTTGAAGTACAGGCTGCAAAGAAGGGATCCTACGTAGATGGTCATGAGCGTGACGATGTAGTTGAATATAGGAAAAAATTCCTTAGACGTATGGCAGCTCTAGGATTTTTGAATCAAAGTAATGCACCAACTGAAGAAGCAAAAGCTGCACTTCCTATGGACTTGGAGAGTCCTTCATCAGATACCATTGACAAAACCGTCATATTCTTTCATGATGAATCAACTTTTCAAAGTAACGATGACCAAAGCACTTTTTGGGGAGAAAAAGGTACAACAGTAATGAGACCTAAGAATAAAGGAGCAGGTATAATGGTCTCGGACTTCATTGATGAAAAGAATGGTTACTTGCGATTCACACAAGAAGAATATGACCTAGCAAAACAATCTGATCCAAACATTTGGATGGAGGCAAGAGCTTTTCTTGAGTACGGTGAAAATAGAGAAGGCTATTGGAACTCTGAAAAGTTCATGAACCAAATTAAAATGGCTGTTAAAATTGCTGAAGCAAAGTACCCTAAATGTGACAACTGGAGGCATGTATGGATTTTTGATCATAGTAGTTGCCACTCCGCTATGCCAGATGATGCACTAGACGTCAGTAAAATGAATGTTAACCCAGGTGGTAAACAGAGAATAATGCGAGATGGGTTTTGGGATGGCAAAGTTCAACGCATGAACTATGCTATTGGGATACCTAAGGGACTACGTGTAATACTTGAGGAAAGGGGCATAAATACTCAGGGAATGAATGGAAATCAAATGCGTGAAATTTTAGGGGAACACGAAGATTTCAAAAATGAAAAATCTCTTATTGAACGATTTTTAGTAGAAGAAAAAAAGCACATAGTGTATTTTCTCCCCAAATTTCATCCAGAACTTAACCCGATTGAACGAGTGTGGGCCCAGAGTAAAAAATATGCAAGAGCCCACTGCAAGTATAGTTTACCATCGCTTCGCCGAACAATAGGTCCAGCATTGGATTCCGTTTCACCAGAAAGTATCAGAAAACATTTCAATAAGGTCAGACATTACATGTTTGCTTATCTTGAGGGTTTACCTGGTGGCTTGGATCTAGAAAAACAAGTAAAAAGGTATAAGAAGGCAGTTAAGTCCCATAGAAGAATTTCTGACGTTCAATAATTTGTAGTTTTGTGCGATTATATAAAAGTGTTATAGTTTTGTATTTGATGGATTATTTTTTAATAGTGGTCTGATAGAAATGTTGTACCATACCTATTAATGAAGCTGTGTAAATGTTATTTTAATTGATTGGTTATTAAGGGTGGAGTAACCATATGAAATATGTATATGAAAATTGAATATCTTTATGTAATATTCAAAATTTTCGTCTGATCTTGAAAGTCTTCAGATAGAAATATAGAACTCACTGAGACCTTTCACTACATACCAAGTTTTTTGATTTTGCTTGCTTCTAAGGGAAGAAGATATAAAAA
>CAZURU010000773.1:0-2216 GCA_964623585.1 uncultured bacterium
AATGCGATATTCTTGAGTATTCTGTACCTCTCTTTGAGACAGGCGAAAAAAAGAGCTGTGCAAAGTCAACTCAAATGGTTCGTATCCAACAAAAAACTCACTGTTTACCACAGGTCCCTTCTGATTTTTGACGAGATTTAAAGAGGTATGGCAGTTGTCTAATATATCTAAAGGACCGCAAGGATCTTTGGTTTGGTTTATCACTGGAAATGAAGGACCAAATCCAAACCCAAACCCAGTATAGATTTCCTGACAATCATTCCTGGAGGGCCAAAAGGACAAAATCAAGATTATCGTAAGATGGTGTTTCATACTCATCATCACCTAATTTTTGAGATGAAAATCTGGGAAACTCAATTTATCTATCTTTTTAAGAAACTTTTTCCATATCAAATCATGTACATGACCTCGTTCTATAACAAATTTTCCCTCGACTGTCATCCCATAAGCTAAGGAGTATTTAACCTCTCCATTCTGAATTTCTGGATTGAGTAGCATCACCTTAACCGGATATAGAGATTGTGAAGATACGTCCAAAGAGTTTATGTTTACAGGTTGTGCAGGTATCCCTTCGACGACCCCCTGGAAGATTTTATATTCCATGTGGGGAAATGCCTCTATAAAAAGCTTCACAATTTGTCCAATTTTTATTTTTGGCATATCCATTTCTGAAATATAAAGTATTGCTTGCCAATCTGTCATATCACCCAACTCCAGAATTATTTCTCCTGCTTGCACTCTATCCCCTATTCGCAAATGTAAGTCTGGAGTTAAAACAGTCCCTTCGCAGGAGGCTTCCAGGCGCGTTTTGCGTTGAACATTCTCTAAAAATGAAATTTCTTGGATCAATTTCTCTTGGATTTGCTTTATAGTTTGAATCTGCTGCCTTCGCGTGTCTATTTCCTTTAGCCTTCGTCTATTCTTCTCAATTTCTATATTTGTTTTAGAGACAGAGATTTCTCTAATTCTAACAGGCATTAGATCATCTACAGACAGGCTGCGTTTTTTACCTTTCAAATACTCATTATACAATTGATATTCTTTCCGGAGTTGCTGAAGATGGAGGTCCGCACTCAGGCTATCCATAGTTGTACCAAGAAGCTCTGCTTCTATAATATTTCTTTCTCCTTCAATAGATGTTTCGATTTCTGAAATTCTACTGTCATTTATCGAAATTTCGCGTCTTATCTTCACAATTTCAGCCTCGATATCACTATCATCTATCTCTATTAATATCGCACCAGATTTAACTTTGTCCCATTGCTGAATGTGGACTTTCTTTATTATTCCGTTTATCTGTGTTTTCACCCGATGCAGAATCTTAGGTCGAACTAAGCCATTGCCATCAACGGTAATCTCCATTTCTAAATGCCAAGACAGGATCCCCACAACCAGTAGCAACAAAAAGAAAAATGTAAGTATTAGAAGCAAAAAGTATTTTACAAATAAAAAACTCAACTTCCCAAATTCATCAATTGATGTTTTTGCGTCCTGTTCTAAACTGGTCTGAGATACTAAATGCCTCTCTCGCTCAGTGGATTCTGGAAAATTCATGTTTAACTACGAATTAATAGATGTCTCAGAAGTCTTATGAATACATAGTAGTAGTGATATGCACACAGAAAACCCGTTGGGCAATCGCAAGCTGGAATCCGGTGAATGACGTTGTGCTGCCTGACTGTGCATGGGCCGCACGCAGACAGGCGCGTGGGGCCTGTGCCCCGCTTAAAATGGAAAATAGGAAAAGGAGGTGACACACTTTGGAAAGTGCTGAGGGAAGATCTTGCGAAAAATAGGAAGAATTGCGCGAATGCGCGAAATGAGGAATAGAAAGAAGGTCGGCAGAAAGAGGGTTTAAATCTGCCCCCCCCCCCTTTTCATAAATTTATTAAAAACAATCACTTGTGAGAATTCAAAGGGGGCGAAAAAATACTTCAGCCATGTTGTGGGAACGATGAATGGCTCCGCGATGGCGTGCAGGTTTGAAATAATCTGATGAAAGGTCTTCATAAAACTTGTCCTTTGGATTACGACACAAACTCTAAAACTTTAATGCAAAATAAGCGCGTCTATTCGGGCTGTCAAGTATTTTTTAACATAAAAATTCTAATTAACCTGTGCCTCGTACCCGTAATAATCCAGCAATTCGTAGAGTTCTTCCCGCGTCTGCATCTCGTTTATCAACGCACCCTGCGCGCCCTGTGTCCGCAGCGTTT
>CAZURU010000774.1:0-2208 GCA_964623585.1 uncultured bacterium
CAATTAATGAGACACTTTTGTATCAAACCCCGGTAGGTTCGGTTTCCTAACCGACACTCTTGTAGCACACCCCGGTAGGTTCGGTTTCCTAACCGACACTTTTGTATCGCATCCCGGTAGGTTCGGTTTCCTAACCGAACCGAATACAATGTCCAATTAATTCTAAAGTCTACTATAATGTAGCGTTGCAAAAGGAATGATCTTTTGACATTCGCTCTAATTTGTGTTAGAATATCTAAAGTGAGATTTTTATCTATTTTCATTTTGTTTTTGGGGGTTATATTATGACAGCTTACGCATTTTGGAACAACAAAGGAGGTGTCGGTAAAAGTTTCTTAAGTTTTGTTGCAGCAACGGAATATGCTAGAGCTTATCCGGACACTGATGTCTATGTGATTGACCTTTGTCCGCAAGCCAACATATCAGAAATGTTGCTTCTGAAAACTGATATTTTAACCAATACTGATGATGACGATGATGTATCTGATAACGAGCATTATAGTGTAATTCACAAGAATTATGATGTAATAAATAAACTGATTGGACAAACACCGCGTGCTACAGTTGCAGGTTATCTTGAAGCACGATTGAATTCTCCATTCCGTACGCTTGAAGACGTATCTCCTTATGTTTGCCGTCCTCAGAATTACAATAGAAAACTTCCAGTAAACTTACTTCTGGTTTGTGGAGACTATTTGCTTGAAATTTTATCAGAAGCGATACGCCAGACATCTCAACTTGCTATTCCAACAGATGCATGGAAAAAGGTACTCAGTTGGATTAAAGACCTGACATTTGCCTTGCGTAAGCGCAGTGGGAATAGAGACACACTTTTTATCCTTGACTGTAATCCGAGTTTTGCTATCTATACCCAATTAGCTCTTGCTGCAGCCGAGAACCTTATTGTGCCCTTTACACCTGATGACAGCTCGCGCCGCGCAATAGAAAATGTTGTAGCACTAATCCACACGAACGGCACAAGCGATCCAAAGATAGATGCTTATGCGAAAATCAACTTTGCTAAAAGAGCAAAGGATGAAAATTTAGATATTCCAAAACTTCACACCTTTGTTAGCAATCGCGTAACTCTCTATCGTGGTAAAGCAAGCAAAGCTTTTGAGGCAGTGAGTGAATCTATTAAAACAACGTTAGATGATCTCCACAAGAGGCACCGTCAGGCCTACGCAAACCCAAAAGACCTACCGAGTGAGAGATTTATAGAGATTCCCGACTATCACAGTGCTTGTGTCGTCATGACAGTTAAAGGAATTCCTTTAGAGAGTCTCCGACCTGGACCGCATGATGTTCACGGTAAACGCGTTCAGATCAATTCCGAACCGTTAGATCGTTATCGAAAAGCTCTCACCGAATTTGTGAGTTATTTATAAAAGGTTTCTTGTGAAATCACCAGCAGCATTGAAGTATGTGTCAGCGACAGAACATATAAAGGTACTCCGTAAAGCAGGAACAGATGCACGTTTACGGCACATGTTGCATGATGAAATCCAGGTTTTTTATCACGCAGCACTTACAGCTTATGTTGCAGCGTGGAACGCATATATAAATGACTTGGTGAGCGAATTTTATAGTCTAATATCTGATCCATCAAATCAGAAATTTGATGCAGTTTATATAATCGCACAGCAAGCTGCTGAAAACGCTTTGGTAAGATTTAACACCCCAAACTGGGAAAATACTCGTGATATTCTGCGGCGATACACAGGATACGATCCGATTAACGATTGGGGTAGTTCGCAACGCAGCATGAACCTGGAACAGGTTCGTGAACGATTGACTGAGATATTAAAGGTCCGTCATAGTTTTGCCCACGGTTCCAATATCCCTGCCTATGTTTGGACTCAATCCCCGAGTGGAAAGGTGCGATTAACGAGTAAAGTTATTCAAGACGCTGATGCATTCTTCAAAAGACTCGTCAAGGTTACAGACAAAGGTATAAAAACACATATTGAGTCAACTTACAACCTCACCAACATTTGGTAATTGGTTTATATTTTAACGAAAAATAACGAAAGACAAGTTAAGAATGGCACGACTCACAGAACAAGAACAACAAGAAATCATCCGCTTTCTTGAGGCAGACAAACCGCTGCCCGAAAAATACCGCTTTTTGCTTTTTGAAGACAAGCGCGAAGTAGAACTCGTTTGGAACGGCAAAACAAACGAAGTTTGCAACATCGTCCTACCATT
>CAZURU010000775.1:0-2204 GCA_964623585.1 uncultured bacterium
TAATTTGGCGAGGTTAGGAAACCTCGCCAGCAGGGGGTGTGAACCTGTATCTTGTGAACAGACAATTACCGAATTTATTTCTTGATCTTCATTACGAAGAAAGGGTCAGACTTATGATGAACACCGAAAAAGAACAAACAGGTACACATTTGGAACTGCCAGAAGGGGCAAAGTTTCGACTCGGAAAAAGTAGCATTATTGGAAATGTAGCATTTTCTGCTGATGGCACGCGCCTTGCTGTCGCAGGGGACATTGGAACATGGATATATGATACTCAGAGTGGAGAAGAGATTAGTCTGCTTGCAGGACATACAGAATATGTGTGGAGTGTGGCATTTTCTCCTGATGGTGACACTGTTGCTACCGGTAGTTATGAAGAGATATGGTTATGGGATAGTTCTACAGCACTTCCGACAACAACGCTCTCTGAACATAGAGATTACGTGAGGGCATTGGCATATTCTCCTGATGGTAACACGCTTGCAAGTGGTGGCGCAGATAATATTGGTATTCTGTGGGATGTCGCTTCTGAAGAAGCGAAAGCAACGCTGAAAGGTCATGCAGGATCAATCAGAAGTTTGGCATATTCCCCCGATGGCAGCACGATTGCAACTGCAAGTTCGGATGAGTTAGTTATACTTTGGCAAGCTGCGACGGGTCAGTCAAAAGCATCGCTGAAAGGACATACACATGTCGTAAATTCTGTCGCCTTTTCACCCGATGGTGGAACAATCGTTACGGGGAGCTCTGATGGGACGGTGCGATTGTGGGACGCATTTACATCAAAACGAAAAACCACACTTGCAGATTTCAAATTCTATGTATGGGGTGTTACGTATTCACCTGATGGTGAAACAATTGCTATCGGTGGCAGGGATGGTGCGGTCCATTTGGTAGATGCTGTAACAGGGGATGTTCAGAAGGTCTTGAAAGGCCATATAGGTTCTGTTCGAAGTGTTGCATATTCTCCTGATGGCAGTGTAATTGCAAGTGGTAGTGAAGACCATTCGGTGCTTATGTGGGACATCAGTCTTGTTCAAAAATAATTCTATAGATACCTACAGGCCAGATACCTATCTTATGATCAAGGTTTTTGTGCATGCAATGCTTTTGTGGGGAATTTTATTCATAAGCTAACCCCCCCCCCCCCGTAAGAATTTCGTTAATAATTCACTTCATAAGTTCTTATTTGCAGGATTTAGAAAACTGCGATATTTTTGTGCTCGCGCGCTTTGTCTTGACAAAGTGTATCTTCGCGGGTTTTTGTTGTTGCATCGGAACGTCCCGATGTTTGTTGCTGCTTCCACAGAGGGCAACAGCAGGGATTATAGATACAACGGTCAAGATTTGTTCTTGACATTTCCATGTATTTTGATAGATTTTTGGATGACTTTTTAACATTTTTTAGTTCTTGTTAAAAGTGTGTGCTATCGTTTCCATGAAATCAATGACCACAAGGGTTAATTCTTTATTTGCACTCATTATTAGAGTGTAGCCAGACAAAAGGGAGTTATCTATGTTTCACGACATCTTAACCAACAAATGGATTACCGGCGCAGTATTCGGACTGCTGATTATTTCTGCGGGATGTTTTTGGTATTATCAACATACCACCGCACCATATAAAGCAGAATCAGAGAAAACCGATAAACTGCTTACACAGAGGAAAGCCGATAAAGTAAAACCAACCATCACAGATCAAACAAAGGCAACCAAAATCTCCGAAGAAGAAATCCTAAACACTGCAGAGAAATCCATAAACGGAACTTTGCCTAAAACAGCGTCCGAGTTTGAACGACTCAATCAAAAGATTCTTCTGGACTGGAATAATTTTACACAAGATTTGCAACGCAAATATCCAATACTGTTTAATGAACAAGAACTTCAGAGGAGTGCCCAAACAAAAGAGGGGCGAAAAAAACTGAAAATCCAAGCTGAAGCACTAATAGAAGAACAACTTGATTTCTATGGATCCATGGTATCTCAACTGCCCCCTGAAGTTGCTACAGAAGCCCTTAATTTAATTGAGAAACGCTTTTTGCAGAACAATAGAGGTTTTGATCCCAAACATCTTAACGAGGCTTTTGAGAAAATGCGAACAGAACTAAAAAGACCTAAGTGACAACTTATGTCAATTAATGGAGGTATGTAACCTACACTCCGCATTTGTTTTATCAGATTTTGAGTATTTATGTTATACTCTT
>CAZURU010000776.1:0-2197 GCA_964623585.1 uncultured bacterium
TTGAAGGTCGGTCGAGATTTCTTTCTCGTATTTTCTCCAGAGCGCGTCGATCCAGGCAACGGGGTTTACACCATCACCAACACGCCCAAAGTCGTGGGTGGGATTACCCCGTCTTGCACAGAAATAGGCACGCATTTTTACCGGCAATTGATCGGCGAAGTCGTATCGGTCTCATCGACCCAGGCCGCTGAAATGACCAAATTGCTGGAAAATACATTTCGCAGTGTAAATATCGGCCTGGTCAATGAAGTGGCACTGATGTGTGATCGCCTCGGTGTAGATGTCTGGGAAGTAATTGATGCCGCAGCGACCAAGCCGTTTGGGTTCATGCCGTTTTATCCCGGTCCTGGATTGGGCGGGCATTGCATTCCAGTTGATCCGCACTTTCTGGCCTGGAAGTTGAAGACCTTGAATTACAATGCGCGCTTTATCGAATTGGCCAGCGAAGTGACGCGCAGCATGCCGGGCTATGTGGTCGAAAAAATCACCGACGCACTCAACGAATACGAACGGTGTTTGAAAAGCTCGAACATCCTGATATTGGGCGTGACATACAAACCCGATGTACGCGATATTCGCGAGTCACCGGCATTGGATATTATAGAAATGCTTCAGGAGAAAGGCGCGAAGGTCTCGTATTGCGATCCGTTTGTAGATCACTTGCAAACGGAAACTTTGAACCTGAAGGGCGTTACTTTAAACGAAAAAAGTTTAACTGAGTCCCATTGTGTGGTGATCGTGACACATCACAGCGATTGGGACTACGAATGGATTGTAAAACGCGCGCGCTGTATTGTCGATACGCGCAATGCCACGCAGGCTGTATCTGGAAAAAAAATCACGTCTTTAAACTGTAGCATTGGAGAGCTAAGTGGACTTTTTCTATAAGGCCCCCGATGGTGGCTTTTCAAGTGCCTTTAGTTCTGCGTTAAGTATTGAAAAGAGCGAGTCCTTTTTGGCTCGCTCTCTTTTTGTACACAGTCATCATTGCAAGTCATCGGTTGCAGAGCATCACAAAAGGTTGCGCATTTTCTGGAGTTCCCGGGCCACAGCGTCAAAAGATAAGCTAAAAAAGTTGAACTTCTCATAAAGCCGCTTTAGACGAGGGTGAAGAACCTCAGCAAGATTGTCTTGTATCTGTTGCTGAGTGACCTGCCAGCCCCGTCAATGGGACTTCATCCGTGCTACAGGGAGTCCACTGGCGCGATGCCAACACGCTCGTAATATTCCTTAAGCTGCTTTTCCATCTCATCCATGATGGATCCTTTTGCAACTATTGAGCCTCTATTGGCAGTGTGAGTTGCATTCTCAAGGTGGTGCTTTTGTCTTCGACGCTAAGACGAGCACTGATTTTTGGATTGGCTTTATTTACGATTGATATATCACAAGGGGTTCTAAATTTCATAGGTGGCTTGATTTCGAAGGAGCTGATCCCAGTACTAAGAGAAAACGTGTTATTAAACTCGGCAGACCCATGAAAAGGACCGTATCCGCTTATTACATTTCGAGCCATGTTACCTACCCGTTTACAGGTCTCGACTGCGGCTTTCTCAGAAGAATATTGTTGATTAACAGTAAACTTGACAAACCTTTGATCAACACTTGCAAGAGCATCCAACCCCCACAACTTTCCTTTATAGCTTCCCTTATTTGGTCCTTCTTTTATTTTTTCCCATGTTTCCTCTGCACGGATGGATGAGGTATATGCCGTCATTCCCACAAAAGAACATATCGTTGCTAAAATCACAAGGGCCTTCATAGCTTCCTCCTATTTTGGGTGAAAAAACATCTTGGGCACGCTTGCCCAGAAAAAATATGTCGAAAAGTTTATGTCATTCAATGCTCATTATCAAGCATTTTCTTTCACACAATTCACACATTGAAGGCACGCGATGATATGTTGTATTCCCTTTCTTAATCACAACAGCATTTGTCGTCACTCTGTCATTTTGTATTTCGGCTATATTGCACAAAAGATCACTCTCGACCTTATAGCACATACCCAGGAGGAGATGGCAATGGCAGATACCGGCCTGGAGAACCGGCAGTCATGGATTGAGGGCGCATATGAGCAAATGGATAAGCGCATCAAGCTGATGGAGGATCTTTACCACCCGAAAAATTCATAAAATCTGAGAAATTTGCGTAAATACAGGACTTTCCAAGTATTGCATCAAAACAAAAGTTTTTGGCCTAA
>CAZURU010000777.1:0-2192 GCA_964623585.1 uncultured bacterium
CATTATACCATAGGACGCGGCCTTATTTTATTCCGTGGTGAGAAATCCGGGCTAGTCAGTAGGTTCTGTCAGGCCGGACTGGTCTGACCCTATGCTCCTACCATACTCCATATGACCGATCCCTAGTAAGTCTTCCAATTTTTTCTCCTGAATCAAAAATTTAAGACAATCGGGAATACACTTGTTTCCATTCTGATAAACTCTGACTGGAGAGTTGCGCTCGCCTCCCAACACAGCATTACCGACTGTTATAATACCGTTTGCCCGGGACAAGGTTTTGGTAAATTCTTGGTGTTTTTCGAAAGATTTCCGATATCCGAATATCGCTTCTTTTTCATCGCCCCAAAAGAAATCCGCATGGCAAATATTTACGGCGATCAGGAAAATCTCGTTATCAAGCTGTTTTTTCTTCCAATCTTTTACTTTGTCGGACAAAGCCTTTGTCAGTTGTACTGATACACCAACAGCACCGCCCCGGGTCGGACCATGGATTTTGCCTCCGGCATGTGAAGTGCCAATGGGTTCAAGTCGACCTTTCAGTACCCAGTTACCCTCTCTGATTTCAGTAGACAACATGCGTACTGCACGGGCCCGCCCACACATGGAATAGATTTTGCGGACCTCGTCGGCAGTATGCGTGTCCAGCAAATCTCTGAACGGTTTAACGACATGCTCAGTTCCTAGGGTTATACGTAATTCTCCCTCTGCATCCAGCCAGATATCAGAATGGGGAGAGTTCAGCTTAGCCCGTATTTTTTGAAAAGCGTCCTGTTCATTAGAGTTTGAATGTAAAATCCCTTTCCCCACGCCGCAGACGGTTGCTTCGACATAGAATTTCTGTCGGTGGTTGATAACGAGGAAATCAATTGTTCCATCGGTTCCTGGAAAGTCTGGTTCAACTTCTACAGAACAATCGAGTCTCCGAAATATCCTGTGAATTTGTAGTTCAAAAAGCGCTCCAAGAAATTCTCCGTAATTGTTTGATCGAAGCCGACGTTTCAAATTTTCCTTTCGCTCACATGGAAATTCCCTGAACCATTCTTCCATCCACTGGCGAATTTCGATGGCTTCTTCACGTCCACCACGTTCTAGAAATTCAAATGCTGTTTCCTCCGTGCCAGCCGGTCCTTTACATTGATAAACAGGTTGAAACAGTAGTTCATTCATTGCCATCTTTTAGTCTTTATCATCCCGGCTTCCATTGGTGCTCGCATCTTTTCATAGAGCATGAATAGGTGCCCGATACGCTCACATTCGGAGACAACGAATGTCAGTGCCAAGTTAAATACCCCAGAAAACACGGGGGCAGGTCGCACAATGCCCAATGCACAATTCTTAGCAGACATATGCATTGTGCGACCTGACCCCGTATTACCTGATATCGATAAATTATTCGTCTTCCTCGTTAGTGTTTCAAATTGGTGGGAGAGCCGATAAAGTAATTTTCGGTAGGTTATTATCACGGTTCTGAACCGTCTCTGCAGCCCTCCGAATAATTTTTTTGATCGCCTGTTCTAAAAAAGCACGCTCCTGATTTGTAAATTCTTTACCAATTCCCTCTGCTTTTCTGGCATCTTGACCACCCTTATTTGAAGAAAGCATTGCAATCTTATCAAGCACTTTTTTACTGATTTGAAATTTTTCAGCAGCTGCTTTACGGCGTGTTTTTGGTCCAGCCATATTTTCAAGAAGGGTCAGGCAGAAATTTGCCATACCTGGCAATTTTTCATTTCCTCGATGATAATCCATATAACGCCTATACATTGTCTGGACATCTGGATTATTGAAATTTACTCCTGATGGAGGTGTAGGGTATCTAGGGGCGGCAATCGTAAGTGATGCCGATGATTTCAGCGCGCCGAGTTTAGCGTTAGTTCTGAGACTTTTTACACCATGTGTAGGGTTTCGGTCTTCGATTTCTGCCTTTTCGAACTCCAAGCGAAAACAATCAGAATTCCTCTCTAGACAGGCATGTGACTCCCAATTGCGGATATAGTTTTCAATGGAAGCTCGTGCATCCTCCTCGGTCGCGTAATGTTCCTTCATTTCAAAACGGGCCTGATTGTCTTTGACTTCTAGTAGAAAAGTGGCCTCATCGTTAATAAGCGGCTCAGCCCGACGATAGTTAATTGATTCATCATGATTGACTTGATATAACAATGCAACTACGTGAGGGTCATTCATCTTTAGTT
>CAZURU010000778.1:0-2187 GCA_964623585.1 uncultured bacterium
ATAAGTGTCATCGTAAGCAGAATCTGGAACAGAATCAATTTCGTTATCCAGGGTGTATGCTTCCTCAGATTCTTGTCGGATTTCGTCTAATTCGCGTTGAATATGCTTCCTAAACAGCACTCTATCTGCTAGCGGTACAAGGAGATTGTGTTCTTTTTGTCCAATTTCCATAATATGTCCTTAATTAGTACAGATTTTCGTGAAACGCAATATCTCATCTGGGAGAATGTCACAGAAATTCCATAGTTTTTGAATAATTGCATCGTTGGACATGGTATTCCTTGTATAGTGTTTAGTGGTATGTTAACTGTGTTCCGGAGGCATAACTAATTCACTGACAAGGGCAAGCTTTCTGGCTATCGCTCGACGAAGTTTCCTATCTTCTGTTTTATTTTCTTCTCTTTCAACTGGAAAACCGATAATGTTTGCGTGTGCTTCATGTGATTGTAGATCTGGAATAACCTCAAGGTTATTATCATAGACATCACTGACAAACAGATCAGATCTTGCAAGTACGGGTAATTCATCTGTCTGAACATGTTCCCAAGCAATTTTCCACACTTCACTGTCAGGAAGTTGAGAGATGCGAAATACAGATATATCTGTCTTTTTTTTGTGTGGAAGAAACGCTTGATGTCTAACTGTGTTGGGTTCAGTGAAATCTCGGTTGTAACGAATAAAACGGGTGATTTTCTCACCCGGTAAAACATCCATTGAACAAATCCTTATTACAAGAGGTTTTTTAAAATTTTAAGAAAACCTTCTAACAGAACTGAATCAGACAAAGAACAAACGCCATCAACTTGACGGTTTTCTTGGAAAAAAGCACCATAAATCACATCATCATCACCATAGATTCCCATAGTTACTATACCATCCTCTGGTCGCCATTCAAGCCCGATGCTACCATCTTCTGCCCAACCGATATGTGGCATGGGAATCTTGATACTAAAAAGTTTTTCTAACAAATCAGATGTTTGATTATATGCTGAATCTGGAATGGGATCAATTTCGCTATCCGCAGCATAAGCATTCTCTGCTTCTTGGCGGATTTCACTCAATTCTTTCAGTGCTGTATCTAACTTAGAAAACTCTTGGTTAATTATCGAGATGGGACTGTGCTCAACCTCAGTTTCCGGACTTGAAGAAGGATAATTGTGCGTTTGCAGAATTGGCATATTAAGGATATTAGACATTGGTGAATGAGTCGCAGGTATGCTCATAAATTCCAACTCCTCTTTATTTTGGATTTCATGTTGTTGTGGAAAAGGTTTATTACGTCTAACCATTATTTACGCCCCCATACTTGAGTCTGGATATCTTCTGTAAACATACTGCGAAATTTTTCAATAATATGGTCATGTGCTAACCTAAACCACGATGCAATTTCATAATCTACATTTTCAGGAAAACCACGTAGCGTGAAATCTGTTTGTAGTGTCTGTATTTTCTCAGGCATTTTTAACCGATTGCTAATGGCAACGTGTAATCTACTGTGTAAATCCTGAACGGGAAATGATGTTCGGAAATTTACAGATTCAGCACTTTTCCAAAAGTGCTCCGCTTCAAAAGAAGCAGTAAACATATTGTAAATTTTTCCGACATCACAAATTGAATTCCAACTTTCTCCATGCATTAGTTGATCTATATAGGTTAATTCGTACTGCAACGGTGTCAACGAACCAATTTCCAATTTTTTGATTGTTAAACAAAAACGATTATAGAAATTCTCAAATCTTTCATAAATAGTTGAGAAACCGGGATATTTTTGATCCGAATCAGTTTTACGCCAATTGAACGTAAATCGATCACGTTGCACTTGTAAGATTTGATTTTCATTTTCGTGAATAAACCATATACGTGCAAGTTCAGGGATATTACCAATGCGTAACTCAGCATCTCCTATAGGATTTGTCAATTTCTCCATGGTAGGTATAACTGGAGGTTGCTCAAAGATACGTACAAAACGATCTTTTTTAAACTCTGTCCAGATTTCGCCAAGGTGCGGTGCTAGAAGTTTATCAAGATTTTTAAAAAGAACACTCAACACTACCTCGTCTACCGGAGGCCGCTCAAAATCAAGTTCCTTTTGCAAAGTTGCCATAGTATCCCACCCTTAAAGTTTAAGAAAGTTCCTATTATCTACCTATTTTAGCACAGATGTCCATGAAACGCAAAACGTATTTT
>CAZURU010000779.1:0-2187 GCA_964623585.1 uncultured bacterium
CTTCTCCGTTCATTTCAATGCGATGAGTGTCCGTTCATCCATTGCCTTCTCAATGGGAATTTCAATCATCGTCGCGTTCACTCAGCAACTCCCCTCGTGCCAGACGTTCAGCGTTCTCAGTTGACCATAAGATGTTCTTCATCAGCTTCTGTGCCGTGATGTAACGTGTTGCTGCCAATAGATGCATTCGTTTTTCTTCAAAGTCATCTGACAGGTCGTAATGCCGGAAGGCGACTTCAAGTACTTGGAACATGTGGAGTTCTGCGTCTTCACGTAGTAGGATATGTGCAAGCGTCCGTTTCAGTGCGTCAACGTCATGTCCTTCTTCAAGATACTGATTGACGAGAATCTCCGCTTCGTAGACCTTCTGGAAGTCAGCAAATTCTTGGAGTCTCTCTAACATTTTATCAACAGAGGCGTAGGTTTCATCAGGTATACGTTGACCCGGCTTTGGAATGCGTGCAGCTGGCATGTTCAACCACCTCAGATATGCCAAGTAGACAACACCGTGAAATATACCGCGTAATAGGTTAGCACTCGGTGCGTATTCAAACGCTTTATACAACGCATGTGAATACGAGTAGATGTTCGCGACGTCGTGCCAGTCACCTTCGTTTTTCAGATGGAACCGTGCAGTGCGGATCGCGGAGGCATACGTCATCGCACGACAGATGTCGGTTGGCTTGACCCCTTTACGAAGTTGTTCTTCAACTATTTCTACTGTAGGTTCAAATTCATCAGCGAGCAGGTGTTGCGTAAATTCTGATATATCAAGCTCAGCACTGTTCGCTTGATTGTCCTCCCAGATACTCTCTATTCTTCGTAGGATAGGACGCAGAACAGGCACAGCGTCTGCCCATCGTGATGTCTCTTCATGTCGTGTTCTATTGACAAGGTCAACGACGATGGGTCTTAAAATCTCGTGTGATCCTTCCCAGTTGACATATTCTAATGCTTCAAACATCTTGTTCGCGAAATCGAGTGCGTGTCCATCTCCTGTGAAGTAAAAGTCTGTTGCTGCCGTGTAGACGAAGTCAGCGATGACAGATTTATCGAAATCTCGGTCATTTAGTGTTAGCAGGATACGTTCGGCTGCACCGCGATGTCGTTTATTAACGAAATATCGGAACCATCTCTTTAGAGTATCAAGGTCATGGTCATCTTTAACGCGTGGGAATGGTGCTCGGTATGGTCTGGCACTCCCGGAAGTTCTCCGACTGATCTGACTTAATCCGTGTACGAGAAACAGGTTATGGTCATCTGGGTCGATATCGTCCCAGAGGTTCGCAGCGAGTGTAAGTATTGCTACACCTGACGACCATCCGTCACTGCTTTTGTGTGCCCCGTAATGTAGACCTTGATGGATAATCTCTGCAGGTGGTGCCCCAGCGTCACGCAATGCGGTAACGGCTTTAGCGATGAAGAACGTGCTGCGGTCTTTGAGTCCGCGTTCAAGTGCACGTTTTCCATTTGCAATAACACGTTTCTTTGCTGCCTCACGTTCACCTTTTGCTAATCCGACGTAAAGATAGCCATCATCCCGGACTTCAACAGGGAATGCTTTAAGGTCATCACCGGATGCTAAGAAGCATGCCCCGGATTTTAGATCGAATTCCCAGTGATGCCAATGACAGATTAGCACACCGTCCCGGATACTGCCTTTAGACATAGGGTATCCCATGTGTGGACAACGGTTATCTACGGCGTAAAAACTACCGTTGTTTTTGAAAACAGCCAGATGCGTGCCTTTGACGTGGAAGGGTTTACCTTCCAATTCCTGAAAATCCTCAGCGGGACAGAGTTGGTGGTAGATTAGTTGGGATTCATCTATTTCTGGTAATGGTATTGGGTCAACACTTATGGAACCTATACTTGTTTCTTCAGGGAGAGAAGTTAGCATTTGCATTGTGTACCTCCTATTGAAGATTTTTGTTTCTCATTGTTGGGTAGAACACATTTTTAGTGTACTCTTAAGAGTATATTCAATTTTCCGCAAGATGTAAAGGAAAAAGATAGGTTGGGTGTAAAGTTTTGTTTACTTGTCTGAACCAGGATTGACCAGGATTTTCAGGATTTCACCAGGATAAGACAAAGAAATGAAACACACAATGTTTCTCATTTTCAGAAAAAGAAAATAGGAGAAGATACATCTTATACCATTTCTCTTAATTAACTTTTCATTACCGG
>CAZURU010000780.1:0-2178 GCA_964623585.1 uncultured bacterium
GCGGGAACTTCATCGCCAACCATCAGGGGATGCACCTTATTGGGCGCATCGGGCAATTGCGCGTGCCCCCATCCAAAAGTACCAAACACCAGCAGCAACGCGATCCAGATTATTTTCTTCATAAAAATCTCCTCTGTATGTAAATAACGAATATCACAATGAGAGAATCTTCCCAATCTTCCCCGGCTGTGCCCAGTTGCATTTCCCCTCTCCATTGAGTTGTCTCAACAAAGCGGGAATACCCGGATGTTGAAGTGCAACGCAAATCCGCTCTGCATCGGCCTCGTTCCAACAGGGGATGAACGCCTGCATAGCTTGATTCGCCTGCCACACTTGCCCCTTCTCACTGTTTAAAATCACCGGATGAAAGTCACTCTTACCATAAGCCTCCCAAATAACCTTGTAGGGCGCAAAAGAATACGGACCAACGCCGAGCAGCGACCACCAGACGCCTTTGGCAATAGCAGATCGGATCAAAGTACCTCTCCGACTTTCCAATTTGTCTCTAACCTCAATGAGATATTGTCTCAGTTCGGCATATAGCTCAATGCGGTCCCATAAAAGCGGTCTTCCCGTATTTTTATCATAGGGAAGCAAAATCCATTTATGCGGAGCCAGATCCCCATTCTTCCATATCTCCTTTGTCGCAAGCGGAAAGAGAAATTCCTCGGGCAGATGCGTTGGCTTATCCTCGAACATAAAAATCGAATTTGCTCCACAAGTATTCACGCCCTGACGCGGTTTCTGGTCAGAAGACAGTTCGACTTTAATGGAGATATTGAGATCAGTAGTATCCCCGCGTTGAAGAACGCGCCACTGATCCTCAGGTGACTTGAGAGGAACCGCCTGATGTTCTATCCACTCCCCTCCTCGCTCTCTGAAATACTTGACGGGAAATTTATGTGTCACATCCATGCGGAACCTGACACAGCAATAAGATGTGCCAATACCCTCAAACACCTTAGTACTGGTAAATTCACAGACCTCCTCCACCGCAAATCCCCGACCATTGGCAACATAGTCCCTGAATCCTCTGTGGGCATCACCTGAGAAGAGAGAAAGTGGTAAAAATAAACACCCTATCCCATTCTCGCGCAGTAAGTTGCCCAACACGATCTTCAACACCAGAGCCGCTATATCAGCGCGCGAGAAACCGAGTAGAACCTGTTTTTTATCGGGGACCAAACCTTCTGCTACAAAATAAGGTTTGAGTCTTTCCTTATATGAATCGGACAAATCCGTGAAATTTGCCCACGGCGGGTTGCCAAACAGGATGTCGTACTCAGTGTTCGGAGGATCTGTGATCACATCTAAAGCGAGAAGCTGAGACGGGGGAAAATCAATCTCAAATTTTCGACGTGCTTTAACCTGGAACGCGTAGAGATGTGACGCCTTGACCTCGATCAAAGTCAGCCGTGAAAGAAGCTCTGGCGATACCCGAACACCTCTCGATCTGGCAAGACGAAACAGCGCGAGCGCGAAAGCGCCCTGTCCCGCAGTCGGGTCGCAAATCGAAGCGCCGTCAATCCACGCATCGAAAATACCCCACCGCTCGATAAGCCATTCTGCCCATTTAATCGGGGTAAAGATCTGCCCGACTTCAACACTGCTAAGAACGCTCATATTTACTCTCTGCAACCCTTTACAACACAGCGGATTACATCAATCATCTAATGAATTTTATTCAGCGTAAACAGATACTGAGTTCGAATTCATTTCGCCATTGAAAACACATATCGCATCAATGCACACCTGTTCGCCTAAACACAACTCTATTATACCCCCCTGCAAACACCTGTCAACCGATTTGTGCCAGTAAGACGTGTGAATATCTCATTCCATCGGTTATCCCCAATCTGCCCATTAAAAAAAGCGACACTGGCAATGTCCTTCACCAGCGCCGCCTTCGCACGATTGACACCCGGAGGTGATAGGCGTACCTTCAAGTATCACTTGCGGACCGGGCGAAAGCATGAAAACCTTTAATTTAATAGCCCTGGAGGATAGCTTCAGTAAAAAGAAAAGAGGATATTGAGATGCAGCAGAAATTCATGGGCAGAGCCATAGAGCTCTCGCGGATTCATATGAGAGCAGGGGAAGGCGGCCCATTCGGTGCCGTCATTGTCAAGGATGGAGAAATTATTTCGGAGGGGTATAATGAGGTGGTCTCCAGCAAAG
>CAZURU010000781.1:0-2175 GCA_964623585.1 uncultured bacterium
ACAACACGATATGGTACACAGCACTGCCGACTATTTTCGATTTTTTTGACGCACATGGACGAAAGGTGGGAAGTGAGAAGTAGGGGCGAGGCATGCCTCGCCCGCTTTGTAAGATACAAGAAATATGCACAGGCGAAGCCTACAACGCATCGTACAATATGGCAACTTATTTTTCAGATTGCGTATTAAAGAGTCTATGTAAGGAGGATACAATGCCAAATCAGGTCGATATCGCAATGACCCCTTGGAGAACCAAAGTCAAGAAACTGCAGATTGAACGAGGTATTGGCGCGTCACCAGGTTGCTTCAACTGTAAATATTTCGATAGGCATTCCCCTAGCTGCTATGCGAGCCTATCCAATTCTGACAGACAAGGTGCTATCATCAAGGGCGACTGGACCTACGTAGGGTGCCTATACGGGGAAGCGTTAGTCGGAAGAAAGAAGGCGAAAATCCTATTCGTATCGATGGACAGGACAGGAATGGGTAATAGGTATGAAGACTTTGAGATTACTCAGCAAGTTTTCCGCACAGCTGCTTACTGTCGCACGAATCAGCACATGGGTGGTGTGGATGTCTTGCTTAAACATCTATTGGACGAAACGACATCTTGCAAAGACCGCTGTCAGCAGTTTGCACTGACGAACTCTGTCCGGTGCCGTCCTTGTTCTAAATCCGCGACTTCTAAATCAACAGACCAAATGGTGTTAAATTGTGAAAATCATACAAAGGCGATTATCGACGTACTTCGTCCAGATATCATTATCGCGCAGGGAAAAAATAAAGGAAAAGAAAAGCCATGTAAAAGTCTGCTTAGACTGTTCGAACCTAATTGCGTAGCTCATCATAAGGGAGATTTTGGAGCTGAAATCAGGCAAGATAAGGAGCGTTTGTTCTTACTCACGGCGCATCCAGCTGCCTACGATCCATATAAAGGTATTAAATGGAAAAATGGAGATATACCAGAAGAACTGAAGCAGTTATGCGAGCACGTTAGAGAACTCTATAGCGAATGCTCGTCCTGATAAACGTGGTGCAGTCCAAGTGCAAATCTTTGGACTTGAAAAAACACATCCATTTCATAGAACTTGCAAACTTGGAGGACTGATAATGATTTCAGTCGTTAGCGAGCAAGCAGCCGAACTCGAGCAATTGTGTCTCCGTTACAGCGTGCTTAGACTCGACCTGTTCGGGTCAGCCGTAACCAGCCAATACCGTCCTGAGAAAAGCGACCTTGATTTTGTGGTAGAATTTCAACCGTTACCGGACGGTGCTTATGCCGACACTTACTTCGGCCTACTGGAAGCCCTGGAACGGCTCTTTGGAAAACCCGTGGATCTGGTGGTCGATTCAGCCATCAAGAACCCGTATTTCCGGCAATCCATTGAGGAAACCAAGAGGCTGATTTATGAGGCTTGAGATCAAGAAATACCTGTACGACATCCAATACGCCATTGGGCTACTGAGAGAGTTCACTGGTGACAAGACGTTGGCAGACACCACATTGGGCTGATGAGCTGTTGGTAAGTCATCACACGTTATTCCGTTCCACTGATTGTCGAATTTCTAAATTTTATGGCAAGACATGGAAAATACGCAAATGCGGGCTGATTGATTGAACCCTCACTTGACGCAGTACTCATTTTAAGGTATGAATTAAGGTATAAATTTATTTTCACAGAATCGCTCAAGTCCAATAGATGATAGAGACCAGATATGGCAAAGAACCATCAGGGCAAGGATAGAGATATTGAAGAAAAAGGACGCGAGTCAAATGCCGAACTTGAATGGGCAAAGTACAATAAAAAATGGGATATTATTGGAGGGATTTTTAATGGGCTGATACGTTGGGGAGGTGTCAGTGTATGTTGCTATTTCTTGTATTTAATGGTAGATACCTTAGCTGGCAAAACTACCGTTGCGGATATTGCACTCAAAGCGATTACCGATTTAAAACTGGATGAGGCCATTTTATACTTGCTCACAGGCGGTACAACTTTTTGGGCTATAAGAGAACGAAATTTGCGAAAAAAGAACACGAAGCATATTGCAGCGCATACAAAAGAACTTGAAGAAATTATAGACCCGAACCGCACATCCAGTGACCAGACAGAAACAGGAGACACACATCCGGAGGACGAGCCATGATTGCCGAAATGGAAGCAATTGCCGGTA
>CAZURU010000782.1:0-2173 GCA_964623585.1 uncultured bacterium
TTGTTGAAGCGTGCCAACCGCGGAAGGCAGAAGTTGTTGGTGATTTCAACATCCGCGGCGGCATCAAGACGGTCGTACGGGCAAGCTATAAAAAGTGATGGAATAATAGCAGCATAGCAGTCATATCTTGAAGAAAACTATTATGATTCTGTAAATCATGACAAGCCGTTGCGAAATGAAAAAATATGCAAACATTCTGTGCATCATTAGTTCGCTTATTTTTGCGTTCATTTTATCTTCATGCGCGTCGCTAAGTACAGCTAGACAAGTTGAGAGCATTTTTTCCGAAGAACGTTCACTTATGTAAAGCAAAACCAAAATCCAAATTGAGAATTGAATGACCCTGTTCCTGATAAAAAGAAGTTTTCATTTTTGTTTGTAGGAAGGAGAATTAACATGAGAACCCACATGCTAAGTACATGGAGCACTGTTTTACAAGGCGATCAAGGCAGTCAGTGTACATGTGAGATGACGCGTTTGTCCAATGCCACGAAACAGTTAGTGGTTACGGTACGTGATATTGAAGGTGAATCTACAGCAGAAGTTAAGGGGATCCTTGAGACAACGGAGCGTGGTATCTACCTTCACCAGATTGAGATTGAGGATGAAACGGTGGACCTGAACGCACTTTTGATTCGGGCAGATCCGAAACAAGGACAGAAATGGACAACAACCGCATCTGAGAAAATCAAGGTACGCACTGTTGGTACTGTTAATGTCACGGTTGATGTCGAGATAGAGGTGCTTGGGTTGTCCGGGGGAATAAGACTGGCAGTGGAAAGTGACGTTGTTGTTAAAAAAAGACTTATTCCAATTCCACTCAAGTCAATGCAACTTCAAGTTGAGGTATTGCTTGATGCCAGTGACTTCAGCCCTTTGGAAGTGGACATCAAAGACGGTGAGAGTTTTAGTAGGTTGGTCGTTTAAAGAAAGATGACGAGTAGACGATAACAGCAGGTATTGCCATCAATCCAACAGCGGTGAACATCCGCCATTGTTATAGAGTTACGGTTTTCATAATCTTCTGAGTGTAACACATTTCTAAACTATTGCGTAAGTCCTATTTAATATTTGGATTTATGAAAATGGAAGGAACGCACTGATGAACAAACGCGATCTCAGCAAAGCAACACAAGAAGCTAAACAAAACGCTGTTGCTGAAGTACTCGAAGAAAACCCGAATGCGACCCGCGCGGAAATAACGGAATTAGCAGGGATACCTGACTCAACAGTCTGGCGCATTCTGCAGAAGTTGAAATCTGGGAAATCCAATGGAAACCAGCATATTGTGTATGCATGGCGATGGTCTGGCGATGATAAGTATGCGAAAATCGGTGAATCTACTATGGATGGATTGGAGTCTCGGATGGTTAAAACATATCATCCTACAGATGACCCTATCTTGATCGCTGTCATGGTATGTTCTAGTAAAGGACAAGCTGAAGAAAATGAATCATATTGTCTTAACGGAGAATTTGGATTTCAGCGGACGCGTCCAGATCGCGAATGGGTAGTTATTGATGCACATTTTTATGAAGTAATCAATGACTTATTTATATCAGCCCCTAATTTGCTGTATGAAATGTTTAATGGACGAATAAAAACATTGAGGAGTGGTTGATAGAGGGGTTGTAAAATGAGATTTCGATTTTTAACCACTAACAAGGAAACACTTATCCCTGTTTTATATTTAACGATTTTAGCCTTTCTGATTTAGAATTTACGCATTTCCTCTTAAAGTCTCCCTGATAAGCCGGATTGAGGGAGTTAAATCATTGAAATATCGCCTTTTTGGGTGAAATGTTTCGCTTTTTTGCTCAATGTGTGTAAGTCCTATAGGTACTAAAGTTTGGACAATTTTAGGTGCACTCCACATTTCGCCCCGCTGGGGCTTATACCTTGGTGGGTATGGCGTTTCTATAGATATTTCGCCCCACTGGGGCTGCGCTTTGGTGCCTCCGAGTTTATTTTTCTCAGAGTTGCGTTTATGCCTGAAACTCTCAGAAAAATCGAAAATGTGGTGGAAACGGATTGTGATCTGGACAGAAACTGTCCAAACCTTAGTATAGGTAGCAACTTAGGTTATAAGAGATAAAACTCTATACAATCGGAATAGAACGACCTATCCGCGCAGATTCGTAGAGCGCATCAAAGATTTTCGCAACGTTCAGCA
>CAZURU010000783.1:0-1869 GCA_964623585.1 uncultured bacterium
CAGGGTGTCCAAGCAGGTATCGGGCCGGTTCAAACATGTCTGGCGTTTGGACTAATGCAATTCCCGTTCTTTTTGCCGCCGTCATGCACTTTTTCGTGAATATATCTGTACGCTTTCCTGGCGGTTCTAGCCTGTAACCATTGCCGAATAATACGCCTTTCGCGATCTCCTCAATTTCATCTCGATCAAAGTCCTCATGTAAATTGCGTTCTAACTGGCTAAATTTTGCGATACTGATAGCTTTATTATCACGACCTTCTGCCTCACCAATAAACCTTCCCTCAGGAGCAGAAAAGACTGCATCAAATTCAGACTCCCCATCGTCAAAGGTTTCTACCTCAAATCCCATTAGTTTTAGGCTTACTAAGATTTCCTCTTCCAGCAGTGTACCTTTCTCAAATAGAAGTCGACGAAGGCTACCTGCGTCTGACAGATCTTGCTGGAGTGTATTTTTTGTCTTTTCGAGATCTGCCAATTTTTCAGAAATCGCTATGATCTGACCTTCAATCCGGCTTTCGTTTGGTACGCGATATTGATCATCGCTTGTCCAGTTTGGCGGAGGACTTGCTAGTCTGTTAGAAATTATCGTTTTTGATATCGAGATTGCAGCTGCCAAAAGTCTTTCACTGGCTTGTAACCCGGCTTGAGTTCCAACAAAGTCTCCGTCATCGTCCTCCTCAACAAATTTACTTTTTTCGAAATCAATGGGGGGTAAAAACAGGATTGCTCCACCACTTTCAAATTTCGTTATTGCGCCTACTACTCTATTTCCTACTCCTGCTTGTAATAAAACATCAGAAAACTCCCCCTTTACCTCAGCATAGTAGGAAGAGTATTTTGAAAATTCATTCCAATATGACGCAATAAGCAATCCTGACTCAGCAATTTTCATTCTTTTACCTACCTTTAAGGAGTATGAATCTATGATAGGTAAAGCATCATAGGAGCTGATTTTTGCAACAATGTGGGTCACTGCCCGATTCTTGCCAGTTCCTGAAGTATCTTTATCACCAGTATATCGATAGCATTCCTCTGGTTCTTCCAAAAAGACAATAACTAATTTCCCAGTATTAGCAGCCGCATATATTTCGTTCTTCCAATGGCGTATTTGCTCCACAACTGCAAATGAATCACCTTGAGAAAGGCGTCTCTTATCCCTAAAGGTACTAGCTGAGTAAAAGTTATCGTCGGAATAAAAGTGAGCTAGTGTAGGTGTAAAAAAAATAATGTCGGCATCTAAAAGAGTTTGATTGGAACGATAATCGATTTCAGTAATATCGTTCCCAAATATAGCGGTGTTCACTGAAAATATAGTTTTTTTAGTCACAACAATCTCAGAAAAAGTCTTCTGTCCAAATTTGATTTATCTGGACTATAAAGCCCGCTTGAAACCATGCAGTCATAAAGGAGCTGGCTTTAAAGGATAAATACTACCCAGTATTCAATATAGCTTGAAATTCTCCTACTGCTTTCAGGATTTCTTCAAACGCTGGCGCATCACCATAGAACATCTCCTGTTTCATGCTGTCATAATCTGACTTCCATATGGATATCTCTGCCTCTGCAGGGAGCAAGCGCAACTGGTCATACACCATCGTTGAGTAGTCAAGCCACCCATAGTGGAAGAAAATCTGACGGTGCTTGACGATCCGTTGGAACAGGTCAAAATCCTCATAAGCCTCTTCACCGATACCTGCCTGGATCATCTGGTAAAGATCATAATAATGTCTTGCCATACCTTTCCGGTTTCTTCTATTAGCTTCTGGTCGGAATGCTTCTTCGTGCAGGAGCATTGCTTTTTCCCAAAAAGTACGTCTTGGCATCACCGCCCTGACATTCGTGCTTGATTCCTGTAGTAGGTCGGGGAAA
>CAZURU010000783.1:1879-2173 GCA_964623585.1 uncultured bacterium
GCATTGCTGATGTAAGGTCTAATCTCACTGGACTCTGTAGGTTCCGTTTCTGAACGAGCACCCATTTCAATCTTAACTGCACGACGAAGATAGGGAGCTTGTTCCGGAAAGGCTGTTGGATAGAGCAGCAGCAAAGTTTGTCCGTCGGCATCCCCTGGATCAGGCTCGAGGCTCCATTTCCGCGCATTCCCCAATTCCGATGAGATAATCTTATTAAGTGTTGGATAAATCTGGTCACTGACACAGTGTTGGCAGGCTGTCTTCAGCTCCTTGAGGCGTTTTCTTGTCTGTTTT
>CAZURU010000784.1:0-2163 GCA_964623585.1 uncultured bacterium
CAGTAGATTAGAACCGTTGTCGTTATACAGAATATCAGTGTTTACTTTTACTACGTTGTCAATGGTCTGGTTTGTCAACCATTGTCATTCATCAAGCGAAGAATTGGCATAAACTTTGCATAGTCTGTTACGGGATTCTTGTCAAATGCTAAGAACTATACGTTTAAATTTGACGAGACATTACGACTTAACATTATTACATATTTTTCATTAGGAGGAAATGCACATGACACCAAGTGAGGTGGTTGCACTTGCAAAAGCACAAAATGTTAAAATAGTTGACCTAAAATTTATGGACCTACCAGGGATGTGGCAACACTTCTCTCTTATGGTTGATGAATTGAGTGAAGACTTGTTTACTGAGGGAATCGGTTTTGATGGATCAAGCATACGAGGTTTTCAAGCCATCAATGAGAGTGATATGCTACTCTTTCCTGATCCCGCAACAGCACTAGTTGATCCTGTTTGCAAGATACCAACATTAAGTATTACATGTAATATTAAAGACCCGATTACGTTGGAGAATTACACACGGGACGTCAGACATATTGCACAGAAAGCAGAAGCTTATCTACAGTCAACAGGAATCGCTGACACGAGTTTCTGGGGACCCGAAGCAGAATTCTATCTGCTAAACGACATCCGATATGGACAGAATCAACATTCCGGTTTCTATTTTGTTGATTCCGTTGAAGGTAGTTGGAATACCGGTAAGGAAGAAAATCCAAACCTCGGATATAAACCGCGATATAAAGAAGGATATTTCCCAGTTCCACCCTCAGATACGCTTCAAGACATCCGTTCTGAAATCTGTTTGAAGTTAATTGAATCCGGGATTGATGTTGAAGTTCACCATCACGAAGTTGGTACAGCTGGACAGGGAGAAATTGACATCCGTTTTGATACACTTACCACTGTCGCGGACAAGATCGCTCTATATAAGTATATCGTAAAGAATGTTGCGCGTTCACACAATTTAGTAGCGACTTTTATGCCTAAACCCTTGTTCCAAGATAACGGTTCTGGCATGCACGTACATCAAAGTTTATGGAAAGACGGAAAGAACATCTTCTTTGACCCGCAAGGATACTCACTCTTGAGTGAAACAGCACTTTATTATATCGGTGGATTGCTCAAACATGCCCGTTCGCTTTGTGCCATAATCGCACCGACCACCAATTCCTACAAGAGACTTGTTCCGGGTTATGAAGCTCCTGTAAACATCGCTTATTCTCAAAGAAACCGAAGCGCGTGTGTCAGGATTCCGGTCTATTCTAAGAGTGAAAAGGCGAAACGCGTCGAATTCCGTACACCCGATCCATCGTGTAACCCATATCTTGCATTCAGCGCGTTGCTCATGGCTGGTCTTGACGGTGTTCAGAACCGAATCCATCCAGGAGACCCGTTAGACAAAGACCTTTACGACCTCGAACCAGAAGAACTGGATGAAATTGAATCCACACCTGCTTCTCTGGGTGACTCACTTGATGCACTTGAAGATGACCACGAATATCTTCTCAAAGGTGATGTGTTTACTGAAGATGTGATCGATGTTTGGCTTGAATACAAACGCGAAAACGAGGTAGATGCAGTTAATATGCGTCCACATCCGTACGAGTTCTTCCTCTATCACGATATTTAGAAACTGTCTTCAATGTCTTTTATGAAACCTAACGGCGAATCTCTGTATCCGCCAAGACAACCCTATCCAATTTGCGTAGGTATTAGGAGAAATTCCAATGGTTAAATTAGAGTGTATTATTCGTCCCTTCAAACTGGAGGAAGTTAAAGAAGCTCTCAGCAATGTCGGTGTCCGGGGAATGACTGTCAGTGAAGTCCGCGGATTCGGACGGAGCCGGGGGCATACCGAACTCTATCGTGGAAGCGAATATACGATTGAGTTCGTACCGAAACTGAAAATCGAAATCGTCGTCGCTGAAGAGAACGTAGATAAAGTCGTTGAGGCTGTTCAACAAGCAGCATCAACAGGAAAGATCGGGGACGGGAAAATATTTGTCATACCCATTAGTGAGACAATCAGAATACGAACAGGTGAAAGAGGTCCCGCTGCCATCTAATACCATTTCTACTTTATAATATATCATTTCCGTAGGTCGGGTAGAGGCACGAAACCCGACATGTATTGATTATGGCTATCCTGTC
>CAZURU010000785.1:0-1253 GCA_964623585.1 uncultured bacterium
GTTTTTAACATAATAGGTGAATCAAAAGAACAATAATTCAGATAGGACACGACAGATGGCTGATATACTCAATATTTCAGAATTAGGCACACTTGAAATCATAGAAATCTATGATTACTACGACCAGCCTATACTTTTTGCATGTAAAAATGCTGCAGATCATCTTCATCTTGTCGTTGCTGCGGATGAAGATGAACAATATGAAATTTGGCTCTACGTAGAAGTTTCTCTTGAACGCCTTAATCTAATCCGATCTGGTACGATTGACCTTCATGACGCATTCGCCTATCCTGAAAGTGACTGCCTATTTCAGGTAAAGTTTCCTTATGACAACCCTACTTTATCCCAAGTTGAATCCATTGAAGCAAATCAAGTCCCCAAGGATATGCTTCCAACCCCCGGTGAAAGTCTTGATCTTGAAACCGAGATGCCTCCTGTGCTTAGCAAGACTGAACCTATGTCAAAAAATAACCAGGACTCAGAGTTGATACTATTGGACAAATGCACCATTCAAAGCTTGAAACCTGAAGAATTGGAAATAATATCTAAGTACAAAATACTGGTGCCGGATATTGTGCTAATTGAAAATCTGAAAAGAGAGGAAACCATAAGCAAGTTAAGCAAATTAGAAAATACATATCGGATAGAGCATTGGCAGCAGCTAGGCAAATACAATTTGCTCGGTCAAGAAATTAAAATAAGTCAAGCAGACCTAACAGAAATTACAGATGATCCTGTCAAGCTAAAAAAAGAAGTGAAGTTAGCAAAGAAAATAGCAGCAGAATATGATGAATTTCCCCAAAAATTACTACAACAAATGAACATGGACTTCTCAATTAAAAGTAACATGGACTTGACTGTATCGAAATTTAAAGAACTTTACCCTAATATAGATATTTCCGACAGCATGGTTGCGGCAGCAAAACTTGAGATGAAGAAGAGAAAATCTCCGTTTAGCATCGCCCAAGATGATTGGACAGAAATATCGCAGTTTATCATAGACGATTTAAATAATAAGCCAATCAGAAAGGAAAACAGACATCTGAAAGAAAATGATCGTGTTTACATCCGTAATAAGGAATGGTTGGATTTCGCATGTGCATACTTTCAAACTACGAAGAAAGAAAGAACCCATATTTTTAAAAGATGGGAGGATAAGTTCCACCAAAATTTAGAGTATTTCGCCCCCTATGCTTACTATATCCTGGCTCTTGAATTGACAATAGTATTCCGCAACCTTAAATCTAAGGGGA
>CAZURU010000785.1:1263-2163 GCA_964623585.1 uncultured bacterium
TATAAACGGGAAATAATGAGAGACCTTGGATATATATACTATGCAAACTGCAAAAACGTGACTTTTCACACATGCGACCACCAACTGAAGAAAACTATCGAAAAAATGCCCTTCTTGAAGCACATCCGAGAAAAAATGGTATATTTCTATAACGATGAAGAACAGAGGCCAGGCGAGCTAAACAGGTCTGATTGGCTAAAAATGCTAAAGAATACAAATTGAAACAGAACAATGAACTGCAATTAAAGTAGCATTAAACGCGCGTTGTTGTGTGTTTCCTGTAACTTCCTTAATCTTTCCTGATTATCCTTTCCGTTATGGACGCAACGAATCAATTTGCAGTATCCCGTAAACTCACCAACTCAATTTTTGAAACGGAGTGTATTATGTTACCAGATTTTCTCAACGTCAAAGGAAAATTGGAAATAATGTTTGACTATGCTTTTATGCAATATCTTTCATTACATCTGGGACCTGTTGCGAATGTCCCAGTATCATTGGCTTTCGAGGGCAACAAAACCATTCTTGTCAGAGAGGATGGTTCAGTTGAAGAAATGAATCCGAGGCAAGCTACAGCTGAACTACAAGTCAATTTGACAGAATTTGAAAAAATAAATGAGGAGGTGGTTATCAACAAAATTGATGGTGTTGCTGAAGAAATGGCAGGACAAAAAGCAAAATCATTCTATGAAGAAGTTGGCAAAGCAGCTGAAGAAGTTGGCAATGTAGTTGATGCTGATGGGAAACCATTCTCGATGGATTTATTTTTTGAGGGACTAGAAAAAATTGACATAGATTTTGATGAGGCAGGGAATCCGAGCGGGTTAATGTGTCCTGTGCACCCTAAATTATTTCCCTCAATTGCTAAAGTGATCAAACAAGCCAAAGATGATCCTGAAA
>CAZURU010000786.1:0-1879 GCA_964623585.1 uncultured bacterium
GAAGTTGGCGATTTGGGTTTGTTCAGGCATTGAAGGAATTGGAACATTAACTTTCTGGGGAAAATTACGAGAGATTCCACCGATGGTAGCTCCTCGAAAATCAGAAAGAATCTGTTTCTGCCCTCCGCTGCTAAAAAGGTAATAAAACACATATTTAGGAAAAGCCACTTTCGGATCTACCCGCACAATAAATAGGTGTTCATTAACTACTGCACGTTTATGTGGAAAATCGTTATCAACAAAACTGGTTTTCCCGGTTGTTGCACCATCTTTCACAACAATAATATCGTTTAGATAAATATGCCCTTTGTTCAGCATTTGAAAAAAATCTTCGGGAATGTATTTTATATTCTGAAAGATAAAACCGCCATCAGCGTTTAGGTGTTCACCTCCGAGACTCGGTATTCCATCAAGAATACCACCTACTCCACCTTTTGGACGTAAACCACTTTCCAGTGTGACAAATTTATTCAACTTCATAGTTCTCAGAAACTTTGTTGTCAATATCTCCTTTATCTCCATAATTCCAAAACCTCATCCAACAAGCCTTCACTTTTCCATTCAAGTAACAGCATGGAGTAGAATGAGTCACATATAAAAACGGTAATACGGTTGATAATGATCATCTGGTTCAAAGTACTTAAGTATTTGCCCTACTTGACGGGCACAACGAAGGGTAATTGGTTCTCTACCGTCAAATTGAGTATTATTCCAGTTCATTTTTGTCAGTGCCAATAATTCTTGAGCAAGATAAGCGGGCGTGGCAGCAACTTGATCACATCGAATTCCTAAAGGCTTTGGCACATACATCCCTGGATATGCGGAAAAGAAATCTACACTTCCCTTTGTGTAAAGCACAAAAAACTCTTCCTCTGTGTCCAAGAAAGACCCGCGTAGCGGCGGGTAGCGATTGCCTCGAAATAGACGTGTACTGGAGGATGTTACACTTACAAAATCTGCTAACTCGGGGCCAATGGAGTGATCTCGCATGGCATTCTCAAAGCCATTAATCTCATCCCCATTGTGTTTTGAACTTTTATGAATGACAATTCGCGCTGGAAAGTTCTCATGTTCCCTCCGATAAATCTGCAAAGCATTTTTGAGTAGATTATAAGCATCTTCAGCAGATAAGTGAATTTGCTTATCGTCCTTCGAGATTTGTGCAGGACCGCCCCGCAAAATGACACCTTCTCCGCGCTCATTAAATACCTGTGCTGTGCTAGTGAGTAGTTTCGTTTCATCAAGAGCTTTATAAAAACTAACTCCAATATAGCATGTTGAAAATTCTGATAGGTTGCGTACCAAGCGCCACGGTGTGCCAACTGCCTTATAATAAAGGGCTGTATATAGATTCCATGCACGGGTTGCTTCATCTTGAAGCTGCCTTTTTTCTCCAGATGCTTTTTTAGAGTTGAGACGTTTTTGCTCATCATAGGTGGATGGACGGATAATTTGCGTCGGTTTTCCGAATTGCATAGCTTGTGCTTTAAGAAGGTCGTGAAGAGTGAACTTAGACGAAGACGAAATAATCACAACCCCCTGATCCGCACCAAAATCATCAGTATCATCAACTGCCTCATCTTCCTCTTGATCAAGAACCTCCTCTTGTTCAAGATATTGGACTAAAACGAATGGAAAAGCACACACAAAGACATCTGCAGTTGTTTTCTCAGATAGATATTCAAGTTCATCTAAATACAGTTGAGCAATTTTTAGGAGAGTTTCATCTGTTTTGGGGCCTTGGCACAGTTCGTCAAAGTTTTTCTGCGGGATAGCCTGTTGGAGTTGGCTATCCAACACAAAATCGGCACAGAGTGGCATTCCTTTGCCAAATCCCGGAAAGCGTGGGAAAAGATTGGGGCGTTTACTCGACTTAGCA
>CAZURU010000786.1:1889-2162 GCA_964623585.1 uncultured bacterium
AGCCGAGCAAACGTCCCAACCTTTTTCCCCGCGCCGAATCCTGGAAAGTGGGGAAAAAGGTTGGGACGTTTGCTCGGCTTGGCTGGAATTCCGGACCTGCATTTTTCGAGCCAAGCTGCCACACCTTCAATAGTTTCAGGTGTGCCGACAATCCCTAACCTGATTTCTTTCCGTGCAAGAGAACTATCGAAATCAAAAGGTCCGTAGTTCATCAACCCAAACTTGATATCTATATGTCTACCGGTTCCAAATTCTAATTCTGGTTCGTGAAAA
>CAZURU010000787.1:0-2152 GCA_964623585.1 uncultured bacterium
CAGTGAAAGCATTGATGAAAACGTTTTGAAAGATGGCACCCCATTCAGCGAATGATGCCTTAGGAAGACGTAAACTACCATCAATTTGACTATAATCAACCTCAGTGCCCCTTGCTAAGAAACTTGTTTGATCAGTGATTTCTTCAATCACTGGTCTTGCGCGTAAGCTTTGCTCTCGTTGTGTATTCTTGGTATCTGCAATATAGTCAAACAGGAGATTCGTCGCCTTTGCTCTTTTAAGCCATGATGTTAATTCCATGCTCAGGGACTGTAGGTCATTCTGGAGTTCAGAACTTATTGTTTCAATGTTTTGCATTTTATTAATTGTCTTCTCAATGTAAGTGAATTGTTTCCTTAATTCATGTTGGTAAGACAAGGCAGAAATACCAGCTGTGGCGAGTGGAGCAAGAAGTCCCATCTGTTCAAGAATAAGTTCCTGATCTTTTTCCGCTGCTGTTGTCGCTTCTTGGACTCTTTTATAAACTTCTTGATAAACTTCTTTAGGGATTTTCGGTTCGTAATATTCTAATACCTGCTCAACACGCTCGAATTTCAATGACGTGGGTTCAGATGATGTTTCTTCTTCTTTTTTCTTAATCTTTCGTCGGGTAGATTCGTTGGCGTACCAATCAATTGCGCAACGAATCGTATGCACAAGATCGTCGTATGCAGTGGTTGCGGCTAAACGATCACGCGTGATCATAATTTTCAGATTGGATTCTTGGGAAGTATTGACTTTCACAACCCCCAGTACGCGTCCAAGAGTTGGTAAGTCATTTAAAGCTTTAGGGACTTGTTCAATACTCTTAGGAAGAAGGTCAGACACATTTTTTCGGTGTGAGTGATCAAACTCCAATTTCAGCCAGTCACTTTCTGGCAAACCGTAGTAAGGAAGACGAAAACCTCCATCGTAAACATGAACACCGCCATGGTTTTTGAAGTACTCTCGCGCTTCACCGACTTTAATTCCAAATTTCTGCCTGCCTGATAAGTTATAGATTCGAATTTCAAAACGACACTTGTTTAGGTTTTTTGCTTTACTGAATTTCCCGTTATTATGGATAAAGTCGGCAATTTTATATCTATGAGTAGTTGGTTGCTCACCCGGAAATTGTAAGGAAAACTTTACTTCTCCATTAACGCTCCGCCCAACAAGTCGAGCAATCCAAATATGCTTTATAGCTTCTATTTGTTTTTGAAATATCTGTTCATAATCCCGCCGAGTTGACTGAAAACGCACACTAAAAAGATCTTTTGAATCCTCCAAAGAAGGGAAAGTGGCACCGAAAGGGGGCTGGAGCCACCACACCTCCGAAGCCAACTTGCTGATCGAATCCTCATCCCATTCATGCTTGAGTCCTTTCAAAACAATTGAAGTTCCCTGTGTAAAAGGCCTATCTGAACTCTTTTGATTGTAGCCAACCTCTACTTTGGTAAGTTCCTTAGCTTTTATAGCCTCTTCCCAGTCAATTGCAACTTCAAGCCATTCGGTATCTTCATCTTTTGGAACAGTTTTGATTTCCAACTCATTCGCGAGAAATTGAACTGATAACCGCCCGACACCTTTTGAACCGGTCATTAGTCTTCCCAATTTGTTTGATTGCTTTTCTTTTTTGTGAGTTGTCCCAATCCGCATCCAGAAATTTTTGAATTCGTTAAAGGTCATGCCATTACCATTATCAGTAATTTCAATACTGTCTTCGTTGGGTAAAAAATTAATTGTCACTTCAGTTGCGTCAGCATCATAGCTGTTCTTAACCAATTCAGCCAATACAATGTGGGGTTTACCGACAAGTCTCTCCCCAAGTTCTCTCAAGAGTTCAGCGTCAATTGTAAAAGGAAGTGTAGGCATGATTTTATCCTTTACATTCACTAACGAACGTTTTGAAGATGACGTTTGATGCTCTTGGCAATAACTCGTGCAAGTTTAACAGGGACTGCATTTCCAATCAACCGGCTAATAGTTGTGATGGAATGTGGCTCGTCTGGGTGAACAAATTCATAGTCATCTGGAAATGTTTGGAGCCGTGCAGCCTCTCTTAACGAGATTGCTCGATTTTGTTTAGGATGTCCAAATCTACCATTTCCAAAGCCATGGCATTGGGTTGTAATTGTTGGTGATGGAGCGTTCCATTTCATTCTTCCGTAAATT
>CAZURU010000788.1:0-1700 GCA_964623585.1 uncultured bacterium
AGGAGGGAACTCCGATTCCCGACTATTACTTATACCCACAAGTTTAGTCTGGACTATCCACAAGGCATCAATTTAAGGAAATAAATTCATTATTTGTGTGTCTTTAGTCCCGTATGAAGTTAAGATAGTACTTTTGATAATTTGGCGAGGTTAGGAAACCTCGCCAGCAGGGGAGTGAACTTGTATCAATGGTTTATGTTTCGATTAGCAGTCTACATCTTTGCCTTCACTACCAAATACCTCCATCCGGTCCTGGGTAGAAATATCATCAGAACTTGCAGGTTTATAGTGAAATTGTAAAGCACGGCGGCGTTTGGATGAATGATTCACAGGACTTCCATGATGGAGTAACCCGTGCCAAAATAGACATCCCCCGGGTGGAAGTGGTACCATTGTGTCGCGGGTTACAGGTACATCGGTATCGCATATCTGCCAATCTCTACGGTTGAAGTGTATCATCGGTCCTTCGTTATGTGAACCTGGAATGATGTGCATGCAACCGTTCTCGGCAGTTGCTTCATCTAATGCGATCCACACGCCGACAACTGTTGTTCCTTGTGCTAAATTAAAATATGCACAGTCCTGATGCCACGGTTTCTCTGTGCCGTGCCTTGGTGGTTTTACCAACGCCATATCTTGAAACAGGACCGGTGTATCTCCCATAATTTGTTTCAGAACCTGTATGAGTCCTTCCTGCTCTGCAAGTGCTTTCAGTCGTGTTTCATGATGTACGAAGTTAAAGATTTTACGAATGGCATCCCTTCGTTCCTTCGGCTTCATTTCATCTTTGCGTTTAGCGAGTTTCGATTCGAACTGTATGGCTCGAAAATCTGGTTTCTTTCCGTCCATCAGATACACCATACCTGCCAGTGCCTTCTCTATTTCTTCTGTTGTAAAAGCATCTTCAATGACTAAATAACCGTTCTGATGAAAATAATCAATGTCAGTTTTGCTAACAGATGAAAACCCGCCTGTAATGCTATTGGCAACTGTATCAAATCGGTAAAGTTCATCAGGGTACGGAATTGGTGTCAGTGTGTTGACGACATCTTCAGTTCCGACGTTTTCTTGCTGGTTCATGATTTACTCCTTATATTTCACCGCGTCCTTCCTGTTCAAGTAGATTCAGGAAGTTGGAAACACGTTCTATTGCATCTTGGGCGCGTTCACGTGCAGATGCAGTTGTTTCTTCAGTTACCCACTTCTGCCGTTCGGGTAGCCATTCTGTTTGGAGATAGGTAAGCTGATTTAAGAAATGTGGATCTTCGGTTTCACTCACAAAGTACTCAATAATGCCTAATAATCCGTATTTGCGATTTATCTCCATATCATCTAATTCACCCACCATCTGGGCAAAGAGTTGCTGATTTCGATCTTGTCTTGCTTGCGCTACTTCACGAGAGGATTCGGTGAGGAGTTTGTCTACAAATTCCTGTTTGGAATTTATCCAACGCGGTAGATTTCTGACATATTCCTCTAAATTGAAATTCCCGCGTTGTAGCGCGAAATAGGCATGTATGTGAATATTCCTGAAAAAACCTGTATATCCTATGTTCGGGTCCATTGTGTCTGCATCGTAGAGGATTTGGTTTTCAATACTCCCATACAAAAGTTTAAAATCTTCAGCGGTGAGATTTGTTGGTTTCAAATGTGCTAATACGACAGAGGTTGCGGCTTCCACAAAGGCTTGATCAAAATCA
>CAZURU010000788.1:1710-2151 GCA_964623585.1 uncultured bacterium
TGTTCTCAGTAATGACTGCTCCAGACTCGTGATGTACCTTACCCCGAAGATTGTGTTTGTCGTATAGTTCGGTGACGATGTTTTGACCTGCAGGGCTTAGCGGTTCATTTAGCCAAAATCCGTTTTTGTCAAGTATCCGTTTCCCGTTGTCATCTGTCAAGATGACACCATCATACCGTTTTGTTATGTCGTGTAGTGTACCTGCCACTTCCAAGAGTTTGACATCACCACCTTCTCGTCTACCGAGTTCCATACTCATTGCACGTACACGCATGGTATGGTTCCATGTATAATGCCTCCATTGAAAACCGACTCTGTTGTGTTCCCATAGACCGAACGTATCATTGACTAATGTTTCCAACTCATTCAAGACTTGACCGTAATTCATAGGATCCCCTTTTTATTGATCATTATACCATTTCTATTAGCCCTTCTGTCATT
>CAZURU010000789.1:0-2150 GCA_964623585.1 uncultured bacterium
GATGAATGGAATAAAAATAATTCAAATTGGTATAAGATCAGAACAACTGTTTCAAACTACCCCAGGTAAGCGACAATTTTTCTATCGGACGCACATCAAGTGAGGCTTCGCCTAATGTAATGGCTGTAATGATAGGCACTGCATCAGTTTCCAAAGAGATCACATCTATGGTTTCTATTTTTTTATTCGGATGTGGATTAACCCATTTCGTGGTGATTGCCCCGCATGGTTGCATGCGGGTTTCTCTTTTGCCTTCCACCCCCACACAGAATTCTCATCGGGAAGTGGATCCTCTTCGTGGCACCAGTTATCTGAGTTGAAACCTGAAATCATCTCAAGTTCTTCCGAAGTGCCACCTTGATAATTCATAACGAATTTATAACTGGTCACACCGTTCGCTTCCCATCCTGTTGCATGAAAGAAATAGATAGCCTTTGCTACACCATCGACTTTAATATCGTTAACAGCCTTTGGCCAATCCTTTGCGTGATTGCCGTAGAGTACAATCCCACCATCTATAATCTTAAACTTTACCTTTTTGTCAGGTCCCTCAAATTCACCAATTTCACCTATCGGGAGGAGGGAGTAGGTATTGTCTCCTGCATTGAGAGTCCACCATTCGTGCTCCACTAATTTCGTATTAGAATAGGGTTCAATGTCAACATGGACAAATTCCTCTAATGCCTGTGTTTGCCCAACATAAAATAACGAAACAAAACACAATAGGGCAATTGATAGACATAACATAACTGTTTTCATAACTTTCTTCTCCGTTGTCAGATTGTAAATGAGTGTAGTATAACACAATTCCATTTTTTGTCAAATTACAATAAGTGGTCTAATCATCATTCTTTGTAAATGCTGATGGTTCAACATACAGTGTCTTCTCGTGTGTGTAATGCACATAACCTGCTGCGTTGCCTTTACGTTTTACCACATAACGCGCCCACGTATAATCTACCGGCACAAGACTGGAATGGTGTGCCTTACTGTAGTACGCAGCGAGCTGTGCAGCTTGTAATAGGGTAGGCATTGGTATGTCCTGACGGTTTTCTGGATTGCGGATGAGGACATGTGAACCGTGAATCTGCTTGGCATGTAACCACATATCCCGGGGTTTGGCGATCTGTCTCAATAGCAGGTCATTTGCTTGACTATTGCGTCCGACATATATCTGAAAACCGTTGGTAGAGGTGTACTTTCGGTAGGGTCCTTCACTTATCTGTTGTTGCGATTTTCTCCTCTGCTCTGTTCTGATAAAACCACTCTCTATGAATTCCTTACGGATTTGTTGAAGTTCCTCAAGTGTTACTGCGGTGTCTACCCTATTCTGATAGGCATTAAGGACCTCTTTCTCTGCTTCAAGTTCAGCGAGGCGTTGTTGAATTTGAGAATAACCCCGTTTTGCTTTTGTGTATTTCTTGAAATAAGTCTGTGCATTATCTGATGGATTGCGTTCTGGGTTCAGCGCAATCGTCAAGGTTTCAAGTTCGTCACTATAGTAGTTTTGCAGTTTAACCTCCTTCTGTCCACGTTTGATATTGTGCAAATTCGCAAGAATGAGTTCACCTTGTATCCGGTAATCATCAGCTCTCTCAGCGTTTTCTAAGTCTTTCTGAAGTGCATTTGTCTTTCGTGCCAATTGATTCATCTGTGTTTGCACTACCTGCTTAAGAGAACGTAGTTCAGATTCCTTTTTCTCTTTATCTGAAATCCTTTCGTAATATGCTGATAACGTTTCACTCATAGTCGAAAATGTTTCTATGGACGATGCAGGATACTGTTGCAGTGGCATCGGTGATGCGGCAACCGCTTCATCTCTGTCCATGATCAGTTGCGGCGATACATCCTCTGGCGTAAAGTATGCGATGACCTGTTGAAAAGCATTATATAATCCTGTCTTTTCACTACGTGCTATTATCTCTTTTGCCAGCGTAGGACTGAGTCCATCTATTTTGTTAAACAGTGGCTTCCAAGTTACATCTGTTGAATGAAATAGATCAGAAAATAAAGACACATTGATTTCAAACGGATCTAACTTCTCTTGTTGCGGCGGCAAAGTGTAAGTTTCACTGGGTAATACTTCCCTATATCGACTTTTGGTCTCATCTATATGTTTGAGGCACTCCAGTATTTTGTCGTCGGTATCA
>CAZURU010000790.1:0-2150 GCA_964623585.1 uncultured bacterium
ATGAAGGATGTTACTTGAAAAGGCATGGTGGAAGGCATGACATTTATGCTAATCCCTAGAACAATATGCAAGCACCAATACCAAGACATCGAGAAATTAAAGAAAGTTTATGTAAATTGATCAAAAAACAACTGGGAATAGATTAACAATATATCATAAATGCCCGACATCATACTCATTCGCATCCTGAGTTCAACATATCATCGCCAAGATCAATTGCCAAACCCTCATATCTCTTCTATATCCACGACGGCCCGGGGAGAACAAAAACCCCATCCCATCCTATAAATGTGGTATCGTTGTTGCCAGAATGAGCTTTAGTGGAAACCGCAAATTCTGGAGGATATTGAGAACAGAGATAATATATACTTCTTAAGGCATTTTCCGCTCGATACTCTGATGTTAGAATCTCTTGCACCTGAGAATCTAATCCCACGTCCAAATCTACTTCCTCAAGATTAACAAAATTTATCTCTCGGCCTCTCATCCTAACGACCCCTGTTTTTCGGGTTGTTGCTGTACTGTTTTCGATAAGAGACATAAAAGGTTGATAATAAGATTCCAGAAATTGATCTTCTCCGCCTAGAATTTCAAGATCAACGGCATCTGAATTAGTCTCGTCTGAATCTTCCAAGTACAGTCTGAGCTTGTCAGGGGAAAAATGCGTGAGCGAGATACCCTGGATATATGGATCCATACCATTTATTTTTTTTATTGCCTGAGCCTGATTCTTCGCTTTTTGAATCAATTTTTCGTCGATAGTATGAGTTCGCCCTTTTGCTTCAAAAACACACCATTCTCCCGAAAGATTTGTACCTATTAAATCTGGACGGTTATTACCCTTCATTTGGTCCGAAAAACAATCCAGATGGACAAGCCAGGGCACTGATAGAAGGCGGTGTGTTACCAGCTTTGCAAATGACAAACCAAGAAAGTAGGATATCGCAGACTTTTCAGAAGGATCAAGGCTCTTGTAAGCATCCGTTTTGATGAATTCTCCTTGAGGAGACAAACTTAAATTAGCCTTGAGTATAGCGGTCCGATAGATCATCTCTAAAAACGATTGATGACCATGTCGAATTACATCCTCCCAACTCTTACGTCCTACGGTAATACCAGCCCAGATCAACTCTGCCCACGTAACGTCTATCGAATGAGAACCATTGGGGCACTCCCCTGAATCGGAAGGAAATCCTTTTGCGATGTAATTGAGCTTCGGCATCTTATTTCCTAAAATATTCTCAATAGCAGTAGTATATCTATGGTTTAGTAAAAAGAAAGCAGACGGATTATTTTGTCAAATAACTCGCATCTAAACCGCGGTCAATTCGGGAATGTGCTCTTCCTCATACTTCTCAATCAGCACACCAATGACTTCCATCATTGAGGCGAGAGGATGATCTTCATTCTCGCCTACCTCATCAATCAAATCGTCCAGTATAGCCACAAGCCGTTGATATTCGCTCTCTTCATGGGGGACGAACACAATAGAGTTTAGCACGGGCCATACATCCTGAGCAGTTCGTATTTCCGATACCATAATCTACTCTTTCCCTTTATCGGACTCGTCATGCGTCAAAACCGCACGAATGTAATTTTCTGTCGGTTGTAATGTTAAGAATTTATATCGCCTTTTCTGATATGGGGAACTATCGTTGTCTTTGGATTTTTTGAGTTCTTCAATATCTTGAATATCGTCGCAAACAATCTCGACCAAGACATCCAACGCATCTTCCCAACTATCATTGCTACCACCAATAATGCTCGGAAAATCTTCAAAAAACACCGCCCATGATCCGTCTCGAAATTCCTCAAAGGTAACAATGTGATGTCCGCCAAGTAAAGGCAAATTAGCCTTTATCCAGCGAACTGGTTCGTCCTCTTGTGGTGGTGCAAGGGATTCAGGTTCTTTGCGGGAATAATCATCCAGACAAGCATGACCTTTTTCCTCAAAGCGGCTTAGTAATGATTGACGAACTAACCAAGAGGCTTCAGTCTCCTCTGGTGGAGTCGCTGACATCATAGACATGTTAGGCTCCTTATGTTAAGTGAAAAAACAATAGAGTATAATATCACACAGGTCAAGCGATTTTCCGGCACTATCTTGCATAATCCCCACTGATGAAGGATGTTACTTGAAAAGGCATGGT
>CAZURU010000791.1:0-2147 GCA_964623585.1 uncultured bacterium
GTTTTTTGAGAAAGTTTTGCTTTGTATTGGTTTTGTTTCTGTGTGTCAATTTAGGGTATGCTAAGTTAGAGATTATTGTGAAGCCCTCGCCGGATTGGGGACCTATCTCGGATGCGGATGTGGAAACGTTGTGTCAGAATATTGCGGATCATTTTGAGGAACATTTGCGTCCTGAAAATGAGATAAATGAGGCAGTAAATGTGTCTCGGACTTTTACTGGTAATAGTTTTCTAACACTTGATATAGTAGACCCTGATGTGAAGTTTAAAATGGGGATACAGCTTATAATTGATTTGTATGTTCATGCACAAGAAGTTGCCTATTTCATAACTCAATTTTCTCATGAATTTACGCATATTTTACAAAAGGATACGGTTATTGTAAAAAATGCAAATATTTGGTTTAAAGAAGCGATTGCTGAAATGGCAGTGGTGTGGACATTACGTCGCATGGGAGAGACTTGGAAAGATGATTCACCGTTCGGTGTAATTGATAAACAGACAGGAGTCTTTTTTAGCGATAATTTTGTACATTGGGGAAAATGGTATTTTGATCGTTCTCCTACTTACAATGGAACTGGTGCCGAATGGCTAAAAGAACATGAAGATTCTTACAGAGAGAGTTTTGAAAAAACAGGTAAAATAGGTCCATACAATATCGCTGCACAGCTCACGTATAAATTTCTTCCGATTTTTGAAGAAAATCCTGAAGCATGGAATGCTGTTAGAAAAATGCCTCTAACAGATAGTAAGATGTCTGAATATATGCAGGAATGGTATGATGCAGTGGACGTTATGGATCGGCAATATGTGGAATCGATGGCTGAAATAATGGGTATCACCGTAACGTCTCCTATGCCAGCATTGGTAGAAGTCACTTCAGTAAAAATAGATGCTGATGTTAATGACGACGGATATGTTGATCTCTACGATGTCATGATCGTCCGTAGCGGTATGTTGAATCCAACGTCGTATGATACTGACTTAAACAACGATGGCGTTACGGATGAAGTGGATTTGCACATTGTTAAGTCTATTGCGATGCAAGCGATTGCTGCCGCAGCCCCAGGCAAAAAAAGAGTGAATATTACAACTTGGGGAAGTCTAAAAATGCGCTAAGGAGTTTAGTTTTATATGTGTAAAAGATTTCTTTGTCGTTTGGCAAGGTTTGGTATTAGGGTGGGATATTGGCTAAAATCAGATAGGTTTATATTTTATTGTCGAACTTTACACCACTATTGTATTCCACTTGGTAGTGTTGAGATAAAAAAGATAAAATCGGTTAAAAAGGAGTTAGAAGATAGATGGATATAAAAAATCCTTTTTTTACAAAACCTGGAGATCATCAACCGCTAACGTTTGATCTTTTCAGCGTGTCGCGGACACCGACCCATCGTGATTTTTCATGTGATGCGTTTGCACAAAAAACGCGCAAACTCTCTTGGATACTCAAGTCAGTTGGGCATAAGACGCGGCATTATGGCAACGAGATGTCACATGTCGTTTGCGACGAGCATATTACAGTGACATCAAAAGAACAATTGTTAGAAGCGTATCCAGAACATATTGAGAGTAAGGGGCATGTTGATTTTTTAAAAACTGATAACATGGAGGCAGTTTTACACTTAGATGAAACTTATACGATGAATACTGCCTACGAAGTGCGGAAAAGGTATAAGGCAGGTGATATTTTCTGTTATGTTGTGCCAACATTACAGATACAGACTTACATGTACAATTAATTCATCGAGGTACTCATGTCATCTATTGCAGCAAGAACTTATCTGACACCCGAAGAATACCTTGCTTTTGAACGTAAAGCACTTACGAAACACGAGTACCTCAGTGGCGAAATCGTCGCGATGTCGGGGGCAAGTTTCGCACATAATTTCATCACCGGGGACATTTTTGGTGAACTTCGGACCCAATTGCAAGGCGGGAAGTGTAAAGCTGCCACAAGTGATATGCGGGTCAAGGTCAGCGAAACAGGCTCCTATTTCTATTCGGATTTTTTAGTTTTTTTTTGACAGAGAATCGTCGTTTATTCGACTCACCTGATCGAACCGCAAGGTAAAATTAAAAAAATGAAATCGAAATCCAGCAAAGCATTCCTTATTTCAGTTCTGTTGCATCTCGGTATTGGGGTTC
>CAZURU010000792.1:0-2137 GCA_964623585.1 uncultured bacterium
CAATCTAACAGAATGTGCTACAGTAAAGAGGCATTTTCATTTAGAAATGGTATTAATTCTAAAGTTCACTATAGTTTTAATCTTCAGATGGGACTAAAGTGTATTTAGTTAACGATTGTTTTCTTTGATGTGTTGGAACATTCAGGGCGGATTTGACTGCTGGAGCTTCGGGTTGCCCGTAAATCTCAACGTAATTGTCGTAACTGTTAATGACCTTTTTGATGTGCAGCCGTGTTTCTCGGATTGTAATTTTCTCAACAAATTCATCAATATCTTTGATGTTTTTTGAATCTAACCACCGTTTCATTCGTCCTGGACCACCATTGTATGCGCCAGATACGAGCATTGCGTTATCGTCAAAGATTGAGTTGAGATAGCCGATGTATTTTGTACCCATGCGTATATTGATTTCAGGGTCTTTTAGCATTGATGTGCGGAAACGTCGTATATTGAGTTGCCGTGCAAGTTCTCTACCTGTAGAAGGCATAATTTGCATGAGTCCGATTGCCCCTGCCCAACTGATAGCGTCTGATCGGTACCTGCTTTCTTCTAATATCATTGCGTATATAAGAGCTGCATTGACTTCATACTTTTCAGCATATTTTTCCACCAGATATTGGTAGTGAAGAGGGTATAGGAATTTTCGCAGTTTAGCAAGATCTCCAGTTGCTTGGTTTTGGAATGCTGGACTCATTAGAGCGTTATCAGCGACTTCCCTTGCTTTGTCATACTTTTCCATTGCTTCATAGCATGTCACCAAAGCAAAATAGCATTCTTTTGCGGCATGTCTGTTCTGTTGGATATAATGTGTTAATTGATAAACTGCGTCTTCATATAATCTGAGTTTCATCAATATCGGCAGGTTTTCAGGACATGCTTCTTTTTTTGGTAGTTTTTCATCCTGAATTGCTTTTGGTTCTAATTCTGAGGTTTTGAAGTTTAGAATTTCTTTTGCTCTTGCGCTATAATACCAATAGCGTGCTTTTGCGACTTCTTCATAAATCTCTTTTGCAATTTCAGGTTTATTCTGGCGTTCTCGTATTTTTGCCATCCAGAAGTGTGCTCCCATTGCATATCGGTTTCCGGGGAAGTTTTCTTTTAGTCCTTTGAACGCCTTATAACTTTCTTCATACTGTTTTCTATCGAATCGTTCCCATCCAATACGCCATGCTGCCCAATCTGCGTAATCGCTGCCGGGTGCTACATCAATAAGTCGTGAATATGCATTTAATGCTAATTCAGGTTTTTCCCTTCTTTCATGAATTTGTGCGATGTCGTATAAAGCATTATCTACAAGTTCACTCCATGGATATGTTTTGACAAAATTCTCGAGGCGTTTTACCGCAGTTGTGAGGCTGCCTTTTAGCTTATAACATTGTGCGCTCTGATAATGTGCACGGGTGAGATATTCAGTCTTGTTGCCGAGGGCGATTACATAGTTGTAGTTTTTTGTAGCGGTGTTGTACCATTTTCGTGATTTATTGCTTTGTGCGATATAGTAGAGTGCGCGTCCTTTCATTTTTACATCGGAATTTTTGGATAGAGGCGTCAATTCATTAATAGCAGACTTCCAATTACCTTGATAATATTGTACCAATCCACAATTTAATTGATCTTGTGTTGTCAGTTTCAGATAGGAGTGGTCAGAAGCGAGCATTTTCAACTTACGGACAACTTTTTCAGCAACCTTATCAGATTGTTGTTCTGCAATAAGTTTTTGATGTATTTTGAATGCTGTGTCGTATCTTTCTAATCCTTCCTCACATCGTGCTAATGCGTATTTTACTTCTCGCTGATTTTGAGTTGTATCTTTAATATTTGTGAGGAGTACTTTTGTTTTTTCGTATTGACTCTGTTCTAAGTGAAGTTGTACGAGGTTCCAGATAGCTTCTTCACTGTAAGGGTTTTTGGGGTAGTCGTTGATGAGTCTTGTGTACCATTTAATTGCTTTTGGTTCGTTGTTCATACCTTCATATAGCTTAGCGAGTCGGTAGGTAGCACTATCTGCCAGTGGGTAATTGTTTGTAATAACCCTCACATAGTTTCCTACAGCTTTGGGTCGGTTTCCCAGTTTCTCATAGTTGTAGGCGAGAGCATGATGTATCTCAAGTTTTTGAGATACAGTAAAATTATATTT
>CAZURU010000793.1:0-2134 GCA_964623585.1 uncultured bacterium
CACTTCATGGACAGGCTGCAAATCTTCCGTCTGCGACTGGTGCGTCTGTCCGGAAGATTCTTGGGAAGTTTGTGTGTCCTTGATTTATAATAGATTCCTAAAATAAGTTTACACATTCTGAGATTCATGTTAGTGTTTATTATGATGGCATATTCAACAGATTTACGCAAAAGCGTCCTCAATTTCGTCAATAAGGGGTAGTAAAGCCGCCGGACGCACCTTTGGCATCTCAAGATGAACGATCTATAAGCTGAAGCGGTAGATTTTTGCCTAAAGAGAGGGCACATTAAGATGGATGACAAGCAAGAGGGATTAGAGCGCAAACAGGATCGGTTCATAGAGATATACAAACTCCAAGTACAACAGGCGAACAACATAAGCAACCGACGGACAACAACTAACCGCTTCTATCTATTAGTGATGTCTGCGCTTACCGTCATTTTTTCGGCACTCTTACAGAACCTTGATAAATTGCCAAAAGACTTGGTAGATATAGTGTCTGTTGAATGGATTATCGTCAGTCTTGGGATCTTGGGGATAACTTTGTCTTGGATTTGGTGTTTGTCGATAAATGCGTACCTCCGAGTCAACTCAAGAAAATATAAAGCGTTAGATCAACTGGAAGATGTGTTAGAATATAAATTCTTCAAAAGTGAGGTAGGATTTCTCGGTGAGATAGAGAAAGGCACCACTTATTGGCAAAGATCTCTGATTGAACTCACGACCCCAAGTCTCTTTTTTCTCTTCTTTTCAGGCTTAATGTGGCTCGGATTACGTAATTTACCCGAAAAAAATTTTGCGCTGTTTATGTTTTATCCTGTGTTTTTATTGTATTTTTTCTTTTATGACTTAACAAAATGGTATAGAATAGAAAAAAGTTCAGACAAAGGAGAAAAGACAGATGGAAAAATGGATGGATAGAATGACCAATTGGGGCTTCCTTGCGATTCCTTTGATTATCGCGTTGGTCGTTATGCTCTTAAATCATTTAGGATGCAGCATTACCGGCAGATAATGACGCTGACTCACTTCCTCTGCGTGTATTAACAATCCGATTGTAAAAAATCAAATATGTTATCTTGATTCCAACATTGAGACAAAGGAAACACCCTTTTATGCCGAAATTAGACCGACTTCGACCCGTTGAACTCCGCGATATTTGGCAAGACGAGGCAGGAGACTTCACCCCATGGCTCGCAGAAGAAGAGAATCTCGAACTCCTCAGTGAAACCTTAGGCTTGGAACTCGAGCTGGAGGGGCAAGAGATAAATGTTGGGGATTTCCGAGCGGACATCCTGTGCAGGAATGCAGCGGACGGCTCGCGGGTGCTGATTGAAAACCAATTGGAAGGAACAGATCACAGTCATCTCGGTCAAACGCTGACCTATTCAGCGGGCTTAGATATCCACACGGTTATCTGGATCGCAAAGGAATTTCGAGAAGAGCACCGCGCTGCACTCGACCGGCTCAACGAAATTACAAAGGATGATTTCCAGTATTTTGGGATAGAAGTGAAAGTCTGGCAGATTGGAGATTCTGCCCGCGCCCCACAATTTGAAGTTGTTTCTAACCCCAATGATTGGAGTCGCACGGTGAGTCAGAACACACAACGTGCCGTGAACAGTGAACTTTCCAAAAAGCAATTACAGAAGGAAAGATTCTGGATCGAATTTCGAGACTATATGATTCAGAAAGGCAGCCAACTTCGATGTCCAAAACCGGGGCCCTGGAACTATCTAATTTTTAGTATAGGACGTACCAACTTCAGCTTAGAACCAAGAATAAGCGAACAAAAATCGGAGATTGGCATTCGACTTTATACAAAAGGGCAAAACGCTACATCACACTTTCACTTGTTAAAGGCACAACGGGATGACATTGAGGAAGAATTTGGTGAGTCGCTTGAATGGGCAGAACTCCTGCAGTACGAAAGTAATCGAGTGTCTTTGAAGAAGGGAAACACTGACCCAACAGATGAAACCGATTGGCAAAAGCAACATGAATGGCTGACATCGAAACTGGAGTTGTTTGACAAGGTCTTCCGTCCGCGCATCAAAGCACTCAATGCCGAGGACTGGGAACCTCTTGAAGACGAGAATGAGGTATAAACATTGGCTTGGTTTTTAGTAGAGAA
>CAZURU010000794.1:0-2132 GCA_964623585.1 uncultured bacterium
GTATTTCCAATCCTTTAAGAAACTTAAGGGCACCATCATCTTGAGAAATACTCAATTTCACGATTGGTAACGAAGGATCAACTTCTGAATTAAGCGATAAATAAACATCCGAAGATAATTTATCTTTAGGAGGATTAACGTGTGTTCCGTTTTCAAGGCGTAAAATGGGTTTGCTCAAGATAGGTTTAGTCCGGAGGATACTTGTGGAATTCCACAATGCCGATTGTCCTAATAAAAACACATACAATTCAACAAACCACACGTCAGTCTGCATGGATAGAAAATCTTCAGATAACTCATTAGCGAATGTTTCAGGTCTTACCTCCGTAATTTGGAGACAATCCATAAGATACTTTCGGAGGTTTGGAACAAGGTCTTGCGTAATGTCCGCAGACAACCACTTCAGTTCACTCTCAGATTCAATATCAGAATGGGAAAATAAGAAGTCCAATTGATCATGGTTAATCAGATTTCTAAGTGCGGCGGAGCGAGCAAGCACCGCATTTTGAGCGGATGCAAATGTCCCATCATTTGCTGGCAGCAATTCCTCGTTCATAAAGGTCTCACGGAGCCTACTAAAAACAGGGGCATATAAAAATTTTTCTTCTTCAGGTATATCTTCTTCTTTTTTAGGTATATCGTTAAACTTGCTGAGAAGTGTGTCAAGGAAATTAACACTTAAAAGCTTCCATTCTTTTAATAAAGGTAATAACTTGGTGGCAATTACATCTGCCATGCAATCAATCAACCAATGATTCCAAGGAGAATCTTGATGAATATCCTGTCGCGAACTCGTTAAAATAAAATCAGCGTTAATTAAAAATGGAAAATCCACGGGCTTGACTGGCAAATAAGCAAAAATTTTTCCAAGCCTAATAGAATCCTCATCCAATTGAAATGCTATTGATACATCCCGTTTTTCAATGCCTTCACGTTTTTCCTGATAAATATGTGCAGGTTTATGAAAGGTTTGTGTGCACACTAAGAAATCATTGACGACAGAAAAAAATTGATCTTGCTTTTTACCTTCAATTAGAATTTCAACTTTGGGCTTAGCGGAGTCGTTTTTCAAAATTGTCAGATCGGTTCCGGTATCTGTTTTAATCCGGATCTCTTGAAGTTTAGAAAGAAATAGGCTGGTTTCAGGTTCAATATCTTGGAGCATATCCTCAATTTTATCATAGCCAAAGTCCGTTTTATTCAACGGTAGGATGATTTGAGTCTTAGAAAAATCTAGTCCTTTCGGTGGAATATCAATCCATTGTGGCACGATGTATCCAAGTCCAGTTTCCTCATCAGACTTTGGCAAACAGAAACGGTAACCGTTAGAAAAAATGTGAGGGTTTTCCGTTACGCGAAAAACAGATTTAAAACCTATTCCTTTTTCACCAATATATTCATGTTTCTTTTTTTTCTCGCTTTGAGCCGCTGCACAGATTGTATTCACATCGTTATGATTAAAGCCCACTTCATTGTTTTCGACGATCAATGCCCCTTCAGATCCGTCAGTATAGGTAGGATCAGTTTTTGTTAATCTGAAGGAAATATATGGAACAGGTTCTACATACTTGTTATCTTCAGCGTTCTGAATTAATTCAAAAATAAAGTGAGCATCTGTGTTGTTAAGATCCTCCGCTATAATTTTAATAAGATTGATTTGGTTAGTCTTTGACAACTCGCTGTCGTCACGATAAGTCTGGCGAATTTTCTGAATGTGTTTAAATTGCTCACTTGACATGACAGATTACTCCTTTGACATCTTTTTTTCCAACTGTGAAACATTGAAAAATAAAAAAAAATAGCACATAATTTTTTTCTTAGTAGAGCATAGAAACATCGTCTCACTATGACAGAAAATCTTTTGGGAAAGAAAAAAATGATTTTTTAAACCTCTGCTTCCACTTCAAGAACGCCATAAGCCACGGGTTCTGATGTAATATCCGCTTGTGCTATTGCTTTGTCAAATTCTTGGATGCGCCGCCGGTAATCTACTTCAACGTTGTCGAGTTGGCTTCGCCGCATTCGTTGAATGTTCGGCTCAGTTGCTTGTATCAGTTTCTGCTCAAGTACTGTCCTCTGTTTCTGATAACTCGTTGACAGACTCTCTTTTCGATAGTCTGCTAACGCCTGTG
>CAZURU010000795.1:0-2130 GCA_964623585.1 uncultured bacterium
CTCCAGCTTTCGCAAATGCCCAGAAATCCTCAGAGAAAGGGATACGAGGTAGGCTGCGCTTGAGATCTTCCCGATACTTCCCTCGATAATCTGGATGGTGTAGAATGCCATAGTTATAGTAGAAGATGTCCCACTTGCTTATTCTGTTGTCCCCATAGTTGTTCTGAAACTTTTTTAAAGCCCAGTCAGTGATGTTTTCGTGACGGATTTTGCCATCCTTGCTATAGGTGTAGAAAGGGAAGCACTGAAAACCATCACTTGCTGCAAGTATATGGAGGTCCGGGATCAGATTTGCCATGAGAACATTGAAACCTGAGCGAAACCCGTGATCACTGACGATTATCACTCGATTTTCCGTTTCTGTTTCAAGGGTCGGAAATATGGTAGGAAACTGTCCGAGGCTGTCGATTAGAATTTTGTCAAGAAATAGATTAGCCTTAGTAAATGGGCGGTATAGAGATGTCCTTATCTTGTGGTTAGCATATTCGGTGATTGCCGCTCGCTTTAGTTTCCTCTTTAAGTCGCGGCTCCACTTTATTTTGGTAGCATCAGATAAAACAAAGTCGTCAACTTGAGGTTCTGGGGCGTTTCCACGTTTCCATTCGATAACCTGACGTCTCCAGCGGTCCACCTCTGCTGTATAAGTTTCCCGCATGCGTTGCACATTATCACGGAGTGCGTCTTGATTGAAGTTGTAAACCCAGACATCTCGATTGGTTGACACACCGAGACTGAAATTTTTGAAAATTACACCCTCGGCAGTTTTCGCAGTACCTTTTTCCTTTTTCACCTCTTTAGTTCCCATTGGAATAAGGGTATCAAAATCGTCATGGAGACCCTTAGTGAGCCATGTGTGTTTTTCATCGGGCTGCCGTTTTCGCCACTTGACGTTGCTTACGTTTTTATGCGTCTTAAGAAAATGAAACTTCTCTGTCTTGCTTCCTTGTTCTGCTTCGTCGTTGTAAAAGACACGCGGAGAGTCAACAGGTTTTCCAGTTCTCACAAGTATTGCGATACTTACACCAACTGTAGACTTTGGGGCAAACACATTAGAATCCGCTGGTTGTCCCTTACGAATGTTTCCACCTAAATTAAGTAGATACAGCGCATTGAATTCTTGAGCAAGGTGTTTACGCATCCCATCGAACGTCCAGTCTGCAATAAAACTGTTGTTTGTTACAAATGCAACGATACCAGAATCTCCAATTCGTTCTGATGCCCATCGGAACGCTCGCACAAACGGATCGTATAGGTTATATGGCAATTGTGCTTTGGAATCTTTTACATACGTATTCTTGATCTGTTTGTCGAGTGCTGGATATTTACGATTTTTATTATTGTCGTTTTCATTTTGTTGTCCAGCATTGTAGGGTGGATTGCCGATGACCACAAACATGTCCTTTGCTTTCTGCTGTTCTACCCGTTTTGTGTTTTCCTTGGTAAAAAGTTCCTCTTGGGATTGATCAAACAACTCAAAGGTATCAGCGAAGGCTATTCCTTCAAAGCGTAGATATGTCTTTGTATGATTCAAAAACTCTTGCTCGATATTCAGATTAGCAATGTAATAAGGTAGTAACAGAATTTCGTTGCAGTGCAGCTCATACCTATATTTATCCTCCAATGCTATTTTTTGGATGTCCTGCATGAGGCGGACAATAAAATTGCCTGTGCCGACAAACGGGTCTATAATATGCACGCCAGTATCTGACAGAGATCGGTTGAACTCGGTCTTCAGGAGATATTCAACGCTGTTCACCATAAAATCAACAATCGGTTGGGGCGTATAAACAATACCGTGGGTGTCTGCCGTATCCTCAGAATACTCTTGAAAAAACTTTTCATAGACGGTGTTGAGAAAGTGTTGTTTTTCTGAGAAATCTTTACAATGAGTAGCAGCGTCTTCGATAGCAGTATAGAATGGGTTCAAGGGTCTGAGAAACTCGTCGCGACTCACCGAATGCTGCATGAGTGCTTTACTGACCTTTTCAATTTCAATAGCAATAATGTTTCGGCTTGTAAAATCTGACCTGTCAAAGACTTTGAGGAATATTCGTTCGGTGAGGATATGCTGGATGAGCATTTCTTCAACGGCAGCCTGTGAGAGATCGGGGTTAATTGAGGTGCGACAGG
>CAZURU010000796.1:0-2126 GCA_964623585.1 uncultured bacterium
TAATGAAACTGATTTTGATGCTGATATAAACAATGATGGGCTTGTTGATTTATCTGATGTGCGTTTAGTGAGAATGGCTATGCAGACTTCAATTCTGTATGATACAGATGTTAATAACGACGGCATAACCAATGAATTAGATATTCTGTTAGTAAAAGCAAAGGCACACGAAGCAATCGCTGCAGCTGCACCTGCTATTGCAATAAGAAAAAAGAAACTAACAACTTGGGGAGCATTGAAACGGAGAACAATAAAATGAAAGCTAAAACAAGTGATAAAATTCTTGATTTTGTTGATCGCTATCTTAGCTGGATAATTGCATTTATTGTTTTCTTTATCCTGATACTACTGAGTAGAGAGTAATAACTATATTACCTTGCGATGCTAACTGATTTCAGACATCAATATAATAAAGGTGAAGGCAGGAATCGAACCCGCTCATACTGGAGATGCAACCCTCAGCGCGTGGTGATAAGTCTAACGACTTAGCCCATTTCTTGATTCCTGTCTTTGCTTGAAATATGAAGCCCACGATAGGAATCGAACCTACAAACATCAGGGTGCAAACCGATGGAGTTAACCATTTCTCTACGTGGGCTTAACACGAAAGCGATGTTTCCAAGCGGAAATGTCGTTTCCGTGTTTCGGCGTAGTAATAGCGTGAACAATCTAATAACCCTTAACTTTTTTGATTTTTAAGATGAAAGGAGGTGAAAATTTGTGAATATTCCGAGTGAATATTCTGTCTGCGATCCTGACCTGAATGAAGGTGGAGGCGGGCTTAATGAAGATGTTGGGGTACTTCGTGATTTCGTGCGAACCGTGAAATCACTTGAGAACGAGCATCAAATCTGTTTAACGTCGTTCTCTCCAGAAGAAAGAGAGGCGTTCATGAAAGTTTGTGAACCCTTGATTAACTATTTTTGCACTGATTGATTTTAACTTGACAACCGCAAAAAATTGTAGTATAATCACAATCCCACAGAAAACACCGGACAATGTGATAATTGCCCGGTGTTTTTCATTGTGATATTAACACACTAAACTAAAATATAGTTGCAATTTAATAAGTAATCGTGTATAATTAACACATATCGCAAAATAAACAGGAAAACAAAAATGTTTGAATCTATCCGCTCCGAACCACGATACAAGTCTGCCCATAACTATGTCTGGGCGTGCGATTTTCACGTCATATTCTGCACCAAATATAGAAAACAAATTCTAACAAACGCTATACAGAACCGCCTAAAAGAACTCATAATTGAAAAACAAGAGGATTACAACTATACACTAACTGCACTTGAAACAATGCCAGAACACGTGCATTTACTCATATCAGTTGAACCAAAATATGCTGTTACTAAAATTGTAGGGCAAATTAAGGGCTATACTTCGTATATGATACGCCGTGAGTTTTTCGGATTGAAACGTGTTCGGGCTTTGTGGACTAATTCTAAATTCGTTGCATCGACTGGAGGCGTAACTTTGGAAGCTTTGAAGGAATACGTCGAAGGTCAAAAATATAAGGAGTATACGCAAACTATCGAAAGTCAACTTGCGTTTTTCTAAATACTTAACAAACTTTAATCTTGCAATTTTTAAAAATGCATGATATACTCTCACCGATGAGATGCACAGAGATAAAAAATATATTAAGGGGCTTGCATAAGAAAATACAAGCCCAATCTAACATAATCGTCCATTAATATATCGTGATTTAGATCACACAATTTCAAAGAATATTTCTGGGGTTTGTTTTAATGTTTCCATTAAATAAAATTCCATTGTTTCTTTGAAAGACTCATTGGGAAAAATGAAAAATTGCTGACCGTTTGGTAAACGTCCATAGCTAAACATTTTTTCTCCTTTGTTTAAAATAACTGAATTAAGGCTGATCTTTGGGGGATCAGCCTTTTTCAAAATGCGTGATAATTTAATGATACCGCAAAATGAACCGAGTTGTCAAAAATTTTAACACTCATCATCACTCACAATATGAATCCCTTTGCTTTAGCATAGGGAGAACGTCAATTCAGTGATTTAACCCCCTAAATCCTCCTTATCAGGCGGACTTTAAGAGGAAGTGCGTAAGTCCTAAGTATATATCGGTACGCACTACAAGC
>CAZURU010000797.1:0-2118 GCA_964623585.1 uncultured bacterium
GTCAAGGTCGTTGACATTTTTGGTAATGATACAATGACGATTGTTGAGGTATCAGTGTGAGATTCTCCATACCACAGATTCGTCACAACAACTCAAGTTTTAAAACACTATCATATCTCTATGAACAAACCAAAGAGTACGTTCTTGATGATATTGAGATTGATATGAAGGAAACTGATTGGTTTGATGCTGACATGTGCGCGGCGTTTGGCGCGATTCTCTACAGTTTGGGAGCCAGATTAAACGAAGTTAGTTTAGTTCATATCCCACAAAGGGTTGAAAGAATTCTGTCAAAGAACGGTTTTCTCAGCCATTATGGGCGGGCCAGAATCCCGGACCAGTATGAAACAACTATTGCTTATCGACGGTTTGATGTTGAAGATGACCACTATTTTGCCAACTATATTGAAGAGGAATTAATACATCGTTCTGAGATACCTGCAATGACATTAGGATTGCTAAAAAGATTCCGAGGAAGCATTTTTGAGATATTTAGCAATGCGGTATTGCATTCGGAGACTCAGTTAGGAATTTTTAGTTGTGGGCAGTTTTTCCCTAAACGAAATCGACTTGATTTTACAGTAGCAGACTTAGGAATTGGGATATCTCAAAATATAGAAGACTATACTGGATTTAAATTTTCACCAGAAGAGGCAATTATCTGGGCAACTAAAGAGTTTAATACAACCAAGAATAGCAAATTACCGGGTGTACCAGGTGGATTGGGATTGAAGATACTCTGTGATTTTATTGACTTGAATGATGGTTGTATTCGGATTGTGTCGGATGCTGGCTATTGGCGACGGAGAGACGGCAAAATAGTAACCAGATCTTTAAATTATCCGTTTCCCGGTACAGTTGTTAGCGTAGAAATTAATACGGCAGATACGAGTACTTACAAACTGGCTTCCGAACTAAACCCAGAAAACATCTTTTAAGGAGATAGCCATGTCAGAAGACATCAGAATATCCATATTTGAAGTAGTTGGTGATCCCTTGTGTGTCGCTTCTAGCGATGGGCAGAAGGTTTATGACCGCCTTAACACTGCTATCGAAAAAAATCGGTGCGTTGTCCTGTCATTTCACAATGTTACAGCACTTACTTCAGCATTCTTGAGCGCAGCAATCGGTCAACTATATGGAACATTCAGTGAAGAAAAAATTCGGTCTCTTTTAAAAGTGGAGAATATAGAGCAAGACGATCTTGCATTGTTAAAGCGCGTCGTTGACAATGCTAAGTTGTACTTCAAAGATCCGAAAAGATTCAATCAAGTAATTCAGGAGGTGTTAGGGGATGAAGACGATGAAACATAAAGCGACAGACGTGCGTCGCTACAACTTCACCCCTCAAGACAAACTATTCCTAGATGCTAATATCTGGTTGTATCTGGATGGTCCCCACAAATCCAAATCTTATTGGAGAATCACTTACTCCAAGGTTTTTAACCAGATATTGAAAGCAAAAAGCCAAATTTATATTGATGTTCTTGTCGTTTCCGAATACATCAACAGCTACGCTAGAGTGAAATGGGGAATTATCGCACCCCAAATCAGGAATTTCAAAGATTTTCGCAATAGTTCAGATTTCAAACCAGTCGCTAAAGATATCGCTGCTGATGTCAGGCGTGTTCTGAAGTATTGTACGCGGATCGAAAGTGGTTTTGAGTTATTGGATATAGGTAATCTTCTTAATGATTATGCCACCGGTGATTACGACTTCAATGACCAAGTAATAACAGAAATCTGCAAAAACAACGGATTCACGCTAATAACAAACGACAGCGATTTTAAAACTCAGGAAATCCCTATCCTGACTGCAAATCCGAATCTTCTTTAGTCATATAAACGCCTCCCAAACACACTACATAATCCCAATATCGTGTAGAATAGACTTTTTGATTTTACAGACCATCGTATATGCCGGATCGAACACGTTACCCATATCATACGCTACCGCTTGCCCCAACAAGATGTGTGCCGCACGTTTCTCTAAACCGAGTTCACCTAACCATCGAAGCAGCTCCGTCGTTGCGTGTTGAACCGCCTGATCTAAAGGGCGGGCATTGCCTGCCGCGAGAATATACTCGCTGTTTTCGGCACGGGGCCAGTTGATGCTCT
>CAZURU010000798.1:0-2113 GCA_964623585.1 uncultured bacterium
AGGACTTCTACCGAGAACATTCAATCCGATTTGAACGAATTGAACTCGGTTTCAAGGGACCGAAAAATATCGCTATCGTCTCCGAACCCACTTGAACCTTGAGGCAGATGCTGGTGCTAATGTTCTTGGAACTACAATTCAATTTATGAGAAAATGGATTCTCACGGCAATCGGAAATCCTTCCTCGCTTTGCAGATTGTGCGCTGTTCCCAAAACAACCTGATTTTATTGAGCGGAGACTGAAAATGCCGTACACTAATTACATTGATACAGATGACAACGACGAATACTATAAACCCAGTAATAGCCTTCAGCAGTTGTTTGAAACATGTATAATAGTTCCGTTTAAGGACAGTATGCCGGAAGAGGCAAGTATCTATGAAGCTGATAGCAACATAGATTATATGGTAGGACTAAGAGAAAGGGTATTGGAACGTGGAAGTATAAATTTCAATGTTTCATCATCATATCGCAATAAGGAGTATACTCCAGAAGATAAGGTATTGCTTTATTGTGCCATTTATATGCCTATGCATCTCTATAGTTCTTATCACCTTTACAAAACGCACCTCATGGAATATAAATCTGTAATCGAAAGGAAAAACATAGTATTTATCGACTTTGGCTGTGGACCATTAACTTCAGGTATTGCGTTTTGGGCTGCAGCAGAACAGCTTAACATTACCTATACTGACGTTACTTATATAGGTTTTGATATATCGAAAAAGATGCTTGACATGGCAATCAAAATTAACAAATGTGGTCCTGACGGAGACCATACAAGTGGTGAACGTTTTGTAAAAGGATGGCCAGTATCTGAATACGATGATATATTGGATAGATTAGATCATATTGAAATGGGAAACTATGATGATACCTTGATTGTATTTAATTTTAGTTACCTGCTCGCCGAAAAGACATTTAAAGGAGACATCCGTGCATTAATCAGTGTACTCCAAGAGGTGGTAAAAGAGAACCACAACTATGAAATTTGGATGGTATATCAGAATGCCAAAGGATTTAATCGAAATTGGAATAAACTCAAACGCGATCTCCCCTCTATTAATTTTACTGTTCCAGGTTACCCGAAAATCGCCTCTGTAAAATATCAGAAGTTAATGCAGATTGGACCAGCGGATACTCGGAATGTGTCCTATGATATATTAGGTAACCGACAATTTTTCAAAGGAGTCTAACCATGGTAGAACAGGCAGAACAACTCGAATTCAATCTGGAACTACCAGAACCAAATAAGCAAGTACCTCAGTCATTTCTTGGAGAAAAAAGAGAAAAAGAAGAGGTATGGATTGAAGAAGTTCCGGGATTGCTGTATATAAAAAATTATATCACAGCGGATGAACATGGTGCGTTATTAGCACATGTTGACAACGAACTTTGGCTTGACGACTTAAAGCGTCGCGTTCAGCATTACGGCTTCAAGTATAACTACAGAGCGCGTAAGGTGGATATGAGCATGCGTGTTGGTGAGTTACCAGAATGGTTGAAGAACCTAAGCAAAAAATTGCATCAAGATGAATATATGCCAGAAGTAGCGGATCAGGTGATTGTCAATGAATACCTTCCTGGGCAAGGGATTTCAGCACATATTGATTGTGAACCCTGTTTCAAGGATACAATCATCTCTTTAAGTTTGGGTTCCGGTTGCATCATGAATTTCACAAACAAATTAGACAAAACCCAAAAAATACCTGTCTGGCTTGAGCCAAGAAGCCTTGTTGTTCTGAGAGGTGAAGCGAGATATGGATGGTTGCACAGTATTGCAGCTAGAAAATGGGACGAATGGGAAGGAGAGAGGCGTGACAGAAACCGACGGGTATCTCTAACATTTAGAAAGGTAATTATAAATAAGGTATAAACATCGGAAATCGCACCATCTTTGGAGACGACAACCACCAGGCACTCTGAGGTATAGATTCCAAGAGAACCAATCTCATCAACAATATTTCAAGACTCACAGATTTTGCGAAAAGGAGTAATATGGCACAACAACCCAATATCCTCTTTCTTCTGACTGACCAGCAACGTTTTGATTCACTTGGTTGCAACGGTGCGCCGATTTGCAGAACGCCGGCTGTTGACGAGATCGCTGCGA
>CAZURU010000799.1:0-2111 GCA_964623585.1 uncultured bacterium
ACCCGCTGTTTAGAAATGAAACGGGGAACGGCACAAACTAAAAGTTTGTGCTACAATAAAGCAACATTTTCAATTAGAAGTGGTATAATATAACATAGGATGGGAATGTCCTCGGTTTTTTTCAAACATATCTTGGTGCCGTTTGTCTATATAGAATTTAAACATTAGTCAATTTTCATCGTCTTAAAAAATACAGACAATTAAGCATATAGGAGGAAGTAGTTTGCACTATTTTAAACCGATTATTAATCGGATATTTATTTTTTTACTGCTGGTTTTTACCCCAATGATTGCATACGCAGATGATTGGTCAAGTTGGCGAGGTCCCAACCAGAACGGAACATCTGCTGAAACAGGTTTAATCTCAACATGGTCATTAGATGGGGAAAACATACTTTGGCAGGAAAATTTTATAGGTCGTTCCACACCTGTAGTTCTCAACAACAGAGTCTACGTGGTCGGGCGAATCGGTAAAGATATCACGGAACAGGAACGGATCGCATGCTTTGATACAAAAACCGGTGATATGTTGTGGGATCATAAGTTCAACGTTTTTCATACGACGATTACATTCAATCGCGTAGGGTGGACAAATCCAACCGGAGATCCAGAAACAGGTAATATCTATGTGCACGGTGTTCAAGGTCTCTTCTTCTGTTTCAGCAAAGATGGTGATATTCTTTGGTCCCGTTCTCTCACAGAGGAATACGGACGCATATCGGGATACGGTGGACGCGTGCATACACCTATAATTGCAGGTAATCTGGTCGTTATTAGTTACCTGAATGTGAGTTGGGGCGCGCAAGCAATACCGAGACATCGGTATTATGCATTTGATAAACACAAGGGTGATCTTGTCTGGGTTTCAACGCCTGGTGGGAAACCACTTGATACAACCTATTCTACACCCGTTGTAGCAGACATCAATGGACAGAAACTTATTATCGGCGGCAACGCTGATGGGAGTATCTACGCAATGAAACAGACAACAGGTGAAATGGTCTGGGGGTTCAAACTCAGTAAACGCGGCATCAATACATCTGTCATTGTTGAGGGGACAAAGGTCTATGCAACACATAGTGAAGAGAATATAGATACGACTAAAATGGGACGGGTCGTCTGTATAGATGCAACCGGGAACGGAGATGTCACCAATACACATGAACTCTGGCGTAAAGATGCTGTCGGTATCGGATATTCATCACCTACACTAAAGGATGGACGACTCTACGTGGTAGATAACTCAGCGAACCTTCACTGCTTCAATGCTGATACCGGGGCTTTATTTTGGCAACATAGCATCGGTACCGTCGGAAGAGGATCCCCTGTATGGGCTGATGGAATGATATTCATAACCGAAGTCAACGGAAAGTTCCATATCCTTAAACCAGGGGAAGATAGCTGTGAATCTCTAAATGTTCAAGAAATTACTCGCGACGAAGATGACCACTACGTTGAGATATTCGGTTCACCCGCTATTGCTGACGGTAGAGTCTTTTTTACGACAGAAGAACGCATTTACTGCCTCGGGAGGAATTAAATGAAACAACATTGTAGTTTTCAGAGAATCTTGCACATTGAATCCATACACTGTACTCTTTTCGCAGGTGTTCTGTTAAGTCTGGTGCTGATTGGATGTGCAACCAAAGAAATTGAGACTTCAAAGATGAGTTCAGAACCTGCTGTGGAGATCCTACTTACACCAGCAGAAACGACTACATCAGGAGAACCGGTTGATCTTCAAATTATCGGGTTTGATGCGGATGGTATACAGACAAATGTATACGCAACACCAGAATTTACACTTACGGGTCTAACGGGGACAATAGACAGTAATAAGTTCAAACCTGATCCGGTAGCAGGGGCACATGCTGGTACAGTGACCGCAAAGTCTGGGGAACTGAACGCAACTTCACGAATACGTGTTATACCTTCTCTGCCTTGGACTGAGGATTTTGAGAATGTTACGCTTGAGAAGATCCCAACACACTGGATAGGTGCAACAAACAAGTTTTTCGTAAAAGAAAGCAACAAAGCAAGAGATGGTAGCAAAGTATTAGTCAAAACACCTGTAACACGGGGGTTGAACCGTTCTAATGTCTACATCGGGC
>CAZURU010000800.1:0-1203 GCA_964623585.1 uncultured bacterium
ATCTTCTAACAGTTCAGTCCACATTTTCTTTTTTCCTTTTGAGAATTTTAAGCAGTTTACATTGGGAGACTTCGAATGACGTGCTTAGTGTGCAGGTTTCATCCTATTACTCTAATCGAGAAATTCTTGCTTTTCAAGTGAGAGTGTTAGCAGGCACCAAATAGGGGACTGCACGAATGTGATCAAGATACTGTGCATTCTTGTAGCTTGCTGATCTTTTGGTCAGTATACGCGTCTTGACAGCCTTGCCTGCGTGCCCAGAGCAAGCAGATTCTTCTGACTTTTTCATGAGACCTCATCTGTTTGACAAACAAGATCAGTGCCGTATTCTCACAGCTACAACGACGAAGTTCGTTCTTCTTAGAACTTACAACGACGAGAATGCAAGTTTTTCACGTCATTCAATTGCCTCTAAATAAAATTTTTCAAAACGATCAAGGCCAAATATCTCTTAAAACCATAAACGCTTCGGCAGCATTCACACCAACTTGGGCTCCTCTATGTTTTATTAATGCATCATGCGCCATTATAGACCTGCTATGTGGCCAAGGTCTCATTTCCTCAGCGTATATTTCAAAGGCTTCCATCTTCTTGCACAGGTCTTCGTCTGATAATGCTACCCAAAAATTAGGTACAAAAGGTTCGGATATAGTCGTGGACCAATCCGTAGAAGACCGAACTTCGAAGGTTACGAGGCGTACTCCCTTGCTTGCAGGTTTAGGGAAAGGTCTCGTTGCTGTTACAACGCTTTCGTAAACAAGACGGTGATCTCGGCTAACGTCACCGTAATGATGAGTATAGATAATATCTGGCATTTTGCTTGCAAGTTGCAACTCAATAGCTTGTGCTAACCTCAAAGCGGGTATCGTATCAAAACTATTGTCTTGGAAATCTAAGAAATTCACTTCCTCAATTCCTATCAGACTTGCAACTCTGCGTGCACATATCTTGCGTCTTTCCGACATAGCCACTTCTTCAGCCTTGGATAGTCTTCTACCACCGGCAAATCCCCCGCTACAAATTAGCACAGTGACTCGGTCACCATTCTTGGAATGTTTGTGTAGTGTACCACCTAGCCCCAAAATCTCATCATCTGGATGAGCGACTATTGCTTTCACTTCTCGTTTTAAGTGATTCTTCATCTGTAAAAACTCATTTTAAACCGATAGCCACCTACTTACATTACGTCCACTTAAGTGATGC
>CAZURU010000800.1:1228-2102 GCA_964623585.1 uncultured bacterium
AGATAAGTTCATTCCAAGTCAAACTATCTGTCAATTGTATATCCTGCGTGGAACTATGCAGGTTGTCCAGAGTTCCATCAGACGATAAATCTCCAAGTTTTTCGGGTTTCTCTTCGCAGCTATCCACACACAATTTGATCGTGCTTTCAATATCATCAACCGTATTAGACCAAGACCGAAGCAAGAAATCAACACCTTGTCTAGCTCCCAACAAAACTGATAGTTCTCTAAGTACGTCTATAGGCTCATCCGAAGTATGAATCATAGTCAGAATTTTATTTTGAGCTCCCATTGAATTCCTTAAAGAGTATTCAAAATTCGGTAATGGTTCTTCCTTAAAAATAGACAGCTTTACGGAAGTGGGAATCTGTTGTCCGCCAACATCTCTGAACAATGCAAGCAAAATTTTCGATTTTGCCATCAATAAATCAATAATCCTTAAACGCATAGCTGTAACCCGCGAAAGTTGATAGGCATAGAGAGTACGATACATCAAAGGACTGATTTTAACCGCAATACTCCCTATCGGAATAATATTTGCGTTGGAAAGCAATTTTAAGGCTATATGAACTTTGTTAAATGCTATTGCCTCAGGCTTAAAAACTACAATACCAGTAGCTGACAAAAGATCATACGCATCGCTACCTTTGCGAGTGTGTAGAATCTCCCAGCCCTCTCGAAAAAAGGGATCACGAACATACAGAGAGGGTTTCTCTGGTGCTCGAGTAAGGCCATTCCAATCCAGATCGATTAAAGATTCAATGGTACCCACCTTTTTGCGGCCCTTTCAATAGAATTAATCTGTGTCAGTCCTGAAATGGACAAGCCCCCAAAATGAGAATCGTGTTCCAAATACAAAGACGATCTCCGAAGA
>CAZURU010000801.1:0-2101 GCA_964623585.1 uncultured bacterium
GCCTGCTGTTTCCACTTGGAGAGTTGGTCTTCGCTGAGGTTGTGTCGGCGACACAATTCCGCTTGTGAACTTTCACCGCGGAGTGCCTCCAGAACGACCTCCGCTTTAAACTCGGGGCTGAAGGTTCTTCGTTTGCGTTTCGCCATCGGTTTCTCCTTTCAGTAAGATTGTATGATAGTACAATCTTGGTTATGAGAGTGGTCTAAAAAACCGATGGCAGTACAGCAATAGGCAAAAACCCGCGATGGATGTTGTTAGCGATGTGATGGTACTGACTGAAGCACCGTTTGCGGGTGTCACGCGTATCACGGTATCTGATGCGTTTATGCAAGACGAAATTACGGGACCGTGGCTTTAGGTGATTGCCCCAACAGAACCCGGTCAAGGTGGCGCGGCTTCGATTCATGGGCGTTATCAAAAAGCAGGGGCGAAGAATTTATCCCGGACTCGGGACATTTCCAGACGTGAATTAGTTTTATGAAATCCGCAATTCAAGAGGATAGAATATGGTTAAAAAAGTGATTATTTTTTGTTTTCTATTGCTCTCTCTAACAAGTATATCCTATAGCCAAACGACCCAAATGGCAATAACTGGGATGCAAAGTGGGCTCACACATCAAGGAATAGGTGGCACATTTTTGGGGATCCATGGCATTTACAACACCAGACTTATAAGCGATGTTCCTATAAGTAGTTTGGGTATCGTTGGTATGGCGAACTACTATTCTGGTAAAACCAGGCACCGTATGGTATCAATTACACCGACAGCAGGCTTTTATTTTCGTGATCATACCTTAATTCATTTCGGGATGGGGCTTTACCATGATAGTTTATACAAATATGGCATTGCCTCTAATGTCATGCTAACAGGTTTGATGAACGATCCTCTATCAAACACGAAAGTCTTTTGTTCCCTCTATTTTCAATTGAGTCGTGCCGGTGGGCGGCCGAGTATGCATTTTGGGTTTGCTATTAGTTCTGGCCATTTGTTTTAGTGTCTGAATAAACAAGAAATTAGTTGTCGGTTGCGAATGCGCAACCTCTTTTCTATATAAGGAGCAATTCTATGAACCGAATTCTTACGTTTATTTTTTTCTTTGCTTTTATTGGATGTGCACCCCTAATGCAACCGAATTCTCAATTAGCATCTCCACCTAAATTGCCGATGGATCAAGTCTCTGTTGAGCGACCTCAAGAATCCACAAAGAAGTTATTTGACCTCAATGATATACCGGCGGTACCTGTCCAATATAAGTCTAAAGTGCTACCTGTCTATCCAGAGACAGCGAGGGCGGCAAAAAAGGGCGGCAAGGTTGTTATTCAGTTGACAGTTGACAAGAACGGTCTCCCGAAAGACATTAAGCCTGTGACGAGTTTAGGGTACGGGCTTGAAGAATGTCTTATTGAGGCGATTCAGAAAACGACGTTTTACCCTGCGAAGTATGGCAGGAACCCGATTGATAAGCGCATTGAAGTGACATATAGCTTCGCATACGAGACGACGGAAGAATAGAGGCTTGGGCAATTCCGCGGCGTACTCGCCCAAATGTGACGGGCATTATTGCGCTTTGCGTAAGTCCGAAAACGTTTGAATATCGCGCGAAGATATTCTTCTCCACACGATATCCGTTTTACCACACATCTTGTTCTTCTGGGGACTACTTCGGCAGCTTTCCGCCAATCACAACGAGAAATGCACAATCTTCTTTGGCATAGACACTGTGAAGGACATCGCCAGCGAAGCTGACACCTTCGCCTTGCTCTATTGTTATTTTATTATTGCTCGTTGTAAAGATGATGCTTCCGCTAAGCATAATGACAGTCGCAGCGGCGGGTGCAGGGTGTTCCTCTAATACCTTCTCGGCTTTCAGTGCAATCAGGACAACTGTCAGTTCATTCCCACGCGCCAATGTCAGCGAAGATCGACCTGACGCAGCTGCTTCAGCTTCTTCCATGAGTTTTTCAGCCATGTCGGTAAACGCAAACGCTTTCGTCAACGATGTATTTAGGTCTACAGGTCTGTAGGGCCTCTCAAATGACGTATTCATTGTGGATCCTCCATCCAATTTGCAGGCGGGGTTTTTTAACCCCGCCTTCTGTA
>CAZURU010000802.1:0-2085 GCA_964623585.1 uncultured bacterium
TGATGAGCCTTATCATGGTCTGTGATTCTTTCGGCAAATAAGCCTTGTAGTTTCAGACCCGAATGGCGGGTTGCCGGAGGTCAAGGAGCGCAAGCGACGAAGCGGCAACTGGTTGTTAGACGACGATGAGCCTCTATCGATGGGAGATATCAGGCAGAAATTCTGGACCTGGCCTCATGCTGCCTGCTGTCGGTTGATAGAACTGATCGACTTCCAACTTGTACCATCCGAGTGGGTTGTCATCCACGTCCACCACCTGAATCCAAAGCTCAAGTTGTGGTCGCCGAATTTCTTTCAGCGGCACTGCCCGCTCAGATAACAAATCGGCGCACACAACAACCCCATATATTCTCAGAAATGTCCCACCCTCTGCACGATACTGGAGATATTCGATTGTATCTCCCTTCGAAAAACTAAAGGTATCGTACCCGCTACGCCCTCGGTAGTAATCCGTTCTCGACAAATAGAACACCCTACCGTACGAGGTACCGTGGATTGCGCCATCTTTCCGAGCAAGAAAGAGACCGGGCATAATGGTTCTGAAGCGGACATCGCTATGCATGATCATCTCACCGCGGGCGGGGCTAATCGTATCCGCAACACTGGCTTGCGCTGTGGGTGCAGTTCGCAGGACTATCTCATCTCCAGAAGCCTGGATCCTGTGGGGACCTTCACCCGGAAAGATAATGCATTCAAATGCTAAACTTGGCCCCAATAGTGCAGTGACAGCGAAAATTCCAGATAAAAACACGCTCCTCTTCATACGGCTCTCCTCCATAATTGTCGTCTAACGTTCTTGCCGTGCCCGCACCGCAAAGTGGTTGCGCGAAGGGCGTAGCCCGAACTGGGTACGGTCGTGATATATGATGTAGTAGGCACCGATGTCGTTCAAGTCTGGATTTAAGGTTGGATCAATTTCTCCCCAGTGTTCGGCAAGGCCAGCTAAAATCAGGCTCTGGACAGCTTCTTGATCCTCGCTCTCAAATGGTTTTATGGAGATTTGCTGTGCATCCATTATTTTTTGAGACAGTCCTTTCCTCTATTGTTGGCGTTGCGCCGCGCTATTTGTCAAATGATAAGTACAGACTACACCGGGCATCCCAAGGCTCCCAGCCCTTTCTCATAGATTTCCTCTCAATCAACATTGCCTTTGAAGCCAATCTTGAACTGCTAGACCAGCGCCGAATGACCAGGGTTGTAATTTCTTTGGGGTAACAAGCTTTATCTCAGCAAGTTCTTCGCCAACGTGCAACTTTCCTCGTGAACGAACATGAAATGCGAGGATCACTTGATTCATTTCAAAGAATGAGTAATGTCCAATGAAGCTCACGATTTCACCTTCCAGACTCAGTTCTTCCTTTACTTCGCGCAATATACAAGATTCCGGGGTTTCCCTCTTTTCCAGAAATCCAGTGATCAGACCAAACATCCCTTCAGGCCATTTCTTATTTCTTGCCAGAATGACCATACCCTCAAATTCTACAACGGCGGCAACAACAGGCGTTGGAGGGTCCCAGAACACGTAATTGCATGCGTCAGAAATGCACGTTAATCGTATTCTGCCATCTATTTCAGCCTCTATTAAGTCACTACCGCACTGCGAACAGAATCTGACGAGGGGTTTATTGGCTGAAGAATTTAAATATTCCGAAAGAATAGCATCCATATTGGCCGTTCCAAATAGAATTTTCTTCATTGAAAATTAAACCTCTGTCTATAGTCAAAACAGTGCTTTTTTTAGGCCGGATTCAAGATTTTTCTGTCCATAGTATCTCCACATGATCAGAGGTGCATTGTTTTTTTAGCGATTAGAGCAATGAAATCTCTGAGGCGATTCGCCAACTCGTTAGGCCGTCGCAGCCATATCGCGTGTTCTGCTCCTTGTATGGAAACGAACTTTCCCCTTGGCAACAATGTAGCCAATTGTTGAATCGGCCAAGATGGTCGAACATCCCGCTCGCCACAGATTAAGATGGCGGGGATGGGGATGTCGGCGATCACTCTGAGAATATCTGGTTTCCGAACAAACTCGCTCCAGGACTCGTTGACCTGTTCGTTTACTTCCAAATTTGGCGGATACAGGAA
>CAZURU010000803.1:0-2085 GCA_964623585.1 uncultured bacterium
GTCTCTTCAGTGAGTTTCACGACATCTGCTATCGTACTATCACACTTTAAATTTGAGTCGCTGACGACGAAGCCTGCCTTGTGGTTTTTAACTGTACCGACCATTGCTGCCTGTTCTTCAATACTTTGGGACCCATAAATAAAGGATATCCCGCCCTGTCTGGCGAGTGCAATTGCCAAATTGTGATCCGAAACAGCCTGCATGATGGCTGAAGCAAACGGGATATTCACTTCCAGAGGTGGTTGGTGCCCGACTTTAAACTTCACCAGAGGCGTTCTCAGGATAACATTTTCGGGGATACAACTCTTCGTCGTCAAGTTAGGTAAGAGCAAATATTCACTGAAAGTCCGGCTTGCTTCAGAAAAAAACTGCGCCATCGTTCAATCCTCCTGCTAAAAAAATGGGTGTCGGTTAAGCGGGGTTTAGTTCGACAAGTCCTCTTTAACTGAAGACCGATAACCTTCTTCCGCTCATTTTGAGCTTCTCAATTTCGAGCAACATATAATTACGCTAATTTGGAAACGAGGTCGCACAACTCTGCGATTTCATCAATAGCGATGCCCCGCCAGTTTTCCACTTCTGGTCGATGTGGATCATAGACATCCGTTAAATCAGCACGCTTCAGTATGGGTAGCATGCCAACTGCTGCCGCACCCGTCAATTCTTCACCGCTTCCGTCTCCAACGTAAAGACACTCCTGTGGTTGGATCTTCAGCCGTTCACACGCTATCTCGTAGATGCGCCGCGATGGTTTCTTAATCCGTTCTTCACAGGAAAAAACAGGAACGTCAATATATTGGGCTAACGGAGACTGCGAGAAAGCAGATGGGATAGGCGGTCTGCAATTAGTGATAAGTCCTAAAAGTAAATCGTTGCTTTTTAATGTATCTAACGCCTCTAAGACCTTAGGCTCAATGATGAGTGTACTCTCTGAGAATTCATAATGTAGAGTGGCAGCCTGCTCAAGTTCGGATGTATCTACTTTCATACTTAAGCGGCGACATATTGCAATTATATTCTCTTCAACGGCATAATAGCCGTCTGCGGATTTATCGTTGATTGTTTCCAGCATGGCTTGCCGGAATTTTGGGTATGGGATATCCAAGGCTTTTGCCATCTGTTCTTGGACCTGGTCGTACGCTTGGCTGCTGAAATTGTCAACCAGTGTGCCATATAGATCGAATATGATGGCTTTGTAGGGCATTTTCGCTCCTTATACTAAAGGGGCAACAGATATACAAAACCGGATATCCCTTCCTTATGGAGGGAAACCCGGTCGAATTATTGTTTCGTTAATTGAACGCTGTTCGCGTCAAGTTTCCTCACTCAATGAAATCCTCAAGGATAATTACAGTTAACCCACAAGCTTCTAACTTCTTCAGATCTTTGTCGTTAGTAACAAATATATCACAACCACTCTCTAATGCTGTAGCAACAATTAGGGCATCAGGAGTTCGGATACTTGAATATTGTGAGCGAAGTCTGCCTGCTCGCTCCGCTATCTCATAGGTGACTGCAAGCACTTGAATTGATAGTGAGGACAAAAAATCCCTGAAACGCTCAACCTCTGATACTTTGCCATCCGCAAGCGGTTTAGTCACAAATTCAGTTACTGATATTGCCGAGAGAAAACCTCTAATGTTTCCATCAACGATATCGTTGAATACTTCTCCTGCTAAAAGACAGTACGGTTCAACCTCTTCAAGGTAATATATCAAAACAGCAGTGTCCAACAACACTGATACTGATTGGGAATCTGCTGAACGAAAATCTAAAATTCTCGATCCCATGAGCTCCTTTCTGACTTGATGTACGCATTAATTTCTTCAATGTTACTTCCCCATGTGCCTTTCATTGAGCCGCGGGTTTTTTCAATCAATGCTCTCTTTTGGTCAAGAGAAAGTTCAAAATTGGCAGAAGGGAGGGGTTTGATTTCAACCTCAAGTGCTTGTCCTTCAGGAAGATTGATCTTATCTAACGGCTCAATCATCCCGTTTTTGTAGGTTGCTCTTATCTTTTTCGGATGCGTCATCTCTTATCTCCATCTTAATTTTCCTACAATTAGTAACTGAAATGAATGTCGTA
>CAZURU010000804.1:0-1682 GCA_964623585.1 uncultured bacterium
TCTGTGTTCCGAAATCTGCCAAGCAGGTATAACACAGCCCAAGATAGGGCCCGAAATGACATCTCTAAAACAAAATTAGATATTATCAATGATGCTTTTGAACCATTATTCTCTGAAAACCGATCGCTTGTTGATCATTACTTTCGACACCTGCATCATGTTGTCAAATTTGTTGATGATCAAAGAGACTTCCCTAAAGAATTTAAAGAAAAGAAACTCTATACTGATTTCATCCGTGCGCAACTGTCAAGTCCAGAATTGGGTTTTCTCTTTTACTATGGTCTGAGTAAACGCGGAACTGAATTTGGAATTTTGGTTAAGAAATACGACTTTTTTGAGGATGTGCCTTCTGAAGTACTTATAGATGAAGAACACCGGAATCTCTATGCCGAGATAGCTTCTGACACATCCGGTTGAATGGATGGGCAAAATTTTAGTGTGATCACGCAGGGGCACAAGTGGGTCCATACACTTCAAGTTCGCAAATAACCCAATGGGCTAAAAGGATCTTCATACAATGAAGTTATTGCTGACGACTTTACGGATCATGTTTGTTCACTTCTGGTACAAAAAGTGGAGGAGTTTCACTCCAGACAATGCGCCCCTCTTGTAGCCAGTAATGACATCGACAGGGTAACCCAGTCACATGAATTGAGGGCAATAGCGAAATTCGTCCGTCCGAATGTTCTTTTACGCGCCACCTTTTGACTACCTGAGGAGATACATCAAGGTGAATAATCTGCCGACATGCTTGACGTGGACAAACAATTGCCGCATAGAAGGGATGGTCACGTCCCCCAATAATATACACTGTGTTTTTTTCAGTGCTTTCCGGTAAATCCTCGACCCACTCTGTGCGGTAAGGATGGAAACGCGCCCACAAATTGAATAACCATCTAATCATGACTAATGTTGTTTTTTACAAGCAAACTGCTGTCGCCTGTTCCCATATATCGTTTCAGTAACGGATGCGGAATGCCTGTGTCCGCGTCGTTTTCATAGCACCCATGCACCAGACGAAACCTTTGAGTTCCAAATTCGTGATTATCGTCAAAACGGTAGGTGTGAATCCTGGCCATAAAATCATTAAACGCCATGCACGCCGCTTGCATATTGATGGACATGACAGCGGGTTGTTCTTCGCCGACTGCCGCCAAATATCCGGCCACGCGCTGTTCTTGGTAGTATGCCGGGTCTTTTCTCTTCCAATTTTCTGCCGTTACCTGTTCCATTGTGTACGCGCCTCGTGAAAGCAAGCTGCCGCCTTCCGGGTGAATGTAATGAGACATTGCATCAGCAGAGGTAATACCGCCTTTGCCATCGGCGTCGATATCAACGCCTACATCAAAGTATGGGATTAAGTACGCACTCGCCAGGCAATCCAAATGGTATCTGCCAAAGGCGGAATCCACACAACCAAAAATCACATCGCAATCCACCAAAGCCTCTACAACATCCGGTGAGTCTGTTAATCCTTGGAGGGCTTTGACCTCTGTCTCTATTCCCATTGCCCGAATTGCCTGTTTAATCGCCAATACTTTCGGCTGTTTCTTACTCGCAGCGTTCATTGTGCTGTTGATAATGCGGTTCAGGTTTTTCTCTTCTAAAATATCGTCATCCACTATTACCAATTCTCCCACACAATTTCGGACAAGCAGTTCTATTATGATGCTACCAGTGCC
>CAZURU010000804.1:1698-2077 GCA_964623585.1 uncultured bacterium
GACAACTCCCACCCTCATATTATGCAATAACTCCAGCGTGCCCTTACCAAAGGTTTGCGACAACTTACTCTGGTACGCAGTGTGTTTTCTTTTTTTGCTCTGCTTCCAGAGGCGAATATTGTTGCCGACCACGGATACCGTCGCCATATTAGAGAACTTGCCATGCGCGTCAACGGTACGTGCGTTGATTGCGCCATTCGACAACATGATTGCGGACCCATTTGGACGACCGTCGTCAAACCAGTTGCAAACCGAAGGGAATAGCTCTCGATCGTTTAGATCATCAATTTCTGAAAATTGGCCGTATCCCTTAGGATGTGAATGAATGGTAACGATAGACTGACCGCATAGGTCTATTTCGCTAATTTTTTCTGGTGGA
>CAZURU010000805.1:0-2060 GCA_964623585.1 uncultured bacterium
AGGATCGCATTCGCAAGTTTCACAATGGTTCTGGGACTTATGATGTTGTGGCAAAGAATGTACAGAAGTTGACTGATGAAGTACCTGAGCGTGTGTATTTGCAGGCTGTTATGACCGCGTATGATATGGATGAGGATCAGATTGCCGATGAATTGCGTTCTCTGGGCACTGAAAACGCGCTTGTTGGCCCGGCTGTTGTCTCCCCCAATGCGCCCTACGCCATTCGAGAAGAACACTTACCCGCGTTGAAGCAACAGATTTACAAGCAGAGTCGCCGTGCACTCAAAGCCATTCTAAGCGGCGAAGAGAGTGAAGAGTTTGATCTGCGGATTCAAAAATTGCTGACGCGCAAACAGTCTTGTCACGGATGCCTCGGTGGTAAGCAGTATTTGGCTGTTGCGGCAGATGGGTCAATTTATTTTTGCTCGAGTTTGGCCGATGCGCCCGAGTTTAAGATGGGGAATGTGTTCGCGGGAATTGACCGCGAAAAGCAGCAGTATTTTGATACTCAGTTCAATGTGAATAATCGTCCTGAGTGCAAAACGTGCTGGGCGCGCAACTTGTGTGGTGGCGGATGTCTTTGGGATGCGCGGACGACGACGGGTGATCCGATGTATCCAAATCCCGTTTCTTGTGAACAGACGCGCTATAAATTCGAACTGGCGATGGAAATGTGTATGGAGATTGCAGAAGCCGATGCGTCTTTATTGCAGCGACGTTATGATCTGGAAGTGGCATCTTAAGGGGATTGTCGAAACACTACACGCTTTAATAAGCAGAAAGGTATTGAGTCGCCCTTATACAAACTCGTCCGAAATTTTTGCATTACGGAGAATTTACATATACGCGCAAGGTGTTGATTATAAAACAATAAGATTCAATTTTCCTTTTTTCAGCGCTTAGTGAGGTAGGTGTAAGGCGGGCGAACCATCAAGAGAATATTATGATAGAAATTAAACCCGATTCTTACAGCATCTACGCTCGGGCATTTCCGATTTATATAACCCTTATGCCGGTTGCGTTGGCTCTGTTTCCTATTCTACCGGAGGGTTATGATTGGAAACTTGGAGGAGCAACTGCCTTCGTTCTCTTGCTTCTTTCCTACTTATGCAGGCAAATAGGAGGAGACTGGGGAAGAAAGCTTCAGAGTGCTTTATGGGATAAATGGGGAGGGCCACCAACAACACGTTTTCTCAGGCATTGCAATAGCGAATTCAATCAGATCACCCGTAACCGTATCCACGACAAGCTCCGTGGTCTTGGACTTTACGTTCCTTCTAGAGAAGAAGAGGAGCAGAATCCGCAGAAGGCAGATGACTACTATCAATCTTGCATCAAGGAACTCATTCACCGAACACGCGATAGTAAGCGTTTCCACTTGGTTTTCAAAGGGCTAACCGAATATGGATTTCGACGAAACCTGCTTGGCTTGAAACCCGTGGGGGTATTGCTCACTGTGTTGTCTTTCATTGTATGTCTGGTAATGGTATTTATTAGTTGGGACCCCGAAAAACTATCTGTTTTAGACATCATTGCCGGATTTCTCAACATCGGATTACTCATAAGTTGGCTTTTAGGAGTCACTGAGAATACTGTTAAGCTTACTGCTGATCGTTACGCTCACTTTCTCTTGGAAGCTGCCTTGGATTTGGAGGTAGAGGATGGCAACAATTCACTTCCTGAACGTTAAGGAAGGCGACTGCTCGGTTATTAGCCACAATTCTGAGCGTGTAACAGTAATTGATGCCTGCAATGCAAAACCACCGGACGAGCAGACTGAAAAATTGGCTGAGATGCTGTTGGGAAGTATCAGGGGAAATTTTCAACAGAAGAGACATCCGGTCAATCCCATCAGTTACTTGCAGGATCACAGCATCGACAGCATTTTCCGGTACATCCAGACACACCCCGACATGGATCATATGGATGGAATCAAGGCATTATTTGACGAGTTTAGCCCAATCAATTTTTGGGATACAGATAATATGAAGGAGATGGATGACTCATCATGGGAGAACTCGCCATATAACGAAGAAGACTGGCTATAGTTTCTGGTTAGG
>CAZURU010000806.1:0-2057 GCA_964623585.1 uncultured bacterium
ACGCATCAAACTCAAAAAATTATATCCGTCTGATAACCTGTGACAAAGCACTAGTATACTAATTCTATAAATCCCAGCGTTGCCTGTAGTAGGTTTCCAATCAAGGGATATTCCAAACTCGCGTGAAAACTCAATGTCAATTTGGGATTTCTGTGCTTCTAATTCTTGGAAGTATAAAGGATTTCGGAAATGGATTCCCGCAAAAATTTGCTTTTCTCTTAAATTTGCAGCGAGCCAGTAAGTATCCGAGCCAAAAAAATCAAAACCACCCTCTGACCTTTTAATGTCAAATCCAATATAGTGAGGGTAACTATGTTTTCGCCCTAACCATAGATCCAGAAGTAAACTATTTTCGTCCCCTAAATAAGCTATAAACCCATCAGCAAATTGATCGCTCCAATTATCTTGTTCATTAGAGACGGGTTCGGGCCTATCTACAGAAATCCTATCTCCAATGTCCTGTTGTTGCTGTTTCGATCGGGACTGTTCTGACAGCAGAAAATTATTTTTATACAAATCAATATCGGAGATTTGTTGTTCTTTCAAATCACCTATCCATTCTTCTACTTGATGCGATGCATCGCCTTGTGATATAGTTACCCGTAGATTCAAAGACTCTAAAAGTTGCTCACGCGCTTGCATCGAAACAAGTATATTCATTTTTTCCTTGACCATATTTTCGTTATTCATAATTTCCTCTTTTGTTAAGTTGAGAAGTGTCCCAATCGTTGTATTTAAAACACTCGCGATGTTTTGTACCTGAAATATATCAGGGATAGTTGTTGTCGTTGCTTCATTCATCGTTTATTACCTCCATAAAATGCAGGGCGTTTTGAACTCGCACACCCTGCAAAGCGAGATTCACAATCGTTTATTCCGTGGATTGCTTTTGGTTTTATTACTGCAATCTGCTTTGACGGATGATTTCACGTTGGATACGCCGCTGAATTTCCTCAGTTGTTACGCGCTGTGTTTTCTGAAGTTCTCTTCGACGAATATCCTGACGTATGTTGTGTGTTGCCTTCTGTTGTAAGGGTTTCAGTGATTGTTTAGACTGTGTCCGCTGTGATTTCTGAGGTTGTGGTTTCTTTTTCCGGCGGGTAATCTTATTCACCCTCGTGGAATCAGCACTTCTTCGTAACTTGAACTGTGATATTTTACGCTGTGTTTGTTGTGATTTCTTAGGCTCGGATACTGTCGGTTCCTTTTCCGTCTTTTTCGTGTGTTGACGAGAAAAACGCCGCAAAGATTCACCTCTTGCATCCAAATTATCCTCGTAATATGACGCGAAGCCCATAAAAAATATCTCCTTTTTTGGTTTCCTTTGTAAATTAGATGAGCGAATGTAGCACAAAAGCAGGACGTTTTGAACTTGCACACCCTGCAAAGCGAGGGTGAGTTGACTCACAATTTATTTATCTTTTGAAGATGACTTACCACTACTGGACTCTGTAGGAGCATTGCTTCTACCGCCGCCAGACTTGTTTCCTGTTTTTGCCGGTTTGTTTGCGGGGAACTCAGGCGTGAACTGCCGCGACTTTTGCCTCCACAGTTTTGCTTTTTGCCATACGCATCACCACCTTTCCTACAAAACGTGTGAATACAAAGAGGTTGTCCTGTTGAAATTAACAAGATAACGTTTCGCTAAATATGCTATCGAAAGTGGATATTCACTTCATTTTATGTTGAAAGGGACCATTTTCGACCTCTTCTGGAATTATTTGTTGTAGTTATGGCAGCCTCAGCCTTAACACTATTCTGCCAGCCTCAAAAACTCATGTTTCATCTATAAAGTAAACGCGGTTCGTAGTTGCGCAATTCATTGTATCTTCAAGACACACGATAAATTACGCGACTGCTAACCGATTCTAAAATTCAAAATGGATAAGACCACTGTCATACAGTAGTTTGTGATACCATTTCCAATACTTGGGGTCTGTCTATTAGGAATAAGCATGTCACTTCAGGATAATACCACCACGTATTTACGTGCTAAAGTGTGACTCCCATTGAAATAGTAGTATCTGCTTCTGATAATACCCTGAAACCTATTGAAG
>CAZURU010000807.1:0-878 GCA_964623585.1 uncultured bacterium
CCAATGACTTAGACGAAAGAATAATTGTCCCTCGTGATGTTTTTTTGCAGCAAATCGGACGCTTGGTACTGGAATATAAAGACATTTGTCTGGTGGTTTGCGCACTAGCTGAGAAGTCTTACCATGGAGAAAAAACAGTCAGGAATCGCAAAACCAATTCTCAAAATACGGAAGGACCTGGATTCAGGGACTTGCAAAAAATCCTGCGGGATATTCGATTATGGCCGGAACTGGAGAATATTATCTGGGATGAGTACTTTAAAGATCAAAGCAAAAATATTGAACCAGATTCCGATACGATCAATGGCATACCATTCGTTAACAAGACTTATTCTTCAGCATCAGAAACTTCGTGGCGTATCGGGTGGAGAAGAGGGGCCATCTATTCGAAAGCATGGATAGATGTGCTTCAGATTATAACTACAATTCGAGACTACTTTCTGAGGGTGTAACCGGATGGAAGTGAAGCAGTCCCGTCAGATCAAAAATAAGAACTTGTGCTAAGAATTTGACTAATGTACCGCTCCAAATCTGGCCTGGTATAAACGAATAAATAGAAAAATAAATTCTTCCGAAAAATGATGAACCGATTTAGGAACAATTTTCTCCCGTAATATTAATTTGATTCATAAGTTCTGATGTTTGATAAACCAATAACCGAACTAGCTCTTGAAGACATAGAGCGACTCACAGAAGAAAAGGTAATCGAGGGTATAGATATCGAGTTCAAGGAAACTCTCCCATCAAAAAAAAACCAACCCGACCCCTGGCTGGAAGGCAAAGATAAAATTGGAGACTATGCCCGGAATCAAATCCTTGAAGAAATAATCGCATTTGCGAATGCTTATGGCGGGGTTTTGTGTATTGGAATTTCAGAA
>CAZURU010000807.1:906-2057 GCA_964623585.1 uncultured bacterium
TCTGCGGACGGAATTAATGCAATCCCCAGGTGTAACGAATTAGCTGAACGGTTAAAACTGCAGTGCAGGGATTGCATAGAACCACAAATTCCCTTGCTGGAAGTATCCGGTGTGGTTACCGATGAAGGCGAAGGCGGAGTTGTTATTGTTCAAATTCCACAATCCAGGTTAGCCCCTCATCGACATTTGCAAACGAGAGAATGTTATATCAGGCGAGCAGACAGGGCTGAGAAAATGACGATGAGAGAAATACAAGATCTAACTCTACACACCGAACGTGGTATGGCCAAAATTGACGGCATCTTCAATAATCAAAAAAATAAATTTGAAAAGAGAGTGGAATCCTTCGGGAAAACCACACATGGCAAAAAATACGGTGTGCGAATAACAGCGCTGCCAACAAGTGATATCTATTTGAATGACATACATAACCACACAGAAGTTAAATCAGATATTCAACAATTTACCGTATCGATTGGTGGACAATCGTATAAATTATATTTCCCATTTCATGGTGAAGGCTGGAAGCCAATATTACGGGGCACTTATACTGAAAGCAGGAAAAACACAGATTATTTTTTTAGTACGGAAATACAAAATAGCGGCTTAGTTGAACTTGTGTTTTTATCGCAAGAGGGTAAGGATGGGTTCATAATTGTTCCGGAGTGGTTCATGGGGATGTTCTGTAACACTTTAAATTACCTGCATAGGCTCCGCAAAGCTGCTCGAACACAGAATGTAGAATACGCATTAGAAATCCAGTTCATGAATCTAGGCGATCCACTAAATGTCTACAGATATGGAGGTCCTTACAATTTAACAACGTTCGCTAAAATCAGAGCAGGTAACGTGATATTTCCACGGTACAGTGTTGGGGCAGCAGATTCATTTCAACAGTTATCTAATGTTATTGAAACTGATTTCTGGAATCATTCCGGGCAGGATACTTCTCAAGGTAATATTCAGATCAATTTTGACGAATTGCTCCGCTAAGGTATGCCAATTTACGGAAAGATCTGGATCAATATGTCATGCCTACAAAGCTGTCACCTGCCGGATACTGAAAGGAATCGCGGAGAAAGCAGCAGGTAAGGCCGGGGGTGAGTTAATTGACCTGTTTGGCGAAGCCGTCCGAGAGCTGCTTGAGGACA
>CAZURU010000808.1:0-2055 GCA_964623585.1 uncultured bacterium
TACCTCGCCCCAGGTTTTTCCTCCTAATGCAGATTAGCATCCAGTACTGCTTTAAAAAACAGACAAACGAAAAGAATGCTTTTGTGTTCATATAACAATGCTTCTGGAAGTCGGTGTATATGACTCCCATACCACTCGATTTTTCTTAATACCTGATTGTGACCAGTGCTGTTCTATTGATTGAATAAAGTCTGGTCGCACCAATTTGGCTCTTTGCATCAGCCAATTGTCCTGATCAAATCTAAGATAAAGACCCTCTGCCAACTCATCGCCCAGTTTTGAAAACGATAGTAGTTCTTCTATAGATGAAAATGTGAAGTAGCCATGTGCAATGAATGGGACTTTACTTATTCCCATCTTCCGAAAAAATGCATCGCGTTTATCTCTTGGCAGGAAGTGACCAACTTGTTTGTCATAGATGTCGAAACCAAGAAACCAATCTGGTAATCGGTCATAAAAGACCGAATGTTGAGCATAGCACCATTCACCAAATAGGATATAGTGGTCTGTCAAATGGTCAAAAAGAATGTCCTCTTTCGGGGATAACCACTCTAATAATTTTTTCCATTGTCCCAAACCGGGAAAGGGTAAGTACGCTCCTCGATTTTGAGCGCGGATATTACCAGAGGAGTCAAACGAGATACCGAGGTTCGCCCCGTCAACCTTTTCTTCTACGACAAGTTTATGTCCCAAGAACGCATCGCGTTCAGGCTCCGACATGACCTTATCGCCCCGGATATCTACATCACCAAGGAGTGCCAAGTGTGGCGTGGTAGGGAATTTGAAGAAATTGTCTTTCACAAGCCCTTCTCCTCGTTTTTTGCTCTCATCTTTCTTCAGGGGGCATGAGTTGGGGGCACAGGAATGTGATATTTATGCCGTGGGCCTTGAGCCCTTCGCGATGATACCACCAGTCCGTATCGGAAGCGTTGAGAATCGTCGGGGACGATTCATCATCTGTCGTAGCCGCACGGGCAACTGCGACAAATTTACGATCACTTCGGTCAAAATCGGCAAGTTCAGGGTCGTCTGGAAATTCTTGATACACACGGTCATGGTTGTCGTTAATCATAACCCATAGGCAACGATTTTCATTGCCTTGATTTTCCAAGAACCATTTGAAGAAGGCATCGCCTGCTCCTGGCTCACCAGACATGCTCAAGTATGTCTTATACTCTTTGAAAATATCTCCGTTACAGTCCATCACCAAGCAGCACTCTTTCCGAATGCGATTGAGTTCTCTAACACAGTTTAATGAGCAATCATCGTCCGCATGATCTGCTTGGCCGTTAGCCACGATGGCGACATTGGTGTCCATGACCACATTCATTTGTATCTCTCCGATCCTTGTGTGGCTCGTTGCATCCGCTTTTGTATTCCTGCCTCAGTTTGTGCGAGAACGTCTCCCATTTCATCACCGAAAAAATTCTCTGGCCAGTTCTGGATGTTGCCAAACTCGTCTATTTTCAAACGCTCCAGCTTAGCCCCTGCTTTTGCCTCGACGTTTTCCCGCGCCCTTTCTTGCAAATCTTCCGCTCTGGCTTTGCCAACTCCTGGCATTTCAAGAAGCGTCCTTAAGGGTGCTCTGACAAGGTCATTGGCCGACAAAATACCTTTATCCTTAAGCAGGTTTCGTCTCTCTTCCGAGATTTTGGGTTCTACTTCATCCAATGGCACTAGGTTATTGATATCGGCGAAGTAGGCCGATACTTTGTCTTGAGACAACTTGTCCTCAGCAATTCGCCTTTGCAATCGCCGAAGAAAATGCTCGGAATGAGTTTCAATGATCAACTGGATATTTCTTTTTTTTATGACATCAATCATCACATCTGCCAACTCCGATTGTGCATAGGGATGAAGGTGAATCTCTGGCTGATCTATCAGGATGATTGATCCCTCTGGAGCATAGTCACATTGCACAAGCACTGGAAGAACTTGCGAGATACCGAACCCGACATCTGGAAGTTCCACCCAGGTTGTTGATCCCTTAGTACGCACTTTGACTTCATAAGACCGCTCAGAAAATTCTTCAACTTTAAAATCCTCAATTAGCCC
>CAZURU010000809.1:0-2031 GCA_964623585.1 uncultured bacterium
TGTGATTAATCAACTCACTGACTTCAAGTCGACTCTCATTCCAACCTGCTAAGAAGATCGCTTTGAGATGTTTTGAGACAAACGAGTTTTCGTCAAGGGAACGTTCCGCGCAAAAGTTTTGGAAAACCGGATTAGCATCCGTTTCTGCTTCACTATTATCCCGTTCTTGTCTGGCAGTAACAAGCGGCTGGATATCTTGATTATTTTCGATCTGTACCTTCTTTTTCGACAGTCTAACCCAATACATTATCAAGCCGACAAGCCAAGCAATAAAGAAACAGAGCAGGCATATTACTATGACTAAAGCAATTGAGTTGGCTGGAGATAGGTATTCGCTAATGAATGATAGCATAAGTGTCTTTCTATTAAGTAGCCTTAAACGGTTGGAGTTCTCTTATCGGTAGACTTTCGATCGCTAAGGGACGTCCTTTAGACCTCTTTTAATTCTAATACCCCTTTTGATTCAAGCATCCATATTTCTTTCGCATCATCTGGTTCAAAAATTGCAGGTTTGATAATCTTTACAACCTCATAACAACCGTCTGGATCATCAAATTCATGTTCATGGCATTCAAACACATCAACAAATGCACCGTAATGAAGGATCGCATGTACTATTCTCAATTGATAAGCCGGGACAACTGCATATAATTTTTCTTCTTCAACATAGCATCCTAAAAAATTACCAGCGGCGTGATGCGTTTTAAATACAGGGTCTATCTGCTGCTTTACGCGACGGTCTGTTGCATTTTCTACATGAATTTTATAGGAATTGTGGTAACGTTGTAAAAAATCGTTTCGCCTGTTTTTGTCTTGAATGCCCGCATTGTAACTGTCACAGAGATTAGCGATAGCAGGCGTAAGTTTAATGTCACTTGTATCTTCCACTACCTGTTCGGAAACTTCCAATTTTTCTTGAGATGGCGACGAAACCTTAATTATAGTCTCATCTACAACAAGTTTAAGAAGTTTGAGAATCTCTTGTGTGCTATCTTGACTTTTAGTCGCTAACTTTTCTATATCAGATGTTTTCGCAAGTTTTTGAATACGGTTGCTAATATCTGACAAATCCGGTTTTAAACTACTATTAGCATTTAAAAACTTCCCTACCTGATTCTTAATATCATTCAATTGAGAAGCGAGACTTCTATATTGGAAAAACAACCAAGTGAAAGATAACAAGATTACAAACAGTAGAATCCCGAATATAACGATAGATCTAGTGAAGTGATTCGTGAGCATTTCTTGCTGTTCAATCAAACTATTATTTATGTCCCGAATGTCCTGCTGGGTTACCTGTGGTAGACTTTGATTCTGAGCTTGCGGTGTTTCTTGGGTTTCGGATTGCGCGTCGTGCTGTTCTGCCGATGCGAGAAAGGGGCAGACGACGATAAGACACACCAGAATACCGTGCCAAAAATTTGGATGCATGTAACCGGTTTTAGTATATCGCATCAAAATACCCATTCGGTTATTTCCATTCTGCAGTTTCCATCCCGATTAATTTCTTTAACACCAAAATAAACAACGGTTCTACAACTCGTTCTTTGTCAGGTTTTTTAGCAAGATTCCCGAGTTTATCATTTAAATCGCTGGTGAGTTTCTTCTTCAATTCCGCATCAAGGTTTATACGTCCATCAAGTGATTTGCCGAGTCCGTCGTTGAATTCCTCTATAAAGATTTCGGTTTCCATCAACTTATTACCAGATATCAGACTGTTCCCAAGGCGTTCCGCTGTCAGAAGTTCTGTCCATTCATGGTCTTTTCCATTTTCCGTAAAAACTTCTCCTGCCAAAAAGTCAAACTGACGCTCAGTTGACTCGAGAATTACTTTCGTATCAACCAACCCTGCGGCAGCCTCATGTTTAGGATTTGGTGTAATCTCAAGATCGAAAAGACTCTCTGGGTCGAAACCTGATGCAGTAAGGAGAGTATCTTTGAGATGTCCACAACTGTCGCTGTTTGGTTTAAACTCGCCGTTTGCCAACCAGTGTAGAATACGTGATCCGTTACCGCCGATATATATATTCG
>CAZURU010000810.1:0-2019 GCA_964623585.1 uncultured bacterium
CTTTCATGCTATGGAGGCGGTTTTCGGATTGATCAAAGATAATTGAACGTTCATCGTTGACGAGTTCACCTGAAATTTCATACCCGTGATGTGCGGGGAGGCAATGCATAATTCGGCACTCGTGCTCCTTTAGTAGTTCGGCGTTCAGCTGATACGGCATCATCTTCTCTAACCGACGTTTACGTTCTTTTGCGAAAGCAGGATCTGTGAAGAATTCCATATCCACCCACGTATCTGTGTAAACAATATCGCTTTCAGCAATCACTTTTTCCAGTGAACTCCCCACGGCTTCGGTATTGGTATCCAGCGTTTTATAGAGACCTTTGCGAGAGGCTTCTCTCCACAATTCCTTGTCAACAGCGGCAGGATTCACCTCTGGGGCGACGACCGTGACTTCAATGTCTACTTTCATACCGGCAGCAATCAACGAATTACAGACATTGTTGTGTACACCGATGAAACACAATTTGACCCCTTCCAATCTGCCGAGGTGCTCTTGTATTGTCATCAGATCGCCGAGTGCCTGTGTTGGATGGTATCTGTCACAACAACCGTTAATTACTGGGACGGTTGCAGCTGCTGCTGCCTCAACGAGTTCAGAGTGTTTCAGGAAACGGGCTAAGATAATATCAACATACGCCGAGAGGACTCGCATTTCGTCGCCAAGGTCGGCTAAGCCGAAATTTGTGGTACGCCAATCAAGATAATGGGCGTGTCCACCGAGTTGTGTGATACCGATTTCGCCTGCGCAGCGCGTTCGCGTGGATGTCTTTTGGAAAAGCAAACAGAGACTCTTCCCACCTACAGCGTGTCTATATTTTTCGGGGTGGTTTTTGATTTTAAGACTGTTTTCAACTGTTTCAAGAATGTCTGTTTCTGACCATGGATCGAGTGTAATTAGGTGCATAATTCCCTCCACAAGTGAGATCTCTAAAATTAGAAACTACAATTATACACGACTTTTTAACATAAGTCAAATGTTTTCTGTTGGCAGGTGTGTAAGCATTTCGTCAATTGCGGGAATCAGATTGTTCGGTAGGAAAAGATTTCGTTGTAGCATGGTTTCCTGTTAGGCTGTGCATTTTCTTAGGTCCCTCATTCACTTTAGACACCCCTATTGCCGGTATTGAGCAATACAAGATGCTGATTGTCTGAATCAGGATTTACAGGATTTTAGGATTTTCAGGATAATTACCATTTTTTTACTGAATTACTTAAGCAATATTAAATAATAACTTCCGATTTTCAGAAAGGTCTCGACCCCGTAGGGGGTTTTTGCTTGGGTGTTTTTTCAGGGTTTCCCCGCCCGTTTCCAATGGAAGATGTGCGAATTTAATATTGAAAGTTGCTTAATGCTTTTCTTAACTTCACGAAACCACCGTAAACCAGATCAATCGGAAGATGGTTTCCACCAGGGAGCGATTCGGGGTGTCGAACCTGCTGAAAGTTTCTCACCTCGACAATACTCACGCAGTTTTCTCCCGAAAACTTCAGTATTGCGTTTCGTATTTGAAGACTCGCCCCACCGATACCAAAACCGATCAATAAGAGCAACAAGTTTAGGATCCAGATCTTGTGGTTCCTCACCAAATTCTTTCTTTTCAACTTCACGATGCCACCATCGAGCAATCGGTGAGAGTGCTGGCTTCATTTGCTCAAAAACTGCGGAGATTCGGAACAGATCGCGCGTTTGTAAGGCTTCTCGGTAGACTTCTCGGCAACTTCGCTCTTGTTGTGCCACTTCATAAGCCCACGCAGCGTGTTCACGCACCCATAGGCTTGAATCTTCTGATTTCAATTGATCAAGTTTCTCAATCGCTTCGTCCGTTCCAAACCACGGCAAGATAGAAACACCGAGATTACGTTCCTTGGCATAAGGACTCGCTAAATACTCCCCTGTCGCCAGATTCCACAATTCTTCCTTACCTTTTCCCATTAAAGCGGCAAGTGTCATGAACATAATGTTGAAGTGCATACGCTTATTTAGGCCACAATTTCGCAAAGTTAAGACAAGTTTTG
>CAZURU010000811.1:0-2016 GCA_964623585.1 uncultured bacterium
GGTCTTTTTCAACCATGGGGGCCACGAATTCAATTAACCGGGTCAATGTAGATGTGTTACGTTTGCTTGATCATTTAGTTCCGCGACTCAATGGAAGTTGGCTTCATAGCTTTGGAATTTCAACACCCCCTGCTGTTTTCTGTTTAGCAAAGGTCGGTGTGAAAACTTTTGATTCTAATGGCTGGATGCGTTCAGGCGGATACGGAAAAATTTTTTTTCCTTTTACCTTTGGGCGAATGGTTGACTGTAAGACCCGTGGGTACGTTCGGGTACATTCAGATGAATTAGAACCAATAAAATTAAATACTGGTCATCGCTGCCCATTCTGTGAGTCTTTTAACGATATTTCAGATGGAGGTGGGCGATGGCACCGAATTATGCATAATCTAACGGTCATGACTGAATTGGAAATGTACCACCGCAAACCACAATGGGAAATTCTAAAGGAACATACAGGAAACTATTATCGAATGCTGAAAGCGGCCTCAGTGCCAGCTTTCGGATAAAAATAATTAAGGTGAAAATGGCACGAATACATATTCTTAAAGGTTTTTCAGATTTAGGTGGGGCGTTGTGGGTATTGAAATATCACCCAGGGCTTCGTACTCGTTCCGAAATCGTTGATACTATTCTTGAAAATGGCCTTATTGTAAGTGATAAAACTCGATTTGAGATTTTACAGTTACTCCGCGAATGGGGAATTGCGGAATCTAAAGCGTACCAGCTTACTCCGAAAGGAAAGTATTTTTATTCTCTGTGGGAAATGAAACCAGAAGTTGCTGTTGATGTCTTACATGGATTACAGTATAATTTATGGACCAAACACGTTCCTGACCAGAATCAAGCATCGTGGGCTTACCAGAGAGTCTGTGATTATCTTTGGGAGTATCAGACTTTGCCCGAATCAGAGGATGATCTAACCGCCTACGTCTATGAAATGCGCGAGGAATTAGATGAAAACCATGGGAATATCGCGAATGCGTTTAGCACTAAATCTATCAACGGTGCTTACGACTGGCTTTTACCACTGGATCCTCCCGTACTTAAAGATGTTGACGAAACATCAACCGGTAGAAGGAATTTTAGGAGAGCAAGTTTTAAGCGTCGGACTCATTGTTCGCCTGCACTGTTCCTCATGGGGCTGAGTTGGATTGCTCGAGAAACAGGTATTGGGTTCGGTGAATTAGTTGAGATAACTGATGAACGGAGACTTGACGTATGTCGTTTCTGTCTCATTGAAGAAAGTAGTTTTGACTTTATGCTTAATCAAGCCCTCACCCGTTTTGATTTTCTCTCAACGCAGCAAATCGGAAGGCTTTTTGTCGTCATTCAACGTGAACCGCAAATTACCGATTTTTAACTTTAGGAGGTTCGCCTATGCCGTTAGCAGATATTATTGAAAAAGATCAAACACTTTACACGCCTTCAGCTCAGGAGATAGGAGACTCACCCCAGGAATACGAAGACAAATTTAGGTTCCACGTCGCTACCTACGTCCCTATTAAGGATATAGAGTCAAAATGGCAGGCAACGTTAGGGAATCTTCTCAAAGGTAAGCCCGCGACTGGTCTGATCTATGCGGATACTGGTTATGGTAAGACATCTACCGGGGCATCGTTGTGGCATTTTGCTGAATCAAAAAGGGTCGTAACTGTACCTCCGTTCCGTTGGAATAGTTTTGCCGATCTGCTCACTGCAACACATGGATGGGTTTGTTATCGATTAAAAGATACACGCCCTGATCTCATCCCAGCCCTAGAAAAAAAATATAGGGCTGTGGTTGCGATTGGTGAAGAAGTTTTAGCACAACGGATGAGTCATGAGGGAGACTTATCTGTAGCACAAGCACAACAAGCGACTGAATTCTTCAGAGCAGCAGGACGGTTAAAAGAAGAGTTGTCACCACGTGAACTCTTAGATTACCTTCGTTTTGCAGCTCAATTGGTGTTGGATTCAGGATACCGGGGAATTCTCATTCTACCAGATGAATTTCAACTCTTTAAAGATAATCTGGAT
>CAZURU010000812.1:0-2010 GCA_964623585.1 uncultured bacterium
ATAGGTGGGTTCGACTCCCACCCTCTCCCGCCAAATACCACCTCTCTTGTCAACCAATCACCCGGAATTCAGCATGAGCATATCTTTACCAATCGTAACTCAGCAGACTAACAATCACAGCCAACCATATAGAAGACATCCATCTTGGATAAAGGCAAGAATTCCAAGTGGAGGTAATTATATAGAATTAAAGCAGCTCATGCGTGACTTGCAGCTGCATACAGTGTGTGAAGAAGCAAAATGTCCAAACATTGGTGAATGCTGGAATAACAGAACCGCTACATTTATGATCTTAGGAGATGTATGCACCAGACGATGTATGTTCTGTGCAGTTACGAAGGGTAATCCAGACAGATCAGTAGACACCGATGAAGCACGTAGACTCGGCGAGGCAGTCGCATATCTAAAGTTAAACCATGTTGTCATTACTTCTGTGAACAGAGATGACCTAAATGACGGTGGCGCAAGAATCTTTGCCGACTGTATAACTGAAGCAAGACTGCAACGACCAACATGCACCATAGAAGTTTTAATTCCAGACCTTGAGGGAAATTGGGACGCCTTAAAAGTCATTATCAATGCCGAACCCGAAGTGTTAAATCACAATACCGAGACAGTCCAACGTCTTTACCGCCGCACAAGACCTTATGCTGATTACCAACAGTCCTTATCTCTGCTAAGAACAGCCAAAGAAATGAAATCAGATATGTTAACTAAATCGGGACTTATGGTCGGTTTAGGAGAAACGGTCATTGAACTTTTGGAGACAATGCAGGATATTCGGGATACAGATTGTGATATACTCACAATTGGTCAATACTTATCTCCCTCTTCTCGTCACCTTCCTATCCAAAGATACTATACCCCAGAAGAATTCGACGAACTGAAAGAGGCAGGATATGAGATGGGTTTTCGGTATGTAGAGTCCGGGCCGTTAGTTCGCAGTTCCTACCATGCATCTAAACAGGTAAAAAACTACGAATAAGAGGCTAATGTTTATGCGGAAAAAAAATTCTTCTCCTTCTGTATACATATTCTTAGGGCTGATGTTGCTATTAATGTTGATAGTTGATTTACTCCGTCATTTACTCACTAATTACCTGACAGTATTTCATTGGTTAGTATCGTTAGTATCAATGATAATAATGTCTACAATAATGTTTACAATAGTTTCTGTATATACTTTTGTAGCAGGAAAATGGCGTAAGGCAATTAAGGGAACGGTTTTCGGCGAAGTCGTCATAAAAGATGGGGATAAAACGATAAGACCCCTTAATAATATTGAAGTATACTACAATTCTCCTTTTTTGGATAAGCCAGGAGAACCTGTTTTCACCGATGTGCATGGGAAGTTCCGTTTTGAAAATGTTGTACCTGTTCTTAAGCCTATCACACTCGAAGCAAAGATTGGAAAGGATCGGATAATATATCAACACATCGGTAAAATTGAGGGAGTAAAATGGTTTCTGGGGATACCTTCGCTTAAATTACCTTTATCTTCTGGTAAACCGAAGCGCGTTGATTTTGTAGTGCCTTAGACGTAATTCCTCTTGAATTGACGTCTATGGTGCATCTTTTTGCAGCCACAGTCATCCTTGATTGTACCCCATTATTTGTAGTGTAGCACATTCTATTAGATTGTGTTTTTCTTTGTAGCACATTCATCCTTGATTGTGCTTTTCTTTGTAGCACATTCTTTTAGATTGTGGGATTCTGACAGAAAAGTAACAATAACCTTGCCACCCCTTGCAGAGGGTGTGTAAAGTTTTTGCACAGAAGCACAAGCTTTTGTTCTCTTTAGTCCCGTATGAAGTTAATGTATTAAATTGGGGAATATTTTATTTTGTCCAGACCCGGTAGGTTCGGTTAGGAAACCGAACCCATAAGCGTCAAATTTAGGATATTTCCTTTTCTTGGCGGGTTATAAAAATCCGATTCTATCCTCATACCTTTCGCACCGCTGGTGCTTGCGTTTCGTTGGATACGTTCTCTATACACCTTCCGGACCGC
>CAZURU010000813.1:0-2002 GCA_964623585.1 uncultured bacterium
TCTTGCCGGTGAATCCGAGGTTTTGAATGTGTCCGGCAATAAGCACCGCCCATGCTACCCATATAGAAAACTGGAGAAACATCATCCCTGACAAGCGTGCGTAAGTTCCAAATCCTGTTTGTCTATTTTCCATTTTTTAATTTCTTACTCCTCGACTGTCCTCCACTTCGTTTCGGACAGGTTTTCGATCATCCTACGCATTCTTCAGTAATGACCTAAGTTGCTACTCAACCCACTGCGCTATCGGTGCTGTTGACTGCACCACATGCATCCCCGCGTCCGAAACTTTGGCAAAAAGAGCGTCTGCGGGTTCTGTGTAGTCCACTATACCTGGCACAACAACGGGTGAAGTTAGGTCATCCACGAGATAGATTTTCTTCGCCAACGCAATATCAATTTTCTGAATTTCCTCAAGGAGATCACTGACCGTCCAGGCGACGCAGTGGCTTTTTGCCTGTCCAGCGATAATCACGCGATCGTATTCGAGAAGCATTTGTAGGAAGGTGCTGTTTCTTTCAGCGATCGGTTTTCCATCGGCATCGTTAAGAACTTCCGGGCGCAAGACGGAATAATTTTCCGTCAACGGATTCTGTCCTTTGATTTCGTAATGTATCTGTGCCTTACGTGCGATTGTATGAAAAAAGCAGGCTTCATCAACAGCAGAGACAACAGCATGCCCAATCCCACCGAGCATTGCATGATAGGGCCATATCGCAAGCGGATATTTCCCTTCTGTTGTAAGCACTTTGACGTAGTGTTCACCATAAGCCTTTAGCCACTCGTACCGATTTTGGTCTCCCATCAGACTTTCCGCGATCGCAGGATTGACGCGCCATTTACCTGTTTCGATGTCTTCTTGTGTAATCAGGGTCTGTAAGGGAATTGGGTGTTCACCAGCATCATTGATCCAGAAAACTTCGTGAAATATCTGCATCGCTGTGTGTGTATCCATCGTGCAAGCGATTTTGCTGATATTTGGTAGATTGCGATAGATGAATTGACACAAGCGAATGTTATCCTCTACGGCACCCTTCCCTGATCTTCCGCCAACGAAAAGTTCATAATCTGGGATGCAGAATGTATTTTGGACATCGACGAGTAACAAGCAGGTCCTAAAATCATCTTCGGATACCGGACGGACTGCGTGTTTCTCTGCCCACTCCTGTGCTTCACCTTGGCGTTCTTGGTACGGAATCCGCCAGACTTTGTCTACCCGATCTGCCTTGAAATGGGGCGGAAGTGGAAGTTGTGATGTAGACATAGTGATGTTCCTCTTTCGCTGCAACTATCAGTTCACTCAGTTAATGCTTTTCAACACACCCCATTTGGTCGCCAGTTTTCCTTGCGGTTGAACGGACAGCACTTTCTCAAAACCTTCTTCCATGATTTGGACAACGTCTTCTTGTGTCAGAGCAACGTTAAAGAAAACCAACTCGTCAAGGTAACCCATCCAAAATCTGTCACCGCCATCCCAATCGCCAATTCTTGCGGGCCCCAGTTTCCCCGGAATGGCGGCTTGGTCATCTTCCTTGTTCTCTTCACCGTTGATGTAGTAGCGTCTAATTTTCTCCTTTGTGCTATAGACGGTTGCGAAGTGATGCCACTTGTCTATCTCTTTGTCGGTAAAAAAAATTGTAGAGAATAGGTGTCCGCCGTTGCCATTAATTGCCCAAACGAGTTCGTTCGCCGGTCGGATCTGATGGTGGACATCCCCAGCGGCCCAACCGTTATTGTCAAAAATGACTCGGAATTGTCCGACTCTACCGGTGTACTGTGCCCAGACACATGCTGTGATCTCTTCAAAGGTGCCAATCTCTGGAACATCTACCCAATCCTTGGCACCGTCGAACTCAAGTGCCTTTCCAAACTTGCCATCTACCCATTTCGGTGCGCCCTGAATTTCGCCGTCGTGTCCATTGCCTGAGAAAACCGACAAGGTATCTCCATTTCCGTCGTCAAAAAGCCATCCTGCAACAATGGTTGCTGGATAAATTTCTGCAGA
>CAZURU010000814.1:0-1999 GCA_964623585.1 uncultured bacterium
TATTCCCTGGCGAAGTCGGATACGGGTTCCTGCGGGGGGTAGTCTTGCGGTTTCACGTTATTCAGGCTGCTTTTTCGATCAAATGCCTTGCTGCATCGACAGGGGAAGTAGTTGTATACAAACCCAAATCTCTTCTGGAGGCTTCGTAATTCAACTCCTCTACAAATTCATTTATTTCAGATTTTTCATCTGTATTCGGCGTTTGTAATAATAACTCACAAGATTCCGGATGAAACAGGGAACTCTCATCCCTGAGTCTGTCAAGTTGCCATAGCTTACTCTGCGACCTTACCAATACCCGCTGCAGGTGTTTCATTTCAGTAATTGCATCAAACTGCGCTGCGTAGTTACTGGATAAGAAACTGAACGTTAAAGGCACGCCCGAGTCCCGGACTGGTACACTTTTTTCAAAATAACCCAGAAAATCCTCCCGTTCATCCGTTACCACCTGTATTATTGCCCTCTGCCAGGATTTGGGTGCAGACACTGCATTGTTACCGTCTGATCCTGTTTTTTCAGCTTCAAGCGAAAGGCTGAACGATGAAGATTTCCTGGCTGCTCTTGACAAACCCTCCTCAATATTTTCGGCAACAGAGGAATGTAATTCTCCAACATAAAATCTGTCTAACGGAGGTGACCACTTATTAGAGAGCGGATTAGCCGTGTAAAAGTTTTCGGCATGGCTGATACACAAACTTAGTGCCTCTGCTATTCGAGCGCCAAATTCCCGACCATAGATTTTTTTCAAAACAGTTTTTGATACTAATTTTGCTGCGAGCAACTCCTGATCATCTCCTTTTACGATAGCTCCTAAAGTTATTCGTTCGCCGGATAACGCAACAGGCTCGATCTGTATGCTTCTCCATGAAAATCCATATCTTGGTAAGTCAGGAAAAGATAATGTCATTGTTCCCCCTCTTTAATGATTTTGTCCAAGGTTGGAAAATCGAATTCTTGCTGTTTAATACCCAGACTTAGAGTAATGATAGCACGCATGTACTCACTACGGGCGCTGAGAAACTTGATATGTTTTTTAAATAATTGGGCGCTTCCTGGTAAGCTATCAGGGAGCAACAACTCATAGATCTCGCCCCAATTAATTGGTAGTAATTGTTCTATATACTCATTTGATTTTCTTCGAATTTGATGCAACTCAATTTCCGATTTGTTACGCGCAAGATGCTGTAAGAGTTGCGAATTTGCACAAGCATCAGGAGACGCGTAATTTGGCAAAGCTTCATCATGATCGATTAATCGAAAACGCCCTTCTCCGGTAAAAATCAGGTTGTTGGGGATTCTGTCTCGATTATAAATCCACTCATCGAATACTGCTACACGTAAAACATCACTCCATCCTGATATTTCGTCTTCTGTCAAATGGTGCATTACCCGGAATGCGGATGCCTCGTCAGCTTCCAGACCAAAGGCGATGTTGTAAACGTTTCCAGCACGGTAATCACCGATGACGCTGGGATCAACCTGTACATAATAGGGTTGCAGCAGCGGAAGTTGAAGTTTCCTTGCCAATACTGCACAGAGCGCTTCCTTGGCTATATTATCAATACTGATAAGTTTTATATATGCATCTTTGCGTCCTTGGTCAGTTGATATTTCAGCTTTTAATGTCGTCCCCTTGGATGACTGTACCGGCTTTGCGCCCGGATAAGCCGTTGCGAGTCTTACCTGAAAATTATTTGTTGTCATTTTGACCGATCAACTTGCAGTTACATATCACAGTTTGGCATGAGTTTAAACTCTAAGATTACCAGGTTCAATAATACCTTTGTTGATAATTGCAGAGGAATCATAGCATGTCATAAATTCAACAATAGTTGGTGTGGAGGGAAAGTGTAACCCCTAAGGTTGACTCTGAAATTAACATGTTTATTATAGAGCGTACTCTAAAATTTACGTGAATATCCCATGGCGGAAATAACGCTGTTGAACCGGTACCTGGCGGACTGTATCAACGAGGACCTGGTTGAGAAAATGGTATTCC
>CAZURU010000815.1:0-1997 GCA_964623585.1 uncultured bacterium
CGTGCCTCTACACGACCTACGCAAATGGTATATTATAAAGTAGAAATGGTATTACCACAGAAGACATAAAATAGGTCTCTATAGTCAATCAAGACATTTTCAAGATCGAATTGGCTGTGAAGAGAGGCCTATTTTTACGGTTTCCGTAACCTATCATAAACAATCCACTGTTAGGTTATTCCCCCAACATTAGAATCTTAAATAATTGACTTTATACATCTTACATGTTATAATTATTTTATATTGTTTACATAGACACAGACTATTTTAATACTATATTAGGAGGGTTTATATGCCAGCAAAACAACTCATCTTTGACGAGGAAGCAAGGGTGGCTTTAAAACGTGGCGCAGATAAACTTGCTAACGCAGTAAAAGTAACACTCGGTCCCCGTGGGCGCAATGTCGTCATTCAGAAATCTTTTGGTGCGCCTCTGGTAACATGTGATGGTGTGACCGTCGCAAAGGAGATAGAACTTCAAGATCCTTATGAAAACATGGGGGCACAATTGTTGGAATCCATCGCAACAAAAACGAACGATGTCGCAGGAGATGGAACTACCACAGCAACCCTATTAGGACAAGAAATTCTTCACGAAGGTTTGAAGAACGTGACCGCAGGTGCAGACCCTATGCAGCTGAAGATCGGTATTGACAAAGCCGTAGCAGCAGCGGTTGACGCAATTACATCTCAAAGTCGAGAAGTGAATACGCATGAGGAGATTTCACAGGTTGCCTCTATCGCTGCAAATGATCCGGCAAATGATAGCAATATCGGAGAACTTATCGCTGATGCTATCGGAAAAGTAGGAAATGATGGGGCTATCACCGTTGAAGAGGGGAAAACATCAGAAACGACTGTTGACATCGTTGAAGGTATGCAGTTTGACAGAGGATTCTTATCACCGCACTTTGTCACAGATATGGAGACGCAGGTTGTTGAACTGGAGAATCCATATATACTGATTAATACCGAAAAAATTAGTAATGTGCATGATCTTATTCCAATTTTGGACAAAGTTATGCAGCTGAGCAGGCCGCTCTTGATAATTGCTGAAGATGTTGAAGGAGAGGCATTATCAACGCTTGTTGTCAACAAATTGCGTGGCACGATACAGGTCGCCGCTGTGAAAGCACCCGGATTCGGAGACAGGCGTAAAGAGATGCTGGAAGATATAGCCGTATTGACAGGGGGACAGGTCATCTCAGAAGATGCGGGTATCCGTTTAGAAAATATCGTCGTTGGGATGTTAGGAACAACACAACGGGTAGTTATTGACCAAGATAATACGACCATTGTAGGCGGTACTGGAGCGAAAGAAAACGTTGAAGGCAGAATTGGGCAAATTCGTAGACAGATAGAAGATACCACATCTGACTATGACAGAGAAAAGTTGGAAGAACGGCTCGCTAAGCTGGCAGGAGGCGTGGCTGTGGTAAATGTCGGTGCTGCAACGGAAATAGAAATGAAAGAGAAAAAAGCACGGTGTGAAGACGCACTTGCAGCAACACGAGCAGCAGTTGATGAAGGTATTGTGCCAGGTGGCGGCATAGCATTACTACGAGCAATCAAAGATATTGACACACTTGAATTAGAGGGTGATCAAGAAACAGGTCGTAATATCGTCCGAGAAGCGTTAAGAGCACCGCTTAAGTCAATCGCAGAGAACGCAGGATTTGAAGGTGCTGTCGTGTTATCACAGGTTGAAAATACGGAAGGAAACTACGGATTCAATGCTGCGACTGAAGAATACGGTGATATGATTGAATACGGTGTGATTGACCCAACAAAAGTTGTCCGATCCGCACTGCAGAACGCAAGTAGTATCGCAGGATTACTGCTGACAACTGAAACGCTTATAACGGAGATTGAAGAACCCCCAGATTTCTCAGACATGGGGGATCATGACGATTATATGCACTAATGGATAGTACAGACTAAATAATACCATTTCAATTAATTTTTCTCTCATTACCGACTGTTTAGAATGAAGCAGT
>CAZURU010000816.1:0-1997 GCA_964623585.1 uncultured bacterium
CAGTCATACGCGGATCGTGGTACCGAAATAAACGAGTAATTCTATTAAGTGCAAGAATCTGAAATTTTCGAAAGTTGGTTAAGCGTAGGCTTCACAATTTGTTAGAGCGAAGATATTGGAAGAAAAGCTGTTGAAGTGAGTCGTACGATTGTCGCCGCGATCTTCCTTCCTGGGATGCGACGTTGAATTGGAAGTTATTACTGGTGGGTAAGAATCTCGCTGGTTTGTCCGATGAGCGTTTGGAAGAGAATAGTTAGACATTCCCTCGAGTACTCGCCAAGACTCGGACCTGAGTTGAGCTTGTTTTTAGTGCCATCCAGCATGATATGGGTTGAACACTCCACCGAGGCATTGGACTGTGGCGCGAGTGCGCACTAAAACAAACACTGGATCTCCGAAAAAAGTACCATTTTTTGATAAATTTCTATCAAATTTTCAAACCAATCATTGAATACAGGCAAACGAGATCTTGAAAAACGGAAAATCGACCTTTTATTAACGGTGTCCATAGATCGTGTCATTCCAGTCCTTACTGTACGGTTGGATTTGAAACTTGTACCACTCCGTGATAACTTAACATAGATAGACGTACGAAGTCCTTAAATTAAAATTCGTGCTCGTCATGAGATAGATTCAATTTTTCTGAGGTTCCATTTATGAGTGATGAACAGGACTTTTTCGTGAGTGACGGTGTAGTTGGGAAGGATGAATTCAATAATATCAGCGATTGGAGCTTAAAAAAGTTCCAAGAAATCTACTCACCCGATATATCAAAGTCGGATATTTGGGAGTATCTCTACGGTGTCATGCATGCGCCCGATTGGCGAGCTCAATTTAAAAACGAACTTCAAAAAAACCTTCCACGAATTCCCTTAGCTCCAGGGGGGGTTAAAGCATTTATAGCCTTTCAAAATGCCGGCAAGGAGCTGTTCACCCTACATGCAGACTTTGAAACCGCACCAGAAGCGGAGTTAGAGCTTGAATTAGACGAAAACGCCCACTATCGGATCGAAGACAAAATGAATTGGTCCGATGACACCAAGTCGGTATTAGAGATAAACAAATCCTGTCGACTTGTAGGTATTCCCCCCGAGGCTCACTCATATCAAATATCGGGACGTTCTCCGCTTGAATGGGCAGTCGATAGCCTACGTCGAAAAGTAGACACCGATTCTGGTATCGTGGATGATCCAAACTGCTGGTATGTATGGGAAAACGAATCGTATGAGTTGGTGAGACATTTAAAACGTCTAGCTTTCATTGGCATTCGGACAAGTGAGATCATCAATTCTTTACCTCCATCTTTACCTTCCGAGGAAATATAAATGGGATATCTGCGCGAAGCCCTAGAAATTGGAATGGGCGGTACGACCACTCCACAGGAACAAGGTCGTCAGTTTGAAGTTGCATTGAGACAAGCTCTCCGTGTTCACCCTGCTGAATGGGGAAGGTCGCGCTTTGAAGATGTCTGGTTGTGGCGTGATTGGCCTCAACTCAACGAATTTGGATTCAAAAAAAGTGATCTTGGAATAGATTTAGTCGCACTTACAAATGATGCTTGGGGAGATAAGAAATTCGTCGCTATTCAAGCAAAGTATGGGCTTTCTGACATTACGACCAAAGAAATCAATTCTTTTCTGGCAGCGTCTGATAACTCCAACATATTTGGTGAGCGTGTTCTCGTTGCGGATCGGCACATTGCAGAAACAGGCGAGAAAAAACTAGAGAAAGCCCATCCTCGCTGCCAAATTCTTAGATTGAACGACATCGACGGATGGGTCGCAGACTGGCGGGAGTACATCCCTAATCAAATCGACGACCTCCAGATTGATTTCAAGCAACATGAACTCAGATCTTATCAGACTGAAGCCCTATCGGGCATCGAAAAATGTTTTGAAGACAGTGATCGAGCAAAGTTAGTTCTGCCGTGTGGTACAGGTAAGAGCTTTATCGCGTTGAAGGCTGCTGAAAGAATCGGTGGCTCTGGAAAAACAGTA
>CAZURU010000817.1:0-1995 GCA_964623585.1 uncultured bacterium
TGTGAAAGCGTCCTGAACGACCCGTGATGCCCTGAACGATCACTTTTGTATTTTTATTAACAAGTATGCTCATATTTCTTATTTGATCTCGCTTTATTAATAATGTTCTTGATTCACATTTATCTCAATCCATGAATCCCAACCGGACCGTTTTGCCATATCTTGTGCGAATTTCTTTGCTTTCTCTGTGTGTTTTTCTAAAACTTGTGCATTTATACCCTTCTCGTACCGCATATATAACATGATAGTTTTACCATCGTTTTCAGGAATAAATACTGTCTCAATCTGTGGGTTTATGAATTGCATAAAAGAATTGAGTAGAACCGCGAACCATTCCAAACGAGATGGAGCGTATTCTTCAAATCCTGGTGCTCTTTCTGACATCGTTAATCTCCTATTTCAAAATTATATTCAGAATTAAAGTAACAATTACAGCAAGAATTCCAACGCCACAAGTTATAATGAGATTCGTTATTGTCCGCAAGGTGTTTCTTATCTCTTTAATGTCATCTTTCAGATCTGTTTTAACTTCTCTGATGTCTTTTTCAAGGTCTGTTTTGACTTGAATAATGTCACCCTTAAGATCCGACTTTACTTCCACAATCCGATCTTCAAGGCGCGACTCAATTTTAATTAATTCTCTGTCAGTATCTCCCTTATGATCAGTAAAATTTCTTAGAATGTTATAGGTATCATTATTTCTCGAGTCTGCCATGATATTTTCCTATTCTGGAGTTTTGATTGTATTAAACGGAGCTTACCATAACCTGACAAGAAATGCAAGTACGGCTCATCTCTTTCAGAGTCATTCACTTGTCATGAAACACTTCTGTAGGAGTGAATCGACACCAAATTTGCTTATAGCGGGTTTAACGTCTCCGCACTGATATAGGTTGTTGCCAAAGTATAATTTGCTCATGGTTTTTTATTATTGCATGGAGGATCATACTTCAGATAAATATCTCTTTCAACATTCTTGCGCTCTGATTCAGAAGAATTCTCTAATCTAAGAATACATACATGAGTTGCCTTACGGTCAAGCGCAGCGTTCCATTTTTCATGGCTTTTAACAACTCTTTCCTCAAATGAATGAGATTCCCCAACGTACAGAACTTTAGGTACAGTCCATCCATACTCGTCAATACGAGACAGATTAGCAAATATGTAAACGCCTGAATTATTGGGAAATTTTGGAAAGGGTTTAAAAGGGTCATTCGCACGGTGACATTGAAATGGATACATTTCACCAGAATTTCCTTTAATTATTTGCCGATCAATTTTTCCAGCCATAGTTTTTTATCTCCTTTGTATTAGGGCACAGAATCAACACTAAATGCGCGTTCAGATTACCTTATCGCCATGTTTTTAGTATTTTATCAAAAGAGTTTGCTTCTGATATACACCAAGCATGCAAATTATCTCGGGGCCAATGAGCTGCCTGCGGGCCATAATCATAAACAGGTAAGTTTGGATATTTAAAATCGTAAGTTTTAAAATAGAATTTTGGTACCCGTCTAAACATAACCGCAGCAATTGAAGTGTCAGGTGCTTTTCTGCCATCTTTATAATTGATACCAAGTATGCTAACCTTGATGTGAAATTGCCAATCATCTTTCTCATCAACGATAACAACATCGCCTAATGCGCGAAGTTCCCGTTTGAGATGACTTTCAATAATATCTTTTTCTCTTTTATCTTCTTCAGGCGCAGATACAAGCACACAAACCTTGAATTTCTGTTCATCCGGTGCGTAGGCATTATTTTTAAACACAGCGATGAATAGAAGTAGAGAAAATGCTAACAGTCGTTTCATTTTATTCATCCTTTGTTAGGGCGCGGGTTTACGTCTCAGCGCAGGGTGGTCGTGTGAAAATTTAGACAGATTATATTAATACGCACGAGCAAAGATTGCGATCTCTTTTGCAGGTTTCCCCGATACGATACATTTACCGTCCCCATCCGGTTGCTCCATCAGGATACATCGGATCGTTGCTT
>CAZURU010000818.1:0-1980 GCA_964623585.1 uncultured bacterium
AAGCGAGCGCCATACAACCTGGTCACCTCGACCGAATGTCCTCATTCTAATCTCCGTGATCGCAATTGTGAGTGAGCGCTACTTATTAATCCTCGATTTGAAGAAGCTTAATAATATCTCCAGACCGCTCGTATTGCATGGCGAAGTCAAAAGGCGTTTTCCCCTGGCTCGTTTTGAGTGTCTTGTCTGCTCCAGCATCTAATAATAGTTCAATAATATTCCTATCACTACGCACTGCGGCAATATGTAGCGGGCATTCACCCCATAATTCCCCAAACACAGCCATTTCTGATCGGCCCCCGTCTTTGGCACGCCGATTTACTTCGCCTCCCTTATTAATCAACAATTGCATAGATTTAAATTTATTGTTAACGGCTGCTTTGTGGAGCGCGGTCTCCCCACCGCGTGGCAGGCCGAGATTTACGTCTGCTCCTGCTTCAATGAGATACGCCGCAAACTCGATGTCCTCCATATTCACAGCGGCCATTAAGAGGCTTACCTCGCTGTGTTTATCGTGGTTGATATTGCCACCGTTGTCTAAAAGATAACGGACAATTTCTTTGTGGCCATTGAAATAGGCCCCGAGAACCGGGGATTTATCCCCGTAATTTACATCCGCACCTATTTCAACGAGACGACGGACTTCATCAAAATGGCCAGCCATAGCGGCTTGAGCCAACTGGTCGTTTATGTTCTTTTCTTGAGGCATTGAACACTCCTATCTGGTTAGGATGATAGTAACTGGGAGGAGGACAATACCAAGTAAGATGACCGATAAAACCCGGTCAAGAAAATATGGATGGGACAAATCACAATGGCAGGTAACGGTTCGCCGATTTGCGACGTGGGCTTGTCCCGTGTAGGGTGGCGCGGCAGTTGCCAAAGGCAAGTGCCGTACCAAAAGCCCATGTGCCCGTAAGGCCAAGGCGCATATGCGCCGCAGCGCAAACCGCGTTGTTAGGGGACGTGAATTTTATTGATCAGAACGAGTTTTCATAAACCACCTCATCAAGCGGAAGACGCTTCGGCTTGGGCCAGGGCTCTTTGATGCCTTTGCCTATGGCAACCATTGCTCCCATGACATGGTCTTCTGGTAGACTAATCAATTTTGCTATGCCCTCAGCATTGAATCCAATCATGGGACAGGATTGATAGCCTAGATTATGGGCCGCAAGCATTAGTGTTTGCATCGCCATGCCAATGGATCGCTGTGCTTCATCTCGTTGAAACAAGGCATCTCGATTCTTATGGAATGCTCCTATGCCTTTGACCATTCGCTCTGAAATTTCCGCAGGTACATTTTTCCAATATCGTTCCGGGCTTTTCTGCCATGCTTTTGTATCTGCCGTAAATAGAACGAGCAATGAAGCATCTGTGACCTGCGACTGACCGCCGGCAAACTCCTCTCGAATTCTTAGTCTCAGTTGGGAATCACGCAATATAACAAGACGCCAATGCTGAATATTAAAGCTACTCGGGGCCTGAATAGTTGCTTCTAGTAGTTTTTTCTCTTCTACCTCAGTAAGAAGGTGATCTTTGTCGTATTGTTTGATTGCGCGCCTGCCATACACCGCTTCTAGGGTATCCATATACTCCTTTTTCAATTTGGGTAAATCCGTATAACTTGGTAGTTTTTCATGTCTCCTAACTACTGTATTCCCGACGTACGTCGTCTAACCCACTTAAAGTAAGGGGTTAGACGACGTACATCAAAGACTGTTCTGGCCTCGTAGAATTAGCAAGCATTTATTTGTCAATAATCTTAAAATTATATTATCATAACTATCTGTTTATAAATTACTTATAAAATTTTCTGAAGTATTGAGCACTAAGGCGAACATTAGCCATCGTCTTCCTCTCCCTTCCTTTTAATTGCCAGTAAATCCGCAGGACTCTGAATGCGCCCCAACTCCTTCCGGCTCACATGTGTGTATACTTCCGTTGTGCGCTGAAAAACAAAAACAAGGGGATAAAAAGAAA
>CAZURU010000819.1:0-1973 GCA_964623585.1 uncultured bacterium
TCTGCGGTATTCCATTGCTCTTTCCTCGTGATTGCTTTTGGGTAAGGTTAGCCAAACTGGACGAATAATTGCTATATCAATACTGTTCGACTTCTGCGTATAAATCTATTAAGGCTTCTCTCTTCAATCTAAACTTAGTCCCATGATTATGTCCCGTTCTTGCGTCAAAATCTATATAAACATCTCCATTTTCAATTGTCTTAATAAATTTTCCAATATCAAGCGTTTTTAATACGAAAATTTCTTGATAGTGAAAATGCAGTATTCCATCAATTTTCTTAGATTCTGCTAACATAAAAAAGCAATTATGCAGCTTAGTTCCAGCCTTGTGAAATAGGTCATCGAATCCCCAGTATGGTTGAGGCTTTAACCTCTCATATCTTAAATTATTAGCCCATTCTGTATGGACTTGAAGATCGATGAATTCATAGTCAAAATCAATCAAAACTTTCTTGTTATTTCTATCTACTTTTACAGTAAATCCTCTATTACTGTATGTTTTAGCATTTATAGTTTGTCTAAAGCTTCTCTCATTATCTGGATACTTTGTTCCAGCTTTCTGATGTCGCCAGCCGAATGTAGGAAGCAAAATTAGCGGAACAAACTTGTACGCACGCGGGGATGGCTCCATGTGAAATAATGTAACCAATGAGCTTGTGCCCTTCTTTTGTGCCTTTAGCTCCCACTCCGCTGCGTTGGGTATAGGTAAATTATTCTCTTCTATTCCCAATAAATCTTCAAGTGTATTTCCAATCCCACCATCGTTATTTTTTCTGCCGGTCGCAATCCATCCTATATCCCGAATTTTCTGTAGTGCTAGGACTAAACCTTCTTTTGTATATGTCTTCACTTTACCTCTAAATCTTCAAACAATACAGCTTGCTGTGGTTTCTTCTTTCGCTCCTTTACTACAGATAGTGGGTCCTTCATCCTCTGCTTCGCCATATCACAGTATTCAGGCGAAATATCTATACCAATAAAGTTTCTATCGAGATTCTTTGCTGCGAGGGCCGTGGTACCTGAACCCATGAAAGGATCGAGGACGATCTTAGCATTTGTAGAAGAAATGATACGCTCTATCAAAGCGACGGGAAAAGGAGCCGGGTGTCTATTTTTACTCTCCTGGCCGAATTCCCATATATCGCCGTGGGCATTTGCCTTTTCCGCCAATTTGAATTCTGGCTTGGCAATCATATATATCACCTCATACGTCGGCAAGAAATAACCCGGGTTAAAGTTTATACCTCCTTTTCGCTTCCATATAATGATTTGCCTAATGGGAACACCAGCAACAATGTCGTTCCTGTCTTGTAATAAGCCGGCTTGTACTCGCCACTTGTGGTTATAAAAAATGGCACCATCTTCGGGAATGACGCGCAACATTTCCTCTAAACACGCCCTTTGCCAGCGTACGTACTCTTCGTGCGGCACATTATCACCGTAGTGAGAATAGCCATCAACTAATGCGGCACCAGACCACTTGCCTCCCCTGCCGTCTTTCATTCCATTGCCCGTTGAATTCTTGAGATTATAGGGCGGCGAGGTCACAACTAAATCGACGCTACCGCTAGGTATTTGCTGCATAACATCCGTGGCATTGCCACAGATAAATTGATCTATGAAATCATCGGGGTAGTGCAATTCTTTAACGTTTGCCATCTTTTCCTCCGCCCGGGATTTCGCTGCTCACAACGGCTCAAAAAATGTAATTCCGTCTCCGTCCAAGTCAATAATGATGAATTCCTCCACTCCCCAAGGTGCCTCTTGCATGTCCTAAAACTCTGAGGCGGTTCATGCCTGTCTTGGGGGCTGAGCTTGTCGAAGCCCAGCTCCCCTCGACTTCACCTAAGATCCCACCGCTTCTCGCTGATAGTACTCCGCGAGAATCTCGGCCACTTCTGGCCGCGCAAACTCCGGCGGCAGAGCCTCGCCAGCGGCTAGCATCTCGCGGACTTGGGTTCCCGACAGGAACA
>CAZURU010000820.1:0-1970 GCA_964623585.1 uncultured bacterium
ATCGCGCTGCAATCGCGCATATCGGGCCGCGTTCCGGACGATCCGGCCTTTCGCGTGGCGCCGGCAAACACTCAACAAGTACGATTTACAGTATTTGAAAGAACGGACAACACAGGAGCCAAAAGGTGACCAGCAGGATAATCTTTTTTAACCACAAAGGTGGCGTAAGCAAGACAACGTCTGTCTATAATGTAGGATGGAGGTTGTCTGAAAGTTCGAGAGTATTGTTAGTCGATGGAGACCCTCAATGCAACTTGACTAGCTTAATTTTAAGAGACGGATTTGAAGAGTATTATATTGATGAAGAGACGAGAGAAGCAAACATTAAAGATGGAGTGTCTCCCGCATTTAAAGGAACACCTGTCCCAATTTCATCTTTCTCCTGCCCATCGCCCGAACGAGCTCCGAACTTGTTTTTGTTGCCGGGTCACGGTGATTTATCTGAATACGACGCTTCGTTGACGCTGGCGCAAACAAGCAGCGGATCGTTGGCTGCGCTTCAGAACTTACCTGGCGCCTTTGCGGAATTAATTTCCAAAATCGAACTCAAATACGACATCGAATTTACTGTTATTGATTTGAACCCTGGACTCAGTGCGATTAATCAAAACCTTTTCTTGTTATCCGACTTCTTTGTCGTTCCGACAAATCCAGATCCATTTTCTCTCATGGCGATGGATACACTGAGAAAAATTTTGCCAAGATGGGCGAATTGGAAGGTTGCAAATGAGTCACTATTTAAAGACTCAGCTTATAGATTGCCGCCTGGTATGCCAAAATTTTTAGGAACCATCATTCAGCGATTCAATGTAAGAAATGGCGTGGCAGCTCGACCATACAGAAACAATATCGACGAAATTAAGGTCAAGACCAAAAATGAATTGTATCAAGATCTTCGCAAACAAGGCATGACTTTGCCGATCAAAGTTTATGGTAAATATATTAAGAAGGATGGATTTTGCTTAAGCGAAATACCAGATTTCCAAGGCCTGCTACCGAAAGCATTGTCGGCCGGAGTACCAGTCTTCGACATTGATGACGATGAAATTGGCGAAACAGGGCCAGTGCTGGCTGGAATGCAAACCAATCGAGATAAATTTAGATATCATTTCTCAGAGCTTGCCGAAAAACTAGTCGAATTAACGGAGTCTGTTGATGCCGTATAGCCGTTTTCTGGGCCGTATAAGTCGCTGCAAAGAGAATGCAATAGTATTCAAATATTTGGAAAATCATGTGCAATCACCTATAGACTATAGCGATATTCTTAGAGCTCAAATTTCAAATGTTGTTAGTGCATTTGACACGTTAATACACGACATTATACATGATGAAATGCTTAGTTGTTTTATGGGTAATCGACCTCATACGGCTGCGTTCAGGGAATTCGCATTACCAATGAAAACCGTCGAGGAGCTAATGTCATCAAACATTCCCAGAGAGATACTTTTTTCGCGACATATCAGGTCATACTTTAAGAGATTTTCCTTTCAGAAGCCGAAAGAAATTAGCAAAGGTCCTTCATTGATATGGGGCGAAGATCACAAATGGAGGAAGATTTCTGACTATATGCAAGAAAATGAAAGCGACGTAGTAACACAGTTTCGCTTAATTGTGGTTAGAAGAAATTCAATAGTCCATGAATCGGACTTTGATCCGATTACGATGTCGTTGAACCAAATCTCTAGTGAGCAATGCGAAGCATCAATCGAATTTATGGAGAGATGTGGGGAGGCTGTAGTTAGTGTTATTTGAACATATTTGGGTAATATGGTAACAGAACTGTATTGTTATAGGAAGATACGCTCAAGGCAATTTTTTTGGCAACATAGATTTAACGTGCTAACCGCACGCCCTATCCTTGCCCGGTTTCACCAGGCGCATCCGCTCGCGCACGATGCGCGCCTTGCGCCGGATTCGGGCGTTCGGCCGGTCCGGCCGCCAGCGCAGGGGGCCGGGCAGCGTGCTGGCGA
>CAZURU010000821.1:0-1969 GCA_964623585.1 uncultured bacterium
TGCCTCTACACGACCTACGCAAATGGTATATTATAAAGTAGAAATGGTATAACATTGTGAACAGAAAGGGACATTAACTTTGCACACCCTTGACAATAAAAATATTTTACTTTTTCACTAAAATATTGTATACTATTTAATGTAGTCAGCACATCAAAGCATCAAAAGTATAAGGTTGGGACCTTCGCTGCTTTTCTGCTGTCTTGTCAAATAGACGATTAAATGCTTGAAATGATAAACATCTCAGGTAGGCATAAATGCCATTTAGGTATTCCTCGGGATTTCAAGATTACCAGGAAGACACACTTATATCAACGGTCGAGATGCGTTCAATACAATCGTTTGATAGAAGTAGAAGTTTGTTATCTCGGTAATCACATTATCTCGAATATCCCGGTTCAGACATTCTTTATCTTCACCGAAACGTCTGATAACCACATAATCCCTGTTATCCCGAATATCCGATAATCCCGGGGAAAGCCTAATAATACCATTTCAATTAATTTTTCTCTCATTACCGACTGTTTAGAGATGAAGCGGTGAACGGCACAATCTAACAGAATGTGCTACAGTAAAGAGGCATTTTCATTTAGAAATGGTATAAATAACCTACCTCCTCAACACGCCTCTGTGAGATATAGGACGTATTTCTTATAGCAAACAAACTGACCGAGAGCGCGATATTCGCAAAAGATTCGTAGGACTTACGCAAATGTGGGTTTTTCTGTTTAGAATTTCGCTTTTTCAAGGATTTTATCCTCGATTATTTGGATTTTCTGCTACTTTTAAGGATTTACCCCCCTTTATCCCCCCCGCAAGCGAGGGGAATGCGTAAGTCCTGGAGGTATTAGGGCAGCTGGAATTGAATGAAATAAAAAATTGACCTTATGTTGATTTCTTATATTGAAAATGGTATAATAGAATATCTTTTTCAAGAAAAAGGCAAGTAAAATTAGGAATAATTATAGAAAAGAAATAAAGTATAGGGAATCGTTTATGGATTTACAGAAAGAAAAAAATACTCCTTTACCTATATCAGCGGTGGATATGTTCTGCGGTGTTGGGGGTCTCACGTATGGTCTTCAGCAAGCAGGTATAAATGTTGTTGCTGGACTTGATATTACGGATGACATGGGATGAGCCGGCACCAACAGTAACAACACAATTTCTGAATTTGGGCTGTGGACGATTCGGACATCCCGAACAGCATAGAGCTCTGTCAATGAGAGAGGGTGCTCTTCTGCAAACTTTTCCAAAAGATTATAAGTTCATTAAACCGAATTCACCAATCACTACTACTAAAATAGGATCCTACATCGGAAATGCCGTTCCCGTTCAACTTGCAAAGGTTATAGGTGAAAGTATACAGAAACATGTAAAGGAGAATATCAATGAGTGGACAGAATAAGTATCAAATGAATATCAGTAATACTGTCCTATATCATCTTGGTATTAATCTTTATAGTAATGTTCCTGCAGTTTTATCTGAGGTGATAGCTAATTCTTGGGATGCTGATGCCAGAAATGTTTACGTTGAAATAGAAACAGATAAAATCACTATTACCGATGATGGACACGGTATGACGCTGAATGACATCAATGACAAGTACCTTTTGGTAGGCTATCCAAGGAGAATACATAATGAAGTTGTAACAGATCGCTACAAGCGAAAAGTTATGGGCAGGAAGGGTATCGGCAAACTTCCACTTTTTTCAATTGCCGAAACTGTTACAGTTGAAACTTTTAAAAAAGGCGAAGAGAATAAAGAAGACGAAATAAATGGTTTTGTGATGTCAAAACAAGCCATTGATAACCATATTGAGAAAAAAAATGAGCAACCTTATGAACCCAAATCTATATCCGAATATGACATAGAAATTACTGAAGAAGGCACTCGGATTGTACTGACTGATATAAAAAAACGAATTACCAAAGCTCATGCAAATTATTTACGGAAGCGAATCGCGCG
>CAZURU010000822.1:0-1966 GCA_964623585.1 uncultured bacterium
TTTTAGACCAGAATTCAGTGTTAGTTAAGACAAGTTTTTTCCTCAAATTCAATAGCTGCCGAGTGAGGTCATTTCTAGTTATATACTTGTCCAATAAAATGTCTAAGGCAAGCCGTGTCGGAGAAGAAACTGATCTACCACCCAGTACAGTCAGACGATGGGTAAAGCTGGGGAATGGGGTAGATTGATGGAACGAAAGTTTTGACAAAGTTACTATCCACTCAATATTTAATTCCCATCAAACCATATTTTACGTTGCTAAAGGTTTGGGTTAATGTTAAATTTTAAAAAAGGATAATAAAGAAGGTATCTAATATGAAAAATAAGAAACGGTATCCAATAATGGAACGCTGGTCTGATAAATTAATAAAAGAGAGGTTGATCACTGAAGTACAAAAGGAAATAGACAAGTCACGCCGAGCTGCTGATGTGTTCGTGATCAATATAGCTCTAGCCGTACATTGTGCATTGGAGTCTCCTCATCATGGCGACTGTCTTAATGTCTAATGCAAGTCTTGTCGGTGAAGAAACAGATTTACCACCCAGTACAATCAGACGATGGGCAAAGCTTGGGAATTGGGTAGATAAAGTCATGCTGTTGTGATTACTGTTTCAGGACTTTGATATATACTCGCTAACTGCCTTTTTCAGTTCATTTACTAAGGTTTCCGCAAAATAACATTGCAAAGCGTCTATAGTGCCTGTTTTTAATTCTATACGGGTGCGATTAGAAATTAGCCTAAAACTATGACATTTCGAATTTCAATTCAGATGTAGGGTGTCATTCCATTACCGTCAATACACAATACTGAGCCAATGTTTTACTGAAGACCTCATTCAACTCTTCAAGACCTCGCCTTAAATTTGCAAATAAGTCTACGAATCCTGTTAAGGGACCATCTATTTTTATGTCATTAAAATCTATATTGTTGTAGTAAAAACCTACACTTGGTTTAGGAGGTTTTTCCCATTCCAATTGTTTATCGAAAGCATCTTGAATATCATCATCATTTTTCAACCTATAAAATAGTTCAGTGTTTTCCTTAAAACAAAGTTTTGCAGCTGCTTGTGATCTTGCAGGCCATATCCATCCTATTAACCATATAGGTGCATCGGGACGTTGTCCAAGGTCTAAAAACTGGAAACCAGAGTAAGAATTAAGAGTTTCGTCTTTTTTAAACGGCGTAACATCACATGGATCGGTAAAAGGAATTAGTAAGGGTTGGTTTGATTCTAAGTATCTATGAAACGTTTTCCAAAATAGTTTTTGATATTCCTCGTCAAATGTCATATTATATTCCTTTCTGATGGGAATTTGAGTTCTCTTACTTTAACAAAGATTGATACCTTCCTTCTTTTGCGTCACTGCCTTTAATAATTTCGTATGACATATCACTGGCATTGGCTCTTTGCTGGGTAGCGTCTGCTTTTGCTTTGACTATTATGTCATCAATCTTATTATCACCTTTCACTTCCACAATTACCCATGAGTTATCGTCCTTCTGCATAAGGAAATCAGGATAATACCGCCTAACAGCGTGAGAATCGGGGTCAATGTATTGGATATAGAAATCGGACTGTCCATGTGTCAACATTCCTGTAAAATAGACTTTTTTTACCTTTCCTTCCTTCAATAAAGACCAAAAAAGAGAACGTTCAGGTTGGGAATCAAAAGCATAAGTATCAAGGTGGAAACTCTTATCTTGGTGGGTGACTACTAAAGGATCGTCTTCTCTGAATACCAAATCTGGGGTCGAGCTAACCTTATAGTATCCATCTTCAGGTTCTTTTACAAGTTCTATCTCCTCAGGTTCGTGGTGTTCATATTCATCCAGATCATATAGAGCATCAAAAACACATGGAATAATAGCGTCGTAGAGTAATTCGTTGAACTCATTGACATTCTGAAGAAGGTAATAAGTAGATGAGGGATATGGGAGACCGTCCCACCCCATGCTAACTCTAC
>CAZURU010000823.1:0-1965 GCA_964623585.1 uncultured bacterium
TCTGTGCCGTCGAATTCTGCTCGGAGTTGTGCCCATTCTTTCCAGAGGTAGACTTCGGAGAACTGGTCTTTGTAGTCGGGGTCTTCGGTGAAATATTTCTGCATCAACTGCTCGAAAAGATCACCTTTTTGGCGTTCGGATCGGGCGTGCTCTCGGATGTGGTTGAGGACGCTTTGGAAGCCGAGGTTGACTTTTGTGTTTTCGTTTTCGATGCCTAAATAGCCTTGTGTTGTTTCTGACATACAGGTTCCTTTTCTGTCCTTTTTCAATGGTGTGAAATTGATTCTTCTGATGTTGTATTTAGTAAATCACATCTGTTCCCACGTGTCAATAAAAAAACGCTATAAGTAGTTTTGGGATTTAGAAAATCACCAGAATCCCTTTTGTTGACTGGATTTTTGTGGTGTTTTCTTAACTCAAAAGAGCCTGTTAATTTTAGAGACAGTTTTTTTGACAATGGAGCAGAAAAATCGTATAATAATTAGAAGCTCGTGGACAGGATTTATACTGTATCACACTCTTTGTGTTGCGTCCTGTCCTTACCTGTAGAAAGGTGTTAGCGAGCCGACGAGCGATACCTCGTTTAACATATCAAATAGATTGCCTATGCATAACAGATCACTGCTATGCATAAAGGAATCGTTATGTCTAATGAAAGTGGTTGGATAGCAAAACACATACCGGAAGATATTCGACTGTCAGTTTTCTTGATTTTTAAGGTCGCATTACTTATTTTTCATCACAACCACGTGAATTTAACTGATTATTCAGATAAGTTTAACGACCTCAACATAACACTGAAAATTATGTATAGCATTGAAATGGCTGTACATTTACTTATCACGATCGCTGTCAATATAATCCTCGTCATTGCAATCTGGAGTAGTGTTTCCGCGCTCAAAAAGTTCTGGGAAACAAGTTCTAACCATAGCAATAGTAAGAAAAACACAAGGGGCAAGAATACCACCGATTAACAAAGGAGCAAACAAAACAGGAAAAGCTTGTGCCAGAAAAACACCAAGTATATCGAAGAGAAGAAGCACAGGCTAACGGTTTCCTATGCTACAGTGGCATCCTTTTAATAATAGCGCGTCAAAAACTTTACACACCCAAAACAACCTACGGGCTAATTGTCTGAATCAGGATTATTGTTTTTTGGAAATATCAGTTTGCAAAGAATTGCACATTGTTTCCTGTACCCATTCTTCAAGATTTGGCTGTTGATGTTGTGAAAGATAATCTTCAGGTTTCATTACTTTAATACCGAACTCTTCAAACTCTTTTTGAAAATGTAAGATTCCACCATCCCACGTGAGAAAGTAATTTCTACCATATCTATAATGTGTATGGATATGGTCCCAATCGCGCCAATCTGGCTGGTTATCTGTGTTCATGTGATCAAATTTATCAGAAGTTTCAATTGATCCGATAAAATTCACAAATTCAGCGATACCTCCTATGTCAGTACCTGGCTTCCAGTTGTTAATTCGGATAATTGCCCCAATTTCATCGATTAATAGGTTCGGAAGGTCGTTAATTTTCGCAGCTAACGGCTGCTTCGGCACATCGTCGTGGATTCTCCCCGTGACTGCTAAATCAATTTCAAATTTTTTGCCGAGTTCTATTAATGTTTCCACATGTTCGACTCTAGACCGATTTTCCCACCATTCTCGGACCACGTTTGTATCAAGTGTCACGGTTGGCGGTTTAAAAATATCGTCTATTAATACTATCTCATTTGATTCAACGTAGATAGACATCCGTGATCCGCGCGGACTGGGCATATAGAGAAAGATTCTTATGTCCGGTCGAGTCGTTTGGCCTTTAGGAATATTTTCATTTATAAAGGTCAAGTTGTGGTTCAGCCATCCCTTAGCAACCGCCAACTCGTAATCTTCCTCTATTTGATCCACCTTTTTAAACTCTGATAAAGGAATAGAAGCTGGAGAAAAAGTTAATTCAGCA
>CAZURU010000824.1:0-1960 GCA_964623585.1 uncultured bacterium
GAAGTCGATCTACTTCATCAAAGATCCAAATATGCCCCGTGAATTCATGTGTGGGGTCGAGCCATCGTCTTTATGTGAAAACTGGGCAGATTATGCATGTCTGAAACGTCGCATAGGACTCAAAGCTGACCTTGGTTGGGGTGAAAATCAACTTAAGCAAGTTCTTCGCCAAGGTAACATCTGGCAAGATTTTCCGGCAAAGGGATATACGCTGGTAGGAGCCGAATTCAAACCAGGTGACGAAGATCAACGAGTTGACATACTCTATATTCGCAATGATGGTGGGTTACTGCCTTGTGAACTTAAAATCGGCGGGGAATCGTTCGACACACACGGTCAATTAATCCGATATATTGCCGATTTGTATTTTCAAGACGTCAATCTCACTTGGGTCCAAAAATACCATCAAAAATTTTTGGGCACGATCTCAAATTCGGCTACCAGGCATATTCAAGGCGACACATTTGAGAGGTTCATCACTGATAATGGCATTGAAGATCGGTTCGTTCGTGTTTTGCCGAGATCCGGAGTCATAATGGATGAGTATTTCAAACCTCAACTTTTGAAGGCAGTTCGATACCTGAACGAATATTGTGGTTTTTCCATTCGTTTAATCCAGGTTGAGGCGTTTGTTGCGGATGAGTGGAACAAAGAAATGGCAGACTACCTGTTTCGTATAGATTTCACGGATGTTCAGTAAACCCGTTGATTTCAAAGCCCGGTATAACAAATGGTAAGGAAAATAAAATGAATAGAGATCAAAAAACCAGTAATGCTTCTGTTGGAAAAATTGATAAAGTCGAACCGGCACGAGAATTTCACAACTCAACAGGAGGCAAGTGGATACCTATTCTAAAAGCATTTAATCCTCTTGGTGCTATAGCCGAGTCCTACGCCAAAACTCTGGCGTATAACATTGAGTCAAAGCGTCTTGAGGTAGAACTGACCAGAATAGAGGAACAAGCGAATATCGCACACCACATGATTGATAATTCGTTTAAACTAAAAATGGAGGAACTTACACATAGAAGAATCGCGCTTGTTGGCTTCTATGAAACAGTAAATGCAGAATTACAAAGTCTTCACATAGAAAGGATGAAGGTTTTGGAGATGGCACAATTGGCTCAACAACAATCCTTTGAAAAAGGTTTATCCATAGAAGAGCGTCAATTGTATAAAGACATGGCAATCGAAATGACAAAAGAGTTGCCGCGTTTTGGTGATCAGGCCAATGCATCCCTCCAAAAACTTATCGATGCTCTTCCTCCTGTTGAAATTTCTCCCAAACTGCTGGAGGGGTAGAATATGTGGTGGTTAATTCCTGTTGGGTATGGTGTGGCAGCACTTATCTATGGTGTGGTCTCAGAGAAGGAACGAAAGGCACGTCAACGTTGGGAAGAAATGCTGTGGGATGTGGAACGAAGTATTGAGGAGCATCAAAGGAATATTGACGCACATGTTGTTCAGGCACAGTATAGCTATAATTTTCAAGTTTTAGTGGATGAACATTATGCCTCTATGAAAACAGCGGATGCCGCATACAAACTTCTGGATGACGCTCGTAGTAGTGAAAATGGCATGAACAAAATGTTAAAAGAAGCAAAAGACCAGAGAACACTTCTTCGAGAGAGACTAAAAGAAGCGAAAAAGATTAAAGACAAAGGGTTTATATTTTTTAAAAAAACGAGGGAGAAAAAGAACAAGGCATTAATACGTGATATTGAATTGCAGCTAAAAGAGATTCGTGAATTGCGGGAAAGCGTTTTTGAGGATAGAGACAAGGTGAAGGCGCAAAGGGCGTCATTCTTACAAGAGGTTCGAGGATTAAACAATCGCACAAGAGAATTGAAGGAATTGATACGAGATCAGTGTGGAACTAGAGGTTTAGACTGGTTCAATAGATTGGAAGAAAGAACGAGAAAAAGACGTTTATCGGAAGGAAGATAGTAAAATAAAGCTG
>CAZURU010000825.1:0-1956 GCA_964623585.1 uncultured bacterium
ATTTGGTATTAGGCATGTCGATTCTTTAATTCAATTATAGTTGTCAAGATACGGCAGAACTCTTGGCACTCATAGATTTCTTGAATCTCATCTGCGCTATAGGTGCCCGTTTCACGCGCGTGTTTGAAGTAGGCGAGTGCGGTTTTGAAATCTTCTATTGCTTCTGTAATCGTTATGTGATCCCTACCCGGAATTTCTCCTTGATAATTGTTCTCCATCCAGGCTTGAATATCGCCGAAGTTTCGTAATGGAATGGGCGGCGACACAGTGAGTGCAATACGTTTCCATTCTTGGGATCCGAATAGAGGCACGCAATTTTCATCGGTATATGCTGCTTGATGTGTTCCGAGATATTCCACGGCAATTTCAAGATCAGCAATAATACCGTCTAACATAAGGGATGCTGCTGTCATATTCCACGCCCGTTCTGGTATATGTAGGTCATTTTGCTGCATAATATTTCTTCCTGCTCGACTCTGCTATTAAAGCGTTACCGGCTATCCTCACAAATGGAATCAACTTGGACACCGTGGGCTGCAAGTGCATCGCGAAATTCCGCCCAGCCGCTATCTTCTGCTTGTAAAATAGGAACCTCTTGCCCACTATCGTGCTGGTATGCGAGGGCAACCGCAACAAATTTTCTATCCTTTTTGTGAAAGTCTTTTAATGATGCATCGTCATTAGGAAACTCTTCAAAATCGGTGCCATTTCCAGCCAACGGCGTAATAGGCACCTTGATAACTTTCTCTTGCTCTCCATTCTGTCTCCACATTATTCTCACCAACTCTTGCCAGAACCTATCGCCGTGTCCGCGTCCTTTGGCGTTCAGGTTATTCTTATACTCCTGAATTATCCGTTTCTTATCATCAAGAAGTATTTTCTCAGACCCTCGGAGAATCTCGGCAAGTCGTGCGCGACAGAGGACGACACATTTTTCGGTTGTCTGTGGCGCAGCTGCTTTTCCATTTGCAACTACGAACACGTTCGTATCAATAATAACAGCGTTCATTAACCCTCCGGATCCTGTTCTGCCACCCGTTTGGCTTGGATATCAGTCATAGCAAACATATCGCCCATCACATCGCCAAAGAAATTTTCAGGCCAGTTCTTAATTTCTCCGAATTCGTTTACTTCTAACCGTTCGATGGTAGAAAACCCACAGTCGTTACGACAGAAATAGAGAGCAGTATCATCCTGACCAATTTGTTTTTCTGCAACACGCCGTTGAAGCCGTGTTAAGAGATGTTCACTATGACTTTCTACTAAAATCTGAAGTTTCCTTTCAGTGACAACTTCTATAAGAAGATCTGCAAGTTGGGATTGAACCTTCGGATGAAGATGAATGCCGGGTTGTTCCAGGATCAGGGTTGAACCTTTCGGAGCATAAAAGCAAAGCACTAAGACCGGCAGAAATTGCGATAAACCGTATCCCATATCTGCTAATGTTACCTTTGTACCGCTTTCATTCTTTTGGATGCGAACATCGTAATTTTTGCCACTCCGCGAGCCAGTGCGTTCAAGTATAAATGAATGGGCGAGATCCATATCTCTGAGCCATTCTGAAATCCGATTTTCAATTGGTATTTTCTTTTTTTCGCGCTGAACAGTAAGTTTGTCCACACGTGCTGAGAGCAGAGCGTCAATTACGTTATCGCCCCACCTACCAGTATCTTCTGGATGATCACCCTTCCAATGATAATAGCGTTTTGGATGGACTCTGACAGGACCAAGGTAATAAACATGGGAAAACAGTTCTTCAAATACAGATGTAAATCTGGTTAGAACCTCTGGAACATCAGAATTTTGGGATGGTGATAGACCATAGCAGTTTTGGACCTGGGTCGGTATTGAGTTTCGATTATTAACGAAAAGGTTATTATCCTCCCAAACGATTTCCCCAGCATTAGATTTGTATCGAAAATCTTTAATAACCTGATTTCCCTCGACATCTCGGAT
>CAZURU010000826.1:0-1955 GCA_964623585.1 uncultured bacterium
CCCGTGTCAACGACTCGGTCCATCTGGTTTGTCATTGTCTCGTCGCAGCTGCTCAACATAAGGGACAGTAGGCTGACAAGTAGAACGATGCCGAAGAGATGGCAATACTTTTTCATAAAAATGTTCCTTTCTTTGTTCATTGTCTGAATTAGGATTTACAAGGTTAAAGGATTTTCAGGATTTTCAAACACCTATATCCTTCTGTTCATCTATCCTATTCTTCCTCGCTCGAATCGGAAGGATTCTGTCTCTGAGATGCCCCACCCCTTTCCTCGCGATGGTAATATTCAAGATTAAATTCCCTGAATTTGACAGTCAGATGGGTAATCGTCTCTCGGCGTTCGGCAGGCGTAAGTGATTTCGTTAGTTCCATCAAACCCCTAATAGCATTTTTGATGATGGTGTTGAGGAGCTCCGAATCCAGTTCATCAAGCCCCCAAAGTGCCTTCGATTCTGTTGAAATCCCTAAAATGCTTCTGGCACTTGCGGCGGAAACAGTCAGGGCCATTGGATCTTCACTATCAATGGCTAAGTCCTCTAATTCGGAATCACTGACCTCCATTGTGCCCTCCGCGATATCGCTAATATCACCAATATCACCTAAAATATCACCTAAGTCTGATAAAATCGAAACCCCAGGTATAAGATTTAAGACCATGAAAATCCCTTTCTTCACAAGCCGCTGATCCCTTTTGCTCTTTACTTCGTCGACAAAATCCCGATAGCCCTTCTGCAAACGAATTAACTGTTGCTGCTCATCACACAGGACAGTGATAGACATCTGCAACGCCACTTGTAAAAGATAGATGAGCCACAGAGCATTTTCATTACTCTGAGTCACCTCGTTTAAACTTGTGGAGAGGTGTTCATTCTCAGCAGTTGCTTGATCCAACTCACCCGAAAGCCGTTCGCTTTCAGCAGTAACTTGATCCAACTCACTTGTAATGTTCTTGCTTTTTGAACTCAGTGAGGACAAACGGATCCCGAGAAAAATTGATAAACCACCAAGTAAAACTATGAGCGTTATAGCGAACGTCAGTTCCATTTTTCTACCTCCTAACTTCTTCAAAAACGACTTGTGCTAAATAACTTTTTGTAAAATATTGTTTCACATAAGCAGGAAGTTTTGTCCGGGTTCCTTATAGATTGGGAGGCTTTCAGTCCCGTAGGGACGATATGTTTATAGAAAAACGTCAGATACACCCACTTTAGTCCCGTAGGGACGATATGTTTATCATCCAAAATCCAATAAGTGTGAAGAAAACAAAAACAATGAGTTAACTAACACAAGTCGTTCAAAAATAAAATTTTATTGAATAGTTCCCATCTTGAAGTATGACAAGATACCGCGATAGAAAACACCCCTAACACTGCTCAAGAATCAGGAAACTACATACTTGATATGAATCTTCCAGCGTTTGCCTGTCTTGACTCCCAAAGTGATATTCACGCCTTCAAATAAACTTTCAGCGACCCCAAAATCAATGCCCACTGCGACTGAATCCTCCATTTCAATAAATAATTCTGAAAGTCCTTGTTCCCTTCCGGTTTCAATAATTTCGCGCAGAACTTCCACGTTGTCAGGTGCAGGTGCAATTTCCTTTTTCCTCTTCAAAGCCTTATAAATTTCAGACAAGAACCAACCTGATGCCCCAAGTACCCCGATTGGTGAAATTAAACTTGCAACGGAACCTACAGCGACAGCTTTCAAAACCTCGTCGAAATTAACGCGAGCGGTTTCAGCTTTATCAACGTGACTATCTGACATAACAATAAACCTCCTTATTAAAATTCTCATAGACAGAATGGGTTATCGGGTGGGCACAGGGAATCACAATAGGTAGGCATAACAAGGATCGGGTAAACCGCACTGCAACAAAAATAGCCCGCGCTGAAACGTTTCGTGCAAGCCGAAACGCGCGCAGGCATAACAAAGATAGAACGACCTTGAAGGC
>CAZURU010000827.1:0-1941 GCA_964623585.1 uncultured bacterium
TATCGCTCTTAAAATTTTACACGAAAAATTATGTAGAGTCAAGAAAAATCTCATGAATACAAACATTGGATATAGGAACTTGATAAATTACCATATCGCTGCTATAATTTTCCTGTGAAAAAGAAAAAAGGAACCACAAGCCGTGTTGAGAACTGAAATCGATTTCACTTTTGTTCGGCAGAAGGAAATCGCTCCTTATCATATACAAAATAGGAAATCAAATGTCTAAACATCAACTTTATTATGGTGATAACCTCGCAATTCTTCAGGGGTATATTCCTGATGAAAGTGTCAATCTGATTTATGTTGATCCGCCGTTTAACACAGGGAAACTCCAGCGGCGCACGGAGATTCAGGTCGAACCAGATGCCAATGGCGACAGGGTTGGCTTCCAAGGTAAAACATACCGAACTCGCAAAGGTAAAACCACACATTATACTGATAAATTTGACAGTTCAGGTGCTTACTTGCAGTTTTTGCGACCTCGCTTTGAGGAGGCGTATCGCGTGCTGCATCCGCACGGGAGCTTCTTTCTCCATATTGATTACCGTGAGGTGCATTATTGTAAAGTAATGCTGGATGAGATTTTCGGACGCGAATCTTTCGTCAATGAGATTATTTGGGCTTACGATTACGGTGGGAGACCCAAGTCGAGATGGCCTGCGAAACACGATAACATCTTGTGGTATGCCAAAACGCCGGAACACTACACCTTCAACTTCGATGAGATGGACAGAATTCCGTATATGGCGCCTGGGTTGGTCGGGAAAACAAAGGCGGCACGCGGCAAAACACCGACGGATGTCTGGTGGCATACTATTGTTGCCACTAATGGGGGTGAGAAGACAGGCTATCCAACGCAGAAACCGCTCGGAATCCTTAACCGTATTGTCAAGGTCCATTCGGTGCCAGAGGATACCCTTTTAGATTTTTTTGCCGGCAGCGGCACACTCGGCGAAGCTGCTGCACTACACAATCGTTCCTCAATTTTAATTGATAATAATGTTCCGGCAATTGAGATTATTATGGAAAGATTGGCATTTTATGGAGTTGAACTTATCAACACTAATTACAACGCATTGATGGAGATAAACAATGAGAATTCTTCAGTTTGACTCGGATGTGAGAGAGATAATCTCTATTGCTGAAAACCTACGCAGCGAATATAGAAATTATAATTCAGATTGGACAGAAAGTCCATTTGCTTGGATTAAAGATTTGCCATCCAGAACAAGAGGAAAAATTGGTGAGCAACTTATAGAACAATGGTGTATAGAGCAGAATTTTGATGTTAGATCTTCACCTGATTCTGAAGCTGACCGTATCATTAATGGAATGCGAGTTGAAATAAAATCTTCAACCTTATGGAAAAGTGGTATCTATAAGTTTCAGCAACTGAGGGATCAGAATTACGATATTGTCATTTGTTTAGGTCTTAGTCCCTACGATGTTCACTGTTGGGTCCTATCCAAAAAGGTGATATTAGAGCAATGGAGATCAGGTGGAGTCGGGTCCCAACATGGAGGAAGACAGGGTACAGATACCGCATGGATAGAAGTTAATCCGAATACTCCTCAGGTCTGGTTAACACCACAAGACGGTAGACCTGCAGATGCTATCACGATACTTCGTCAGTTTGTAAGAACGAGGCATCACGGATAGGTTAGCACCTTATAACATCAAATTTATCAATACCAATTACGATGCCCTATAGGAATATCCGATTTCTCTCATTTAGTGGAAAATTTCTAAAAGGTGTCTCTCTCCTATCTTTTACAAGGGCGGTGTCTCTATAAAGATGAAGGTTACATTGCAGCAGTGAATCTAAAAAATAGAATACACCCTACAGAAGGTGAAAGTTCGCTTGATTTCATCGATAGACCCTGTATAATGAGCGTATGGAGGCGTGAATCATGAAAAAACTTAAGGAGATTTCAGAAC
>CAZURU010000828.1:0-1937 GCA_964623585.1 uncultured bacterium
GTTTTTGGGGATCATTCTTCATCGGTTGGCTTTTCAAATACACCGTTTTGAAGTTCGGTGGCGTTACGCTCTATCGTAAACTCCGTCCTTTTGTGTTGGGGATTGTGTTAGGGGAGTGCTTTATTGGTGGCATCTGGATTGTTGTGGGACTTTTTACGGGTATTGGGTATCGTTTGTTGCCGGGTTGATCTGCCCTTCAGGGTATAGCATATAAAGAATACAAAGATACGAAACCGTATAAATTGACAAAAATAGCGACTCGTGTTATACTAAAGAGAGTAGAGTGGTATAGATTTCCGCCCTTAGGAAGGAGGATTATTAATAAAGAGACGCATCCAAATGAAAAGAGTTGGGATCAGATTAAAAGAAACATTATTGATTCTGTTAACAATGTCCGAATTACAACAAGGAAATAAAGAATATGATTTTGAAACCTGATAAGCGAATAAAAGGTTCAATGGTATTGGTTAATTGGATGAAACATAAGTAGAAAATAAGTAGAAGAAGTGGAGTGATGAACAAATTCAAGATATTCTTGGATACAAGTCGGTATCTTCTGTCAAAGTGCTTGGACTATTCAGCCATAAACATAAAGATGAAACTGAATGGGATCCTATTCCTATGAGCCCTGATTGTTTTTTATGGAACTGGAAAAACGAAGCCTGTGATTTTCTAGATAAAAGAAGATCTAACAATCTTGCTGATACGGCTCAAATTGATTCAATTGTGAAGGCTATATATGAATCTCATGATAGTATATCTCCAAAAGAGGCATCTGAATGGGCAAATGAAATTGATGATCGAAGAAGAAAATTATGAACGACCTCTACTTCGGCGATAACCTACAAATCCTACGCGAGATATCGACTGTCCCTTGTGAATCATCCATATTTTTCTCTCCAAAAGAAGGTTTCAATATGAAAAGGAAAGAATAAACAGATTAGAAAAACGCTTACAGTGGACTGTAACAATAACTGTAACTGTTACCGGCATCGTTGCTGCCATAATTGTTAAACTTCTATAGTAGGTATAACAAATGAACGAACAACAATTCCATAAAAATGTAAAGATAACATATCCAAACGACAGGAATGAACCCATCGTTGTGGAATGTTATGTCAACGAGTATATGCAGGTTAACGTCAACGACCCCAACATCCTCCGTTATGCCGATGAAAATGGTCAGATTCAGATTGAGTTTCGCGTCGTTAACCGAGAAACAGATTCTGTTATTCGGAGCGAAGTGAAGAATATAGCCATGGAGATCTAATGCATAGTCGATATTGATGTCACTTACGAGGACTTACAAGGCAAAGAATATTCCAGGACTTTCACCCTTGATTTTAGTGAATCGGACTTACCACCACTTCAAAGTGATTCACCATAAACAAACTCTATTTCGGCGATAATCTTGAAATCCTACGCGAGATGCCGACGAACGCGTCCATCTGATATGCACCGATCCACCCTTCAACTCTGGGCGCGATTCCAACGCTTTCCTCGGTGACTCCTTCGCATAAACGACTATCCGTTTGTGAAAACGGGATTTTCAAACTCCGACACACCGGATGAAGCCAAAAAAAGAAAGCAATCCGTAATCAGATACCCCCCACCTCCGAAGCGATATTTAACTCACTTCATTTGTGAACCCTCACCCTTAGCCCGAAACTGTCCGATTCCGTGCAATTTGGTTCGAGATTTGCCCTATATGGTGCAATTTTTGCCAAGAATACCAGTGGAATACCTATCCAGATTGGCACGAAATTTGCTCATAATAACTATACTATGAAGTCCCTAAATCTGATAAAAATTTGCATATCCTGATAAAATATGCTAAAATAAAATGGTGATTATAAAATCGTAATAGGGGCAATTAGGTTTAAAAATTTAGCTAATTTTGGCGTTTTTTCGCGGATCCGAAGCGGTTACAAACCGCT
>CAZURU010000829.1:0-1936 GCA_964623585.1 uncultured bacterium
GCCAATCGGGGGTATTCGGTACTTCCGGTCAGGGAATCTCGCGGCAGCAATAACATTATCCCTTGCCATATTTCGGTAATAATAACCTTTTGTGTTATTAAAAGCCTTGGTATCACTAACTTAAACATTTCACTATTACTTCAGTAGTATTTGTGTAAGCTCGATAGCCCATTCACCGTTGAGATTTTTTAGAAAAAATTTCGTTTCGATATTTAGTTCTGCATATCCTCTATTGAACAAGTGGATGCGCCATAATAATACTGTATGTGGCATGCGTGTGCGCGACCGGGACACTGCCTCGGACCGTCGGACGCTGCTTTAAGGACGGTGGATGGAAATGGCGCATGATCTATGCTTGTAGCAATGTTCTGTAGAGGTGTTTTAACTATTGCATTAGCAGTGATACACAGTAGCGCAAATAAGGAGCCAGATATCAGTGATTTTTTTGTGGGATCCGTATGCCCAGATGGCAAACGATTTGCAAATTCAATGATACTGCCTGTGGCGGAAGTTTGACTGTTACCGATCATTTTCGAGCTAGTAAGGTTATGTTGTCTTCATTATCATTTCAGAGGTGAAAATGTAAAAATTATTTCCAAATCTTCGTCAACATCGCGCAATCGCTGAAAATAAAGCAACACGATGCTACCAGAAATGACTTGAAACCAAAGTATATTTAATAATGAAGGTTGAGGATAGGTATTGCGACAATTGCAACAGCTTTGGAAAAGTTGCTATACTTTATCATGCGATTGGCAGGTATTTCAGCAAGTTTCTACTACAAGGAGTTAATAGAAATTGGCACTGATCTGGCCTTTCCTATTTGGTACCGAGTCTAACATTGAGAGAATGTTTGCTAGTTAATCCTTGAAGGTCAATTTTTCACATTGCGGACCCTATCTAAGGATATAACTTTCGACATTCCTGACGGCAGCTTTCCTTTGATGTGCTGATATTGTAACACGTTTTTGGCATGAAGATATTCGGGCAGCACAGCTTTCTCATGGATGAATGTTGGCCCCATGTATAAAAATGAAGACTCCCTCTGTGAAAATTAAAAAAAAATTATACAAACATGCACTAAGACACTCGTGTGGCTATGCTTACCTCCATCATAATAACACACCCACGCCCTAAGTACTCAGTTTCAAGAACAAATGACCCAGAATGAAGACAAGCTACCGACTACTCACCAACGGCTAACGACAGGAACCGATTCCGTAACATGGATATCGTTTACTTTTGTATACTGTTTAATTAGCAATGCTGTTTAATTAGCAACAGCCGGAAGCGAGACCAGAAGTGGGCCATTTATGGAATTCTCAATCTGATAAAGGAAGTGATCTTCTATTGAGAAAGTTGTTACATGAAGCTGATAATGGACCAAGCAGCTGTTAAGACTACAAAGTTTGTTACTATAGCCATTTATAATTAATAGGCTAGTTGTTCCGCGATGGCATACATTTCACTAATAGTTGTTACTTATGTTTTGGTGTAGAATATGTGTCTCCATTAAGTTAATTTACCCAATACCCATTGGGTATTTGTGTGGAAAGTTTCACCATAGATGCCATATATATTTAATATCTATGGGTTCACTAATGTTCTGTCCTCTCCTACTATATTTACAGTTCTGTCAGATATTCGAACCTTGGATTGGGAACTCTCACGTGATTCTAACAATGTTTTTGTACAAGAAGTCTTTAAAATCTTTCACATGCCTTAACTGAGTTACTACAAGTTCTTTACAGAATATATCATACCTTGAACATGTACCGCTTGACTTTTTCCCTTTCAAACACGAAAGTCTTCTGCTGACAATCCTTTTTAGCCTAATTAAAAATGTTCCTACTGTCATTGCTACATTTTTGACCTTTAAATCAAATATTCATATTTCTATGAATGCATAGAAGTTCTGGCTTGCATCTACTGTCTG
>CAZURU010000830.1:0-1930 GCA_964623585.1 uncultured bacterium
TTGCCGACATATACCTATCACAACCCACTTACAATAAAAAATGGGGGTAAATGAAATTCTTGACTAATTTATTGTTTTGTGATAGAATTATTAAAATTGGGGAAACCAGCCTCTCACAAGCGAATCGCGTTTTTACCGATTTAGTTGAGAGTATTCGCAGTAGGCGTTGACAAATTTTGTCAACGCCTACTGCGTTGGATCAATCCTTTTTATTTCCCAAACTTTTATTCTTTTTGTGTTAGGTTGTATAGAATATTTAACCTTATCTTCCATAGCAAGTTTTGCAAGTATGCCATGAGTAATGGCATAATCTCTGCCTCTTACATGTTCATAAACAAAAGGCGGTATATCAAGAGCGTGACTAATCTGTGCGGGTGTTAAAGGTTTATCGGCATTTTTTAAAACCTCAATAACCGCTTCGCAAAGCAATTCAATACCATATTTTGCCTTTTCACTTTTACCCATACTTAATTCCTTTTAATATCGCAAAAAATATTTGACTTTACCCATAAAATATATTAAAATAACCCAAGTTGCTACGGACAAATTTTATAGCAAGCAAAGGGTGTTTTTGCTGAAAAAACAAGGATTTTCCGCTGATTTTGATGTTTTCTGTTATAGATCGGGGTTAGAAACCCCTCCTACAAGAGCGTTCGCAAAATAGGTGGCAACTTAGGTTAAAATATTAGTGCTTGAGAGGCTGGCGGTTTCGCCAAAAACCGCCTACCAAAAAGCAAATCTGATGTCGCAGAATAGCACTCTGCGTCATCTAAAAAGTTAAGGCACTACAAAAAACCACCAAAAAATTTCGGTTTTTGCTGCCTTTTGTTATTGGGCGGGCTTATCGCCCGCCCAACATTATCATTCAAACACATTTTCGCGTGTTTGTCAAACTTTTAAAGTGACAACTTCGCGAAATATGTTAAATAGAGGTACTTTGTCATGTTAAATATGAATGAATTCGCCCGAAAAGTTAAAATCTTAAGTTTAATTTTGTTGTTCTTAGTATTGGGTTGTGGTCATGAGGAAAAGTCGCTGATGCAACCCATCATGCCGAATATAGTTGACAATGAGCAACCCACAGAAGCTTCACAAGATGATCCCTATGCAGATTTACCGTTAATCACTACAACTGATTTGAAACCAGGTCTGTATCGCATGAAAGCCTATGTTGGCGGCAGTCAAACATCCGATCGCGGTGCAAAAATCATATCAGTTATTACTTTGATCGACCAAGATGAGAATGTTTACGATTTAACTGCTGACAGTATTTCTGTAATGGTAGTTTTGGATCCCAAGCCTAATCTTTACACACCTGATGGCGAACTCGTTATTCAAGAGGAAATGTTTAATCTTGATATTGATTCTGGACCGGATAAATGGGCTTTACATCCGCCAACCTTAATAGTTGTTGAAATCACAGAATTTATAGAAAAAGTCTCTAAGGGAAAACCCAAGCTCATAGATTACATGTACAAAGGTAGTCTGGTAGCAAATCTTACCCACCCTGATAGACCTTTTGAGTATGAGGAGTGAAACAATGTTGACTTCTTACTTTGTTTATGCTTCACAATAGCACTCACCGGATATTTTATCAATAAAACAGTCGGGTGAGAGTGTCGTTCCGGACACAACAGCCGAAAAAATGATTTTACGCATAACATGAATTGCAATAACACAAAAAAGAAAGTTCCACAGCATACTAAGGCAGTGTGCTGGGGTTATGAAGCAGAAAATGGACCAGACATTTGGGGGCAACTTAGTTCAGGATACGGACTTTGCAGCACAGGAATATGTCAATCGCCGATTGATATCGTGAATCCTACACCAGCCAAACTTTCACTTATCACCTTCAATTATCAGTCAACACCGCTAAATATCCGAAATACCGGTAATACAATCGAAGTTGCGTATCAGTCAGGGAGTTGGA
>CAZURU010000831.1:0-1921 GCA_964623585.1 uncultured bacterium
TGGCACCGGAGAAGATAAAGATGAGCCAAACAATGGGTTTGATGTATCGCATTTTGCTTACAAATAAATAGAACAACTTATGAACTCGTCTTGGTAAGAAGTGCTTTGATTTCTTCTTGGGTCATACCTGTGTTAAACAACGCTAACACCTGTTGTGCTCTTACGACTGTCTTCTCTGTTTCACTAAGTTTGTTGATTACAACAGAGTAAGCCGATTCAAATATAGGAAGAAGTTCATCAACTGATGTATGGACCGGATAAACGGCATGGCGGTGTTGATCGTCATAACGCTCAAATTCACAATGATCGCCTAGACGTTCTGCCTCTTTTCTCGATATCCAAACGGCGAATCGTGGTGTCCCAAAAAAGTTAACACCAAATATAGGGTGGTGTTCTAAGTAAAGAGCGCAATAAGAGTGCCGAAACTTGGGAATTAACAGCCAATCTTTTTTGTGAACTAAATTTAGAAGTTCCGCAACTCGTGTATAAAGGAGACTGACTTTATTCGTGTGATGTGTTTCGTAGTGTTCTCTACGTTCTTGAAGAATGGATTTTCTAACTTTGTCGATCGTCCAAACTTTGTCTGGAGTTGCTGGTACCTGATGCAGGTCACTATCAAAATCACCTGCTATTTCTGGTTCCTCGCTATGAGGTATTCTGAGTCTCTCTGGGTTCCATATTCGTTTGGCAAGTTGTTGATAGAGTTTTTGCCTATCATCAAGATCTGACTTCTTGAAGTTAGGACATGAACGGAACGACAAATGGCCCCTTTGAATGAACTCCCGAAAATTGGGGTCCCGTTCGTAGGTTCTCTCATGAAGGCTTTGTGCAAGTAGGTTTTCTTCAAGATAACGCTCTAATTTCTTCTCGTAAGGCAGATCACTGAAAACTTTATTGCGTTTGGGGGGCAGAAGTAGCAATCCCCCAATGCGGTTACGATATTCCTGAAACTCAATTTCATGAGAGAATTCTTCTTCGTGGAGCTCAGGATGATTTGCCCAGATATGTTCAACATCATACTTTATGTACACCTCATAACGCGAGTCTTGCCCGGATTGGGTTTCTACATAGTCCGTCATCCGCGCAAGTATAAGACGAATCCTCTTTTTATCTCTATTGTTTTGTAACCTATACTGGTTATTATGCGCGAAGGTCACATTATCTTCCTCAAGTTTCTCATATAACAATTCAGCCAATTCGCCGGTGTTTTTGCCTCGAATGTCGCGGATGAGTGAAAACATGGGGTTAACCATGCTTCTCTGCTCTATGGACCGGAAATTCCAGATGTACCGATGGATGAAAATGTCAATATATCTAGCAACAATCTGTATTTTCTGAATACTTTCTTCTTCAGGTTCACCAATCAGTAATGGAGCTAAAAGCACTGGATACTGGAGTGTGAATTTGTGCTGCGCGTTGTAATAGACACATTCAAGTCCAGATGTAAGTGATTGGGCAGCTTCCTGCAAACGGTGATACCAACTGCTATAAAATTCAAAGTCGCTTTCGATGAAGTCCGCGAAATTATTATTTGAAATGAGGCCCAATTCACTCACTTGGTTACGAACCCAACGGTGGAATTTATTACCGATTAAGTCAAAATCAATCTGTCTCTTAGCGTGTTGACTGCGCAGCCACGCTTTAATAGCGTTATCAGCCTCGTCCTTGCCAAGGTTGTGCAAATCTTGTATGCGGTTACGCCAAGTCTCATTTGCACTGTTTCGTTGGACATCAGTCATTTTGGTTAGTAAGTATCCTTTGAGCATATCAATAGGACTAAGCGGTAACCCTCGGTCATTCATTGTCTCAAATACGGTATAGGCATCGTCATAGGCAGAGGCCATGATTTCTACCAAATAAACCTTATCAAGGAACCAATCGACGAAATATGGAAGTACCTGTCCTCGTAATTCCTCAGGAA
>CAZURU010000832.1:0-1920 GCA_964623585.1 uncultured bacterium
GGCGTTAGGGTATTTGACACCTGTCGAATTTTCACAACAAAACTTGGATTAAATTTGCGAAATTTTGGCCCTAATAAGCGTTGGCACTTCAACTACTAAGGTTCGTCCAGTTATTATAGTTTGAATTACAAATTGTGTCAAAATATTTTTTAAAAGTTTGGAAATTCCCAAATAAAAATGCCGCTCCTATCAGAGGAGCGGCAAAATGATTCATGATGATCTTCTGTGTTTGAAACGCGCTACTGTTGGGAATCTACCGAGACCAAGCTGATTTCCTCTCCTCAACCTGCTGCCAGAACTCATCGACTGTGTCTTCAGATTGCGCTGGTATTAGGAAATCTTTCCATTGGTTTTTAAGTTTTTCGGCAAAATCACTGTCTTCATATTCTAAACCCAGAATCCACTGCTGAATTATACGACCACAGCGGACAGCCTTAGCTCGCTCCTCGCTTCGCATATTCCAACGCTTTGTTGAGGTAGACTTAATTAACAGGAAGTGCACCCATGGTGCTTGATGAAGGTGCCATTCCAACTGGTTCAGTCCTTTTAGGGCAAATTGGACGGTTTCAAGAGTAGGGTTTCCCGGATCATGAAGTCGCTCGTTGAGCAATTCTCGTACGATTTCTGCTAACATCTGTTGTCCAATCGGCCAAAACAGTAGGTGATCTGTTTCATCCTCACTTTCTTTTTTCAGGAGATCGTGGATTCGCATCTTAGTGGGTTCGCTTCGTAGAATTGGAAGTTCGGTAAGTAGAGCTTCCCAATATATTGCTAATTCGTTATAGAGACTGTCAATGTAATCTTCAGATGGACGGAACCGTTTGAAGGTTTTCAGATCCGTCCCTTCCTCGCCAGTTTCTCCCCATCCCTTGGGTATCCTTTGTGACGAACTGAGCAATTCAATGTTCATTTCATACAAAGTTTCAATGCTAGTAAAATATGGATCTTTGGTCGTGAGGTTTTTGCCTTTCTTCATTTTAATCCTTCTTGATTCACTATGTTTGCCGGCTGATTTAAAGAAATCATTCTCAGTGATCAACCGCCGCGTAATAATGGCAAATACATCATCCTCATCCATAATAATATTTGTTGCCTGATCCATGGGTTTGGCATAGCGATTAAGGTTTGAGAAGAGCCGTCGGTACTTTTGCATGAAGGTTTCATTAGAATCTTCTCGATTTGGTACGATAACGATGACAGAAAATTCATCGTCTTCAAAACCTTTCGGAGCACCATCCGATGTCCGGTCGTTTCGATCCAGAAGCGTTTTAATCGCTGATAGACGATGCTGACCATCTAAGGCGTAATATTTCTGTGTGCCATCAAACTTTAATACTCCGAATGCTTCATTAAGTCTGCGATCATCGTGAAAAAGTGCGAAACGTGGATCTTCTGTAACCTCAACCGGATAGAATACCGGATCTCCCTCAAGCGCAGCAACAACAATTGAAGAAAAAAAACGGTGAGGCTGACGTTTCAAATATTCCACAATATCTTTTTTAACCCTACTTTCGTCCAGAACTCGTTGGATTGCTTCGTCAAGGGTTTTATCCTCATGGACTTCGGAAGCGTACATTACATTTTGGCTGAGCTCACGAGCACTCATTTTGACTACATAATAATTCCATGTGCCCATGTGCGAACATAAAGCCGGATAGATATTCATAAATATTATTCTCCATTAGACCTGACAGATCTTACTATCAAGCAGGCCGTGGACTTGAAATCCTCGCTGGGATATGTCCACGTATACGATTTGCTGGTGGACCGAAGCAGTCAATTAAACGTGCTTCAAGTTCAGCGACTTTGTTGGGCGATACTTCAGCGAACCAATATTCAAGGTTATCACCGAAACATTGCCTTGCCATCACAATTTCTCGTTTTGGATTGGTGCAATGATAAAGAAAACGGTCATGAAGG
>CAZURU010000833.1:0-1911 GCA_964623585.1 uncultured bacterium
AATTTTGGCAAAAGAGACCATATCCGCGCTTGAACATCGCGTTCGCGTCATGCAAGCTGCAATGCAAACCTACCGGGAAGCACTTGGAAAACACACAGAAACATCCCAGACTCCCGACATTGAGATCGAAATACACTCTGCAGAAGTAGAACATTTGAAACAGCGATATGAACAAAACCAAAAATTGTACGAAAAGAAACTCATCAGCCTTACAGAACTAAATGAAGCCAAAGTTCGGTATCTGGGCGCATTGGCAGAACTTCCCGCGCGGATGGCAGAGATCAATCGCTATGAGGTTTCCCTAAAAGACTTAAAACGCCAAATTCTCGAAGAACGACTCGAACTCGAACGCACTCGTTCCAACTTTCAAAATGCTTATGACATTGCAGAAATTAGACTCAAGCAGGCGAAACAAGCGGTTAATCGATCCGTTGATGCCGACATCGATTTAATTCTCGCACCCGAATCGGGAATCGTCACACAAGTACTGGTCAATACACCCGGTCAAGTAGTCAATAAAGGCCAGACACTGGTAACCATTGCACCGGCCTCGACACCGATTGTAGCCGAAGCCTTGATTTTAAATAAAGACGTGGGCCTGCTGTCATCTGGACAAAAGGTCAAGCTCAAATTTGAAGCATTTCCATTTCAGGACTACGGCATCCAGCACGGCTATTTGAGACAGATTTCACCGGACGCAATGGGCGATGAGGGTTCGGGAACCGTGTTTAGAGGAATCATTGATCTGGAGAACACGACTATTTTTGTACATGGCGAGGAAAAAGCATTTATGTTCGGCATGAAAGGCGCGGCAGAAATCATAACAGATCGCCAGTCCATTTTGATGCTCGCGCTTAACCCATTGCGGCAATTGCGCGACATGGCCGCGCTTTCGCCAGAGGCTCAGGAGTAGATGGCAGATTTAATTGATCCAGTCATAGTTCAAATAAACGAGACGCAAATGCGCTTGTCCCATATCGTGAAATCAATGCGGACGACTAACAAAGACACATTGCACGACCTCTTTACGCAACGCGGTCTGGTCTTTCAAATTGCCCAACGAGAAAAAATTAAAATTCCTCGTGATAAACTGCAAAAGGGGATAGACCAATGGCGGTATAAAAACAGATTGGAAAGTGTTGAGGATATGGAAAACTATTTATCACAGCGCAATATCTCTTTTGCCGACATGGCACGGGAAATTGAATACCAGATGCTTGAGGAGCGGCTAAAAGCGCAAATCACCGTTGAAGCGATTCAAACGCATTTTGCAAGCCAAAAACTGACGTCTGAACGTCGGGAAATATGCTGGATTCTGGTCAATGAACTGGACATTGCCGAAGAGATTGCCATGCAGATCAAGGATGGAGGGCGAGATTTTTACACCCTCGCGCGTCAATATCCCCTCGATGAGCGCACGCGCCCTGCAAGTGGATATCTCGGTCGCCAGAGCCGTCGAGACTTGCCCACTGACGTTGCGACCCTATTATTTGCCGCCGAAGTAGGGTCGGTCATTGGTCCCATAAAAGTGAAAACAGGCTACGCACTGTACTATATTCAACAACACTGCCCCGCTGTGCTCGATGAAGCCACAAAAGCGCGTTGTGTGCGGGAACTCTATCAACTTCGTTTAAGACGCGAAGCAAAACGCAGTGATATATCGTATCCGTTCTTAGATTCGATATGCACGGAGAACCCGCTTCCAAAAGAGGATGTGAATGTCTTAGAGAAGTGATAATGTTTAATTGCCTGAGAAAATCGTTTTGTTTTATTTATTGCGCCCGCTGGCCCTTGCTTCGGATGACCGCAACATTTCCATCACAATGCTCATCCGGGCACTGTCATCATAACTACCCTCCAAAATGCCCTGTATTCTTCAGGGCATTTTTTGTGTGATTTCCCTCTGTAATC
>CAZURU010000834.1:0-1907 GCA_964623585.1 uncultured bacterium
AGATGTCGACCTTGAACGCAAATATCGCGAAGAACTCCACGCAAACGAGATCGTCTTGCTGGCATACTACATCGCCACCGTCAACATTGAGGAAACATTCCGCGGGCGACGTGGAGAGGATAGCAGTTATGAACCCTTCAACGGCATTGTCCTGACTGACACCTTTAATCTCAACAAAAAAGATGATGCAACCCTTTTCCCGAAAGAATGGTTGCCAGATAATAACAAACGCGCTGAACGTCAACAGAAGTTACCGATTCAAGTCATTGTTGGTAATCCTCCGTGGTCAGCAGTCCAAAAAAAAGGGACAGAGGATAACCAGAACGTGGACTATCCTGAACTTGAGGAACGCATCAAAGAAACCTACGTTGAATACTCTACAGCACGATTAAAGAATAGTCTATACGACACATATAAATTGGCGATTCGATGGGCATCTGACAGGATTGGTGAACAAGGAGTCGTTGCCTTTGTTACCAACGGATCATGGGTTGATGGAAACGCAGATTCGGGAGTTCGCGCATGTTTGGCAGAGGAGTTTAGTTCAGTCCACGTTTTGCATCTACGAGGGGATGCAAGAACATCTGGAGAGCGGAGACGGGCAGAAGCGGGGAACGTGTTCGGGAGTGGTTCACGAACACCAGTTGCTATCACTATTCTTGTCAAAAACCCGAAAGCAATACACGAGGGGTGTAAAATTGAATATCGTGACATTGGGGACTATCTTACACGCGAGGAAAAACTGGAAACACTACGCGAGAAGGAGTCAATTTCAGGCTTTAGTGATTGGGACAATGTCACACCTGATAAGCATTACGACTGGATAGGACAACGTAGTGAGACATTCGCTGAATTTTATCCACTTGGTTCGGATGACGCTAAAATGGGAAAAACAGACGATGCTATATTTGGATTGTATTCGCAGGGAATAAAAACAAACAGAGATGCGTATATTTACAACTTCACCCACAACAGTTGTGCAAAAACCGCGGAATTAATGACTGAGGATTACCTTGCTGCTCTTTCTGAGTTTGTGGATAATCCTGAACTTACAGTTGAGGAAGTAACACGACGCTACACCGAGAATGTTACGTGGGTAGGAGAACTTAAAGACACGCTAAAGCGTAAGAAAAAAACTGAATTTGAGGTGGATTATATCCGTAAAGTTGTATACCGACCATTCGTTACCACGTATTGTTATGCCGATTATACCTTTATACAGAGAAAATATCAGATGGATAGGATATTTCCTGAAAGTTCAAGCATAAACCGGGTAATCTGTGTTCCGGGCAAAGGATCAAAAAAATCGTTTTCTGCCCTTATGACTGATACAATGCCAGATCTTGGATATAATGATGCCTGTCAATGCTTCCCGCGTTACAGATATCAGGAACCAGCAGACTTTTTTGGAGATAGTAACGCAGAGTTAGAACAAGTTGACAATATTTCAGATACCGCACTAAAGGCATTCCAAGCGCATTACAGCGACGATTCCATCACAAAGGATGACATATTTCACTATGTTTACGGTATCCTCCACGCCACCAATTACCGAGAACAGTTTGCAAACGACTTGTCCAAGATGTTGCCGCGTATCCCTTATGCTCCAGAATTCACTGCCTTTGCTGAAGCCGGGTATAAATTGGCGGACCTCCATCTCAACTACGAGACGTGTGAACAGTATCCACTAACAGTTGAGTTTCCAAACATATCCTCACCGACATTAAGTCTTGAAGATGCAGACGCGAATCTTTTTCTGCTAACTGAAAAAGCAATGCGTTATGGGGATATTGAGAGAAGAACACTCAACATCAATGAGCATGTCCGTCTAACTGGTATTCCTGAAGATGCACATCGTTATATCGTCAACGGTAGATCACCGCTGGAGTGGTTCATTGACCGTTATA
>CAZURU010000835.1:0-1903 GCA_964623585.1 uncultured bacterium
GAGGAACGTCGCTGAATGGTGTCTTGATGAATGGGATTCCATATCATATTGCACTTGACAAAAGTCAGAAAACACCTATAATAGAGATAGGCTTCCCCATCTATCAATCCTCAAAAATCAACGACATAGATGGCGAGAACGAAGTCGTTATAGTTTATATCTATTTGCAAAATTTTGAACCAGACTAAGGAGCATAAAATGGCAAAACGGATAAAGATCGGGTTGATCGGTTGCGGTATGATATCCGGTTCACATATCAACGGATACCTTGCACACCCACAACATGCAGAAATAGTCGCTGTCTGTGATACAGTTGACGAAAACGCCAAGCGGAGAGCAGAACAGGTGCTGGCAGGTGCAAAAACCCGTGCCGAAGAAGCAACTGCCAACGCAAAGAAAACCGAAAACCCTGAAGCCCGTGAAAATCTAAAAGAGAACGCAGCACGATGGACTGAATATAAAGATAACGACGTAAAAGTATTCAACGACTTTAACGAGATGATAAAGACGTGTGAATTAGATGCCGTTAGTCTTGCTACGCCACCTTTTGTCCATGAAGCACCAACACTCGCCGCTGCAAACGCAGGAAAGCATGTCTTCTGTGAAAAACCGATGGCACGCACAGCAACTGAAGCAAGAAATATGCGTGAAGCATGCGACAAAGCAGGCGTCAAACTGGCATACCAGAGCGGCGGAACATGTCTAAATCCTACCAGCTACGCTATACGAGACTACGTTACATCCGGAAAAATCGGTGATGTCCACTACGGCAGACTCACCAGTTACCGTCTACGCGGCAGACCTAATGTTGACATGTTCGGTTTCGGCAGATGGTTCCTGAATTCTGCATACAGTGGCGGTGGTACGATATACGACACAGGTGTCTACGACATCAACCGTTCCATCTATCTACTCGGTTCACCTCAACCCGCAACGATTAGTGGTATCGCCTATCGTGGTATGCTCCCAGAATACACTGGAGATGAAATCAACGATGTTGAGGAATTCGCATCTGTTTTCGTCCGATTTACAAACGGTATGTCCTTTACTTATGAACACGGGTGGTCAAGTAACATGGCAGGACAGCCCCAAGGCATCTTCATTTTCGGGTCTAAAGGATCATTTAGTGGGGATAGACTCTTCCTTGAGAAAGGAAAATGGGAAACCGATGACCAAGGGAATCGCAGACGTTATCAGGGGAATCTTGAAGAAACACCATTAGAATTGCCTGATAGACATTTCCCCGACAAGTTCCGCGATTTTCTCAACGCATGCAACAGCGACGCACAACCTGTCAGCAATGGCGATGTTGGTCAGAAGGTCACAGAGATTATGAGTGGTGCCCTATTGTCCGCAAAACTGGGTCGTGAAATTAGCGTGGAAGAGCTTTATGAAATTGAAGCACTCCGAACCGAACCAACACCAGGTTGGCCCATACCGTCGGGAATTTAACTGACGCTTATGGTGTGATAGAGATATATCACCTTATGCGTCAATTTAGCGATTGCCAAGACCATGGATGTAGCACATTCTGTTAGATTGTGCTTCTACCTACAACATTCATCATTCATTGCTATTCTCTGCACAACATACATATTGATAGTGCTACAGCTATGGTCTTCGGAATCGCTTTGTGCTGAAGAAACCTGAAATAGCGTTCTTTCCTTTCCCTAATCACACTATATGAAACAGGTTTGTAAGTATTTTGTCACCTTTTTTCAGAAGAGACAGCACTCGGAGAGTGCCTACTAGTATTAAGAGCTTATGAAATCACAAAAATAACACTTATAGGGACAGAAACTTTACGCACCATTTACCAAAATTAACAAGAGATATACCGAAAATTAAGTAATACCAATTTTAATTATTTATATTCCATTCTTCCGTAGGTTGGGTTGAGGAA
>CAZURU010000836.1:0-1540 GCA_964623585.1 uncultured bacterium
GAACGGCTGCTTTCGGACGGCGCGCGCCTGCCCGACGCGGAGACCGCGCGCGCGGTGATGCTGGCAGGCGCGGTGTTCATTGTCAGTCCCGTTACTAAGGCAGCTGTCATTGAGATCTGTAATCGCTACGGCAAAGTCGTTATTCCAGGTGCTTTTACGCCAACAGAGATTTTGATGGCATGGGAAGCCGGTGCGGATTATGTCAAGGTGTTTCCATCAAGTGGGGTTGGTGCTTCATATATAAAAGATGTAAAAGCCCCGCTCCCTCATATTCCTCTTGTGCCGACGGGTGGCATTAATGTTGAAAACGCTGGCGAATTTATCAGTGCTGGTGCCACAGCATTGGGAGTTGGCAGTGCCTTGGTTAATAATCAACTCATTGAAGCCGGTGAATTTGAATCTCTGACAGAACGCGCGAAAAAACTGTGTACCGAGGTGCAACGCGCTCGGTTACAAGGGTAACTTGGCTTGGATTCAGAAAAAATTGATTTTTTTGTTGACAATTAATGTTAATTCTGTTAACTTTAATATTAGGAGATTGTATATCATCCCTTTTATTGTCTGCTCTAAACTCTTGAAGATGCTGTTATGCAGATTGACCAATTAATTTTAGGCAAATATAGATTGCTGGAGTATCTGAATTCAGGAGGATTCTCGTCGGTTTTTCGCGCCCGCGAAGAAATGACGAACCGGGACGTCGCTATCAAAGCCTTAGCAAAAACAGCATATCCGGCAGGTAGGATGAAGTTTTTGCTAAGTGAATTTCAAGCGATGTCAAAAATTTGGGGACATCCAAATATCGTCTCGATTCATACAGTTGAACCGGGCACGGATGACTATGTCGCCTGGATCGTGATGGAATATGTTGAAGGGAAAAGCCTTCATGAGCTGATGCAGGAAGGTTCGCTTTCGCTAACGGATACAATTAATATTGGTTTGGATATCTGCCGTGGACTCAAAGCAGCACATGCTCACAAAATTATGCATCGCGACATTAAGCCGCAAAATATATTGCTCACGACCGATAAACAGGCGAAGGTTGCGGATTTCAGTATCGCCCGTATTTTTGGCGAAACTACCGAGTTTGCTGAAACAATGGCGGGGACGCGTCGCTACATGGCACCCGAACAACACTATGGATCTTATGACTATCGGGCAGACCTCTATTCCACAGCGCTCATTTTGTATCAAGCCGTGACGGGCCGATTTCCATTTTCAGGTGAGAACAAGGAGATGGATAAAAAGAAGGCTGCCGGAGAAATAGAAGAAATCGATAGATGTCCAGAGGTACTTCGGACTTTCTTACAAAAGGCACTCCATCGCCAACTCCCTGAACGGCATCAAAATGCAAGTGAAATGTACGATGAATTAGATCGTATCCGTCGAGATGAGTACGTCAAACAGGCTTCGCAGCTTATTGATGCCAGCGTCAATTCCAGCAATCCAAGATTGGCGGAGGCACTTGAACGATACCGCAAAGCCTTCCGCTTACCTCTCGAAGTCGCGGAACGAATGAATCAAAACCTCTTTTTTGAGCAGC
>CAZURU010000836.1:1550-1902 GCA_964623585.1 uncultured bacterium
ACCAACTTTTCACGCTTATTATTTTCCTCTTTTTTGAGCAGCGGCGGAAAGAGGAAAATAATAAGCGTGAAAAGTTGGTTGCCCAAATCCATCAACATTATACACTTGCGACACGCTACATTGAGAGCCAAGACTACATGGGCGTTTTTGAAGAAGTCCAGAAAGCGACTCGGCTTTGTCTGGACGACCAAGGGTTAATTAGAATCGTTGATAACGTGTTCCGGCAGCTTAATATTACGACCCCGCCTTTAGCAGCGAGTCCGACTGTCGAAGAAATCATCACACTCATTCAGAAATTGCCGGACAACGAAAATGCTGTGCTTCGTACGTGGCTTGATAGCCAGGAACTGAC
>CAZURU010000837.1:0-1487 GCA_964623585.1 uncultured bacterium
AGGAAGTGGAGACTTGTGGGTTTTGCTTTCGGCGATCTCGAATTTTACAATGCGCCAAGGCTTGAAACGCGCTTTAACTCGGACGGCACATGGCAAGATGATCAAGGCGGTAAAGGAACTTGGCAGATCGAAAACAACCAGCTCACAGTAATTGACGACACTGGAGAAACCGAAAGATGGACGTACTTCCTTGATGGTGACGACCTCACATTGATACTCACAAAAGCGGAGTTTTTAGGTTACTTAATACGAAGTAGTGACTTCACAGCGGAAGATTACAGATTGCTTGACCAGTTGCTCGAATCAAACGACACTGTAAGGATTTTTTTGCAACAAAAGTAAACGGGGGACACACCAGGCGACTTTTCGACGTGTCTCTTGATGTGTTTTCTATTGGGGTTCTCATCCCCTCAACGGGCTTTCCTTCATCTGGTCATTGACGCCGGCGCACCACACCCCAGTCTCCCTTCTTCACACCTGTCTGCTGAAGCACAGCCAGAGGTAGGCATACAAGATATTGTTGAATGCGTTGGCCGAAGAAATACAATATATAGACCGCGGTGCCTACATCGATTTCTCAATGCCAGTGAGAGGGACATTCAACCCATACTTTCACTGAGCTCGTACGCATTCTCAAATTCAACTATTCGTCGATCTGTCTGTATCAATTTTGTCTATGATCTTATCAACAAATTCTCCGAAACGATTTTTGATTGCCTCTTTTAACTTCTCGACGCGCTCCTCGCCTAATTTTTCTACTACCCGATTGTATCCAGCTTTTAGACTAAGTAAGATGGCAACAATATCCTCTAAAGAAAGATTGCCCGATTCAATGGCTTTTACTAATTCTAAAATCTCTACAGATGAGAGTTCAGCAAAAGACATTGGGTCAAGCATCATCTGTGGGCCATGAGCAAATCCGATTGGAATTTCTGATCGCAAATAGCCCTTTTCTTCTCTGTAATTTTTTTCTAACTCATTCAAGATTCTTTCCTGCTCATCACTGGAGATTTGTTTGTCTTGAATTTCCAGTAATTTTTCATGTCTCAATCTATGCAAACTCTGTTCATACTCAATATTTTCCCAAATCAACCCAAAGCGGCTGTCACTTTTAGAAGGGGCGATATCTGATTCCCCACCACCTTCTTTCTGTTTTTCGAATTTGGATATTGCTTCGATCATAACCCTCAGTTGATCGGCATTGCCACCCGTGCGAAGGACAACTCGCCTTCCTTTTCTTTTCTCCGCATCCCAATACTTCAAGAGTTCAAAATCTTCATCAATAGACTCGCCACGCAAGCTGACAAATTCGGTTGTCTGGTGAATTGCACGACTAACAGAGAAAGCAAGAGCCATGTGAATAACTGATGTTACGCAGTTTTAAGAATTTGTAGTTCATCAAAAGCATATCGAATAGCCTTGAGATAGAGTTTTGATCTGAGTGCAAAGTGGTTGAGTTGATGTTTGACGCGCAAGCCTTCCAATTG
>CAZURU010000837.1:1497-1898 GCA_964623585.1 uncultured bacterium
CATAAATAGCCATAAAACAATGATTGCTTTGTGTGCGCACACGTCTGGTAGGCGACTTGGATAGGGCGGCATTGGACTTAAGCGTTTTATGAAACGTCTCCACTTTCCATCGTTTTTGATAGATCGTTTCGATGGTTTCGCCATCGCAGGTAAGATCACTACAAGCGAGAAACATCTCTCCTGTGCTTCCATCTTTGTTTGTAAAGACTTGCCGAAGTAAAAGGACAGGAAAATCTAATCCTTTTATATAGGCTTGCACAGGTTCCTGTTCTGTCAGGTTTTGTGCCTCAATGCGTGCGAAACGTCCTGCTCGTTTGTCTTCATAGCTCAAGGCAAACGTCCTGTTAGATTTGAGTGCGACAACGAAGTGTTTAGAAAGGCTATTGCGAATAAACTGTAAG
>CAZURU010000838.1:0-1888 GCA_964623585.1 uncultured bacterium
TTTTGTACAATGCTATCAATAATCTGTTTACGTTCAACAACCTGACCTGAAAACAGTTCTAAAATCAATTCTTTCGATATACCAGGGGTAAGTGTTGCTCCAGCATATTTATGGTTATTCATCAGTATATTTTTCCTTTTATGAAAAAAGGGGTAAATGGGGACAAAGGAACAATTCCTTTTTGCCTAATTATACCATTAATACCTAATTTTGTCAAGAAAACTTGAAAGAAATTCCACATCTGTCTTGTAGTATTACCAAATTTTTTCGACAGTTGTCCTCTCGATCAGAACGTTTTCTGAACGCTGAGTGCTCTGGAGTCCGAAAAAAAAATCGTGACAAAAATTTTCTTTTTTGCTATAATATATTTGACGTGAACTTAAGGCTTTGAAAGCACTTTTACTAATAAAGTGTTGTTCACGTCAGGGCAGCTTCCTAATTTCTTAGGTGCGCCGCAGGTACTACCAATACCCGCGACGCTTCAGCACTGCCATAGTCAGAGTATGACAGCGCTGGTTTCTATTGTATCACAACGGACGTTTTGTGTGTGAGATTAATGGGAACCAGCACCCTATAGGGAAGGTTGCCGAATACCTTTCTATTCCCTCGCGCTGCGCTTATCTGCGCACCCACCCCTATAGTCCTGTCATTTTTATTAGACCCAGAGAAAAGGATATTCCTTTACTCTCATGCTGCAGTCTGTGAGAGGACTATGAACACTCCATTTGCAAACACGCTCTATTACGGCGATTGCCTTGATATTATGTCAGGCTTTCCCGACAACTATATCGACCTGATCTGCCTCGATCCGCCGTTCAACTCCAACGAGAAACGAAGCCGACCGAAACGAGTTAATAGCCGTCGCAATAGAGGTCCTACAACAATGAAGCCACATCTTAAGTCAAGTCTATAGGAGGATACACTGAATGTTTAGAAAATTATTTCTACTCGTATGTGCCGCTGTAATCTTAGCCAGTTGTGGAACGGATACAAAACCGTCATATTTCACCAACATCATCAGAAGCGACGCAGATATAGATGCACTATCAGAATGTCTCACCGAGACACCAGCGGTAGACGGTGACACACTTATTGTCAAGTCAAACATACCCTGCCTGACCGAGTTATCCAATGGGGATACGGTCGACCCGAATAATTTGAATGAGATCCTGTCTGTTTCCGATATACTTCTCAATCCAGAGTATTACATGGATAGGCTGATAACAGTTGATGGAATAGTCAAGAAGTTTCATCACAACGATACCCCAGAATTGTTCACAAATGATCTACGGTATCGGTTTTATATCCAGACACACGGGGCAGAACTCTATACACTCAATGCTGCTGATGAGCAGGTGCCACTTGAGATTGGCGAGTTGTATCGGTTCAGATGTCGAATTTACGAGCTGCAGAAACATGTGGATCGCGGCGGGACTTGGAATATTCAGACAGAGTTTATTGTCTCTGAACATAAGAAAATCATCTATCCACCTGAAAAAGTAGAAGAATGAACGTCGAAAAAGGTTCAAGATACGGTTTTGGGGGTGTGTCCGGTGCGGTTAGAAACCATGCCTACAGGTTATGTTACAGGCCCGAGGACAAAAACTGCCGCGATGGGCATCCTAATCACGCTCGACGCGCAAACTGCACGGCGCAATTGGAAACATACCTTAGAACCCATCCGGATGGGCGAAACCACTTACGTCCCTATACAGTGTTTCTCTATTGAGGAATACTACCGAAACAACGAGCGATGGGATCGGATATTGACACTTCCCTCGCTGGCAAATCCGTGGACAGGGAAGCATATGCAGCAGAAGATTTTATTTGAGGCGTAAGGGAGGGAATGTAGATGCCAATTGGAAGTGAATCTGATAGAGACATCATC
>CAZURU010000839.1:0-1881 GCA_964623585.1 uncultured bacterium
CAAGTATCTCATCGCTTTAGCGGTTCATAGGCCCAGCGTTCTTCCAATCCTTTGTCAGGTAGCAGAGGAAAATGATGTAGGTTCAGATTTAGACATAACACCTGTTTTGAAGCAGTCTATCAAATTCCGCCGTTCTGATGCTATTTGTTGGAGTGTGTACTTTATGGGAATTGGAGATCAAAAAGTCAGTGACGATCTCGCTGAAAAAATTACTGAGACAGCGGATTGTATGTCAATGGCGATGCTTATTGCTTTAAAACAGCATAAGGAAAAGGTTGTTGATTTTCTCGCTACAATCACCCCCGATTCATACTATCACTGCGATAGGTACTGGATTTTGATTCATGAATTGGTATCAGACTGCCCACAATTCAAACGTTATCGAGGAGATTCTGGATTGAAGTTTCTTAAGGAAAAGAAAGTACATTTTGTAAAGTCGATAGAGTCAAAAAACTAAGTTCTGAAATAGATTCCATGGTCTATGCCACAAGAGAAATATGTTATCCTTAACAAAACTCATATCCCTAACCACCTTGATCATTTTGTCGCTCAGCACAGGATGTGGTTGGGATGAACACATAGAAACGCTCATCATCGGACCCTATGAAGTAGACTGTGTAGGTGCTTTTGAGCAGGAGTGCTATCTTGAATTCAATGAGGAAAGCCAAGAATGGCATTTTTTTTATGAGGGCATAGTCGGATTTGACTTTGAACCCGGGTTTATCTGGACGCTGAAAGTCAGTCTTCATGAACGAGATGAAGGGATTCAAGATGTGGGAAAATACGAGTATCGACTTGTAGAGGTATTGGATAAAGAACCCGCATCCGTAGATGAAAGACCGCCCCGGAAGCCGGAGACACAATATCCTTAGGCGTCCTGCAGAGGTCTATCAAAACATTTGAAAGTTTATCCTTATCATTTGAAAGTTTATCCTTATCTTTAAAAGGAATAAAGGAATCGCCTTAAGAAGGCAAAACAAACGCGTCTTTGAATTTCTTGAACCACCGTGTAAAGAGTGCAACAGCCTCTGGATCCTGACGTTTCGGTGAAAACTGATAGGTGCCATTACCTTTCTCTCCGTAAGACAGCGAATACACCCCGTGCGCATCCCGTCCGATTGCAATCACCCCAAAAGCCTGTCCACTTGGATAATTTTGGTGTATATTTTTTTCCCCTATAGCGATAGCGATAATCCCATAAGCGCGTGCATATCCAATTGCAATAATACCGACGGAACACATACCGCCTACAGATATAATGCCGCAAGTGCAGAACATTCCGATTGAAATTATGCCAAAAGAGAGAATGCCACCGACTGAGATAATCCCTAAAGCGTTTTGACCCACTGCAATAATTCCGGATGCAAATATTCCGAATGCTATGTGTGGAAATCCCGCGTCTAACAGTAGAGATTCAGTGGCATACCAGAGGTCTAAAAAACTCGTGATGTCAACTTTCGCCATCTCTAAATACCATGCAATCGCGCGGGCTATGAAAGGTGCGCTAATCAAGAAGGCTAAAGTGACAAAAATAGTATTAAATCTCCGAACGTATCTGTTAAATGTCCTTCGGAAAATTTCCGCATCAAGCAGATAGTTGTGTAGATCTTCGGTTTTTGCTTGTTTTTTTGAAATAGCTGACATTCCTGGACTCTCTATTGTTGGAGTTGCGTCAGGTATGCGCGAGCGTCGGTTAATAGCTGTTTGTGTTCAGTAACAATATCTTGTAATTGTGAGACAGTTTCTTCAAGGGTAGTTTTCTCTGCCTGCAACTGTTGACTCTTTTCCCTCGCTGGTTTCAATGCTTTTGCTTCCTCAGCATCTAATTCAGCGAAGATAGATAGAAGTTCTGCATGCTCTTGTTTTGTCAAAGTCCCTTCT
>CAZURU010000840.1:0-1880 GCA_964623585.1 uncultured bacterium
GGGTCAAGATGTTGGGTTTCGTTCCTCAACCCAACCTACGGAAGAATGGAAGAATGATAATTAAAATTGGTATGATAAACTAAAGGATGGGGCTGCATGAAAGTTGTGACTGCAGCACAGATGCGTCACATTGACAGTTATACTATTGATGAAATTGGCATTTCTGGTATTGTTCTGATGGAGACTGCGGGGAGTCAAATCGTCCGCAAAATTGAACAATACTTTTCGAAGGCACAACGTATCGGCATATTTGTCGGAAAAGGGAACAATGGCGGAGATGGTTTAGTCATTGCACGGCAACTTGCACATGCTGGACGTGAAGTGTTTATCTTCCTTGTTTCATCTCCTGAGACTTTTATTGGAGAAGCGCGGACAAATCTGGACATAGTAAAAAAACTCAGGCTGCAAACAGTTGAAGTATTGACAGATGATGCTATTAAAAGAATACATGCACTCATTGCGAATTGCGATCTATGCGTAGATGCTATATTCGGTACGGGGTTGCAGAGTGAAGTGCGCGAACCTATCGCGAAAATCATAGACGTTATCAACGAACACTCTATACCTGTCCTCGCTGTTGATTTACCATCCGGGTTAAATGCAGATACGGGTCACCCATTGGGGAGTTGCATCAAAGCAGATACAACAATCACAATAGGTTTGCCAAAAAGGGGGTTATTGGTTCAGCCTGGGACAGAACTTGCTGGTAATTTAGAAGTCATCGACATAGGATTTCCACAACAAGCAATTGATGAACAGAATATTAACGTAAATTGGACAACAGAAAAACAAGCGATGGATTGGATGCCACTCCGTCGCAGCGATTCGCATAAAGGAACTTATGGACGCGTTTTAGTCATCGCTGGTGCTACCGGGATGACAGGCGCAGCAGCACTCACAAGTGAAGCAGCATTACGGGTTGGGGCTGGATCCGTAACACTGGCTATTCCGAAAAGTCTGAATTCCATCATGGAGGTTAAGCTATCTGAGGTTATGACATTACCCATACCAGAGACGGATACAGGCAGTATAGCAGAATCAGCAGTCCCGCATATATTGGAACATGTAGAGAAAACAAAATCTGTCTTGGCTATTGGTCCCGGTCTTTCTCAACATCCTGAGACCGTAAAATTTGTTCATCAACTGATACGGGAAAACAGAAAACAGGAACTCGGTTTGCGGATGGTAATTGATGCGGATGGATTGAACGCATTGGCACAGGAAAAGGAAATTATCTCAATGCTGGAATCGGAAACGGTCTTAACGCCACACTTAGGTGAGATGTCCCATCTAACAGGAATATCCATACAGACATTAACGTTAGATGCGATTTCTGCAGCAGAAGAATTTGCGAAACAGCACGAAGTAACCTTTGTATCTAAAGGTGCACCTACTATTTTAGCGACCCCAAAGGGTGATGTTTGGATCAATTCAACAGGTAATCCGGGAATGGCGACTGCTGGAATGGGGGATGTGCTCACAGGAACTATAGCTGGACTGATAGCACAAAACCTACCAGTTGATATAGCAGCCATACTCGGTGTTTACATACATGGATTAGCAGGCGACATCGCAGCAGATAAAACAGGAATGCACGGTCTTATAGCTGGAGATGTCCTCCTGTCAATACCTAAGGCGGTGTCTCATATCATATAAGTCTTGCCGAAGAGGTGAAATATATGCGGAAATTATTATGCGTTACATTAATAGTATTGTCCTTAGCAGTATTGAACTGGGACCTAATGCTTGGTCTAAATGCAGAAGCAGATACACACAGCTTGTATGTGCAGCATGTGGAACAGGCGTTTAAGTCTCTATTTCAAGGCAATAACGAACAGGCAATAGTTTCTTTTGAAGCAGCACTCGCTATTGAACCTGAT
>CAZURU010000841.1:0-1878 GCA_964623585.1 uncultured bacterium
TCCGCATACCCGCGGTGCTGCAACCCTATATGGGTGGTCTGACGCAGATTGGGTAAGTCGATGGTATTCAATTTGCTGTAGAAAATTCTTAAATCCAAGGGCAAATGTAATACCTTAATTAGGGATAATGAATATGACAAGGACTAACATCGAAAAAGTAAATACTGTCTTAGCCCGAAACACTTTTTGGTTTCAGACTCAATCGTTTGAAAAAAAAAGTGAAGCAGATATTACTGCTCTAAAAGAGACCTTACTTGTTGTGAGGAACCAAATTCAAACGGAAAACCTTACCAAAAAGTTGATTGACGATTTGATCTTGAAAAAGAAGAACGGATTAAAAGCTCTGTTGGCACTGACAGGATTTTCTAACGAAACCTTTAAACGGTTAATTACCTTCATCCGAATTGTTGATGACGAGGAACTTTCAAAACTTTGTTACAAGGACCAATGGCTAGAGAAGTCAGACTCGGGAAAATCTGACATAACGGAATGGTCTAATTCAAAAATCGAAAAGAAAATCAGAGAATGTGCCAATTTTAGAAGAGGTATTGTTAATCTCTTTTTTGAGGGTTGTACTGTTCCTGTGCTTTCTGAAACCCTACCACTTTTCGAGTTAAAAAAGTTAGGTGTCTCTAAACTCAGTTTTGAGATTGAGGCGCTGGTAGATACATTGATTCGCTATAAAGAGAAAGGATCTTACTCAGGAAAGGAACAAAATAACGCCGAAATCGTTATACAAGATCTTTTAAATGACATGGAAATTAGCTTTGAAAGAAGTATAGATTTGGATAAATTGAGACAACATGCCCCGAACCAAAAACGGACAATGGATTTTATTATTCCTAACCGAGAAGATCCACAAATTATTATCGAGGCTTCATACTTAACAACGACCTCATCCGGACAAGGCGATAAAGCAAAAACTGAGATTGGCATTAGAAACCTTCTCGCGGAACATTATCCCAACGCACACTTCTGGGGATTTATTGATGGAATTGGTTGGTATGTTCGCAAAAAGGACTTGGAAAGGATGGTTGGAGCGTTTGAAGATGTCTTCACTTTAGAAGAAACCGAACTTACGCGTTTCAGGAAAGCATTAACTACTGTCTTGAAATAACACTATGTTGACAATCTCTTGGTTACTTGAGGTGCCCTATGGAAAAATACATTAATAAGATCATTCACGGTGACTGTATAGAAGTCATGCAAGAGATGCCTTCAGACAGTATTGACGTTACATTTGCCGATCCACCCTTTAATCTAAAAAAGAAGTACGGGACTTACAAGGACGAAAAAGAGGCAGACGATTATCTCAATTGGTGCAAACAATGGATCATGGAGATGGTTAGAATCACAAAACCGAGTGGTTCTATCTTCCTTCATAATATCCCAAAATGGCTTACCTATTATGCGGGTTTCCTAAACGAAGTCGCAGATTTCCGGCACTGGATTTCATGGGACGCGCCCACCGCTCCGATGGGCAAAACTTTACAACCGTCGCACTACGGCATTTTGTTTTACGCGAAAAATCAACGAGAAAACAAATTTTATGAAATCCGCTATCCACACAGACGGTGCCGAAAATGTGGATATTTATTGAAAGATTACGGTGGAAAAAAGAAGATTTTGCACCCATTTGGTCCCCTCGTTTCCGATGTCTGGTCGGATATTCATCGTATCCGCCACAACAAACATAGAGATCCACATCCGTGTCAACTCCCTGTTCATCTTTTAGAGCGTCTCATTTTGATGAGTACAGACGAAGGGGACGTAATTTTAGACCCATTTATGGGGACCGGCACAACGGCCGTTGCGGCTGCAAAGTTAGGAAGAAATGTTATCGGTATAGACCTTGATCCGCAATACGTAGAAATCACA
>CAZURU010000842.1:0-1876 GCA_964623585.1 uncultured bacterium
GTCTGGATCAGCCGATCCATCTGATCGGGGTAGAGTTCAGCAAGGATACCCGCAACATAACGGCTTTTGAGGTGGCCCGCGGTTAAATAATTTTGCATTGCTTAAAACATCGGCTGCATCTATTCAAAAAAGCAATCGGTGCTGATAGCTGATCTCAATCGGCTGTCCAGCGCGTGATCCGTGAAGAGAACATCGACCCCAGCAATGAGGTGCAACTGCTCAAACGTTTTGGCAAAACCACAATCGCCAATCCATTTACCTTGATTCCAAAAGACGCGCTGGCCGAACCTGAAGGTTGATCCCCTCAAGGCTGTTCACTTACCATACAAAAGCCCGTTGATCATTACCGGTCAACGGGCTTTTTGCTTTGAGAGGAAACCGCCGGGCAGGACAATTCTAACCGCTTCTTATTTGACCAGGAAAAAATAGGACAGAATTCTAAAAAGGCCAATATGAATGAGGTAAGGAGGGATTTCAAATCAGCACCATCCCATCTTTTTTCCGAAGTACAGGTAATATATTTATGTTATAAATTTCAGAATACTGGGGTACTTTGCCTGTAATCCCCAATAAATTGCGATAAAATATCCCTATTTGCCCATTTTTAATATTGATATTTGGATTTATATAGATTAGATTTATGATTAACTCCTCCCCTACTTATTTATCCCCTATAAATTCTGTTTTTTTCTGCATAAATCCCATCTGTCTTTCTCCCCGGCAGACCACCCCTACTCGAGGAGAAGAACCCCATGGCCTCTCCGCACAATCGCGCCATTGTGTTGTCTGTGGTCAATCACAAAGGGGGCGTCGGTAAGACGACCACGGTGATAAATCTCGCGCATGCCCTTGTCAGATACGGTAAACGGCAACACAGGGACTATCGCGTGCTTGTTATTGACTCTGATCCGCAGGCCAACGCAACCTCTATCTTATTTCCCAATGTTCAGGATCTTACCCGGGCACCCACGCTCGCCAATGTGTACGACGAAAGGAATCCACTTTCGATTACACAGGTTATCACGCAAACCGGCATCCCCCGTTTGGATCTCATCCCCTCGAGCATTAGATTGTTCGATGTCGAACCATTTCTAAACACATCTGGCCTGGGTCCGCAGGCACTCCGCATTGCGATGCTTGATGACGTGCTTCTCAAACATACAGCAGATGGTGCCTATAATTACGATCTCGTGTTGATCGATACACCGCCCAACCTCGGCGTTTTTATGCTCAATAGTCTGATGATCAGTGATTATTACATGATCCCCATAGACTGTGGGTCGTACTTCGCCCTTGAGGGCACACAAACGTTAGAAAATAGAATCCAGCAGCTAAAAAAGCTCTGCAAAAACCTGCGGCTCTTGGGCTACTTGCCCACGATGCTGGACAGTCGCACCAAAGTCGGCAATGCCTCGCTATCAAGGCTCCGAGATCACTATCGGGAAATGATCATGGAGACCACGATTCGCATAAACACCGATCTCGAAAAGGCATCATTTGCCCGCGAGACCATCTTCAATTATAGCCCTACCATGAATGGTGCCGTAGATTATTACGCCCTTGCCAAAGAAGTCGCACGCAAGTGCATAGAGACCAAACCAGACAATCATACAGATATCGAAGAAGATGAAGACCTGCCAGCGCACGAGTCTAAGCAGGAAGCCCTGGCGGTTTAGGTACGCGTCATTGTAGGGGCTGGCGATTCGTCCGTTGTCAAATGAAAGCGAGAAGCTGATGGGCAAACGCAAAAAGACGCTCGACGATGATATGGATGATGTCTTTGCGAATTGGGCGATCTCCTCAGAGGCAAGGCAGAACTTTGAACTCTACCAGCCCGATAAGGAAGAAGACAGCAATACATCGGCACAGGAAGAGT
>CAZURU010000843.1:0-1874 GCA_964623585.1 uncultured bacterium
TGAGAATCTGTGCACACCGATTAACGAGGAAGGGCTGCCCAGCCGTCTGTTTGTGAATAGCGGTGATAACTTCAGGAGCGAAGGCTTGACCTACTTCGTCGGTATACTGTTCAAGTAACTCACAGACTTGCGCATGTGTGAAATTGGGCAAGTGAAACTCGTCTTGAATATTAAATGGGGAAATTGACCGGTCGTAGTTGAGCTGCGTGATATTTTTAACCCCAACAATACCGACACTATAAGGACATCGGGACTCCGATTGTTCAAGGTAAATGTAGCGGAGCGAATGCAGAAAACCGCGTACGGCTTCGGGCGGAATCGCGTCAAACTCGTCAATGATAAGGACAAACCTTTGCAGACCATCAGGATGTGTTAGAAAACCAGCGAGCTGTTGAAAGAAATTTCGCATCGAAACATGATCTATCATCTCAACACTCGTCAAAAATCGCTTCAAATCTTCAGAAGACACACTGCCTCGTCTTTGGAAAACAGATTCAATTTCCTTGCAAATATCCTTGAGAAGATAGCCGTAAAAAGCTGCCGGGGTTAAGTCAACATACGCCTCAAAATTCAATTGAATTGGGAAGTATGCCTCGGCGATCAGAGCCTCTATAGCAGCACGGAAAAGCGTCGTTTTACCGGTCTGTCTCGGTGGGAAAAGAACGATGTATTTGCCTGTTTTCACCCGACCAACAAAATCCGCTATCTCCTCAGCGCGCGAGACAACGTAGTTCTCTTTAGGGGTTACGGGACCTTGGGTTCCAAATGTTCTCATTTTTTCCCCTCTCATCGCTAACATTCTTAGGATTTTTCGGCGTTTTCGGCAAAATAATCGGAATCCACGCGTTTGATTTCATAGGTCTTTGTTGTGGAAACACCAACGTTGTGTTTAATCATATAATCCGCAAGTTGTTTTCCATTGATAAGAATAACTCTTTTGGAACTTCTTTCCGCGAACTCTTTAGCCGCTGGGTTAAAATCTGAGGTGGTAATGAAAATACCCTCTTGTACCCCTTCTCCGTCTAATGCTCCCACAAAGTCTCGGAGTGGTGGTGCCCCGACTTTTCCTTTCCACCGTTTTGCTTGAATGTAAACGACATTAAGACCAAGTGGATCGGCTTTAATGATACCATCAATACCACCGTCACCGCTACGTCCAATGGCTTTTCCTGCGTCCTCACGTGAACCGCCATATCCCATTGCAACAAGCAAATCAATCACTAACTCCTCAAAAAAAGCAGGGGAATTGTCCTTAATTTTCTGCAGCAGCTCCGTTGCCAATTCCCTTCTGATCTGCTGATAATTTCCTTCAATAGATTTTTCAGCGGTATTTCTACTATCATCAGGGTCTTGTTCAGACACCACGATTTCCTCACTTACCTGTTCCCGATTAATATCTCGCCACCCGCTTCTTGTTTTCACCATTTTTCCCGACCTTATTAGCATGCCAGTAACTTTACCTACATGAAAATTAAAAGCCCGAGGTCCATTTTCACCCTTTAATTTACCATTCGTTTGTTCATCGGTCAGCGAAAACCGTTCTGCTAATGCCTCTGCTATCTTCCGTTTATGCAACCCACCTACTGGATAATCAAGTTCAAGAAGAGCCATCTCCACAATACTTTCCGCCGGCAGTTCTATTTCGCATACTTGCTCTGTACTTGGACTCCAAACTTTTTTTCTCACAGTTTCCATAAAAATTCCCTTAAGTTTCAGAAATGTGTTAAAAAGTATAACAGATTTAATCCATGTGTCAAGAGATTTCAACATACCAACCAGAAAGAATCGCGAGCACAGCTCGCTCCTACAAAGAAGTCCCGTAGGTTGGGTAGAGCGGAACCGTGAAAGACCACGCTGGCAACACAAATATATCT
>CAZURU010000844.1:0-1874 GCA_964623585.1 uncultured bacterium
ACGTATGATCGGACAATCGCCGCTGGCGTGATAGATGGGTGAGGAATTGGGTAATAGCTGTTTTCATATCCGCACAGAATCAGCTCAGGTTTTTAAAAAGTGTCTGAATATTTTATTTCTTTCGGGCGGATTGGATCACGTTTACGTCGGATAGGTCGGTACACTGCCTCACGCCACGTCATATAGGCATGACGGTCCAACTTAGCCACACTCAGAGAGTTTTGAGCCGCTTTACCCCCTTCGTTTCTTATTTCGTCGAAATAAAAAAATACATAGGCGGAAGCATTCCCCTCAGTTGGGTCGAAAGCGACAATTGGCAAGGCACACAACTCCGGTTTTATAACCTGCACAACCAGACGGCCTGCTTCGTTCAGAGTCTTGAGTTCACCATGAATATCCTCTTCAGAAGCGCGTCCTTTTTGGGAATTTCTTTCCGCCTGGACTTCAACCGCATCGTATAAAGCCCACCACCATCTTTCCGCCATCTCCTCAGACGGAAAGTTAAAAGTATAGCGCACCTTTGGCTCATCTGACTCTGGTCTATCTTCAAAGTCGATCAGACCTAAGCGTCGTAGCAGGATATTCTGCAGCGTTACCGCATCCTCATTCAGGACAAACTCAGGTGGAGACGACGTGATGATAAATTGTTCCTCTGCATACTCAGCCTGTTCAAAAAAGTCATACCTAAGTTGTTTCGCATTTAGAGGGTGGGGAAAAGCAAAATCAGCATTATCTGCATCTATGGCACGGGCAAGCCGTTTCTTCCACAGATCACTCTGAGATTTGCTATTCTGAACCTTGCTCTCTTGAAATCGTATATCAATGGCCTTGTTTAGCTGCTCTTGAAGTTCACTTGAACAACTTCGTTTCCCACGCGAGAAGGTCTGATTTAAATAAGAAGCCAGGCTCGCTGAATTGTCGGAACTGTGGATTTTCCACTCCGTCATTTTGATAGCGAGAACAGTTGGATTATTAAATAGTTTATTATCATCCCCAACAACTTGTTCAAATAGAACGCTGTAAGCTCGCGTTTTCTTATTTGCCATCAGGTACCTCTTAAAATAACAACAATAGTTAAAACCTTCGCCAAAAACGGTGAATCTTGGCCACCGACATTGTATGTTTCAGGCATTGGGGTTAGCAACCTGAATACCTGCCACACATATATATTTTATGAAGATGGTCATGTTTGAAATGTATACACTTTTACAATGTTTAATAGCCAGGTCAAAAAGCCGACCAAGTGGGCACATAGGTGATGTCAGCCACCTAGACTTTATTCACAATTGTAGTTCAAACAGTTTTTTGGTTTTTCATTAACAAAAAATGTCGTTCACGCAGAATTGTCCTTTTATTAGCTTAGGTAGTGTCTGAAAAGTCGTAAAGTATATATTTTAGTTGCAGCATACGCCCAAAAGGAAGGAGTATGATATGCAACGGAGATATGAACTAAGCGACGACGCATGGCATCTGATCCAAGACTTGTTTCCACCGCCGAAGAAGATGGGTCGTCCCCGTCGAGATGATCGTACATTATTCAACGGGATCTTCTGGATATTGTGTTCAGGTGCAGCTTGGCGCGACTTACCAGAACGATATGGTCCTTGGCAGACAGCCTTTGACCGATTCTGCAAATGGAAACAGGATGGCACCTTCGATCGCATTGTAGAAAAGCTGCATCTCAAATTGGATGAAGATGGCCTTTTAGATTATGCGACCTGGATGATGGATGCAACCCATATTCGAGCCACACAAGCCGCGGCAGGGGCGAAAAAAAAAGAGCAAAGAGGGTGAAGAAGAGCCCCCAGATCACGCTTTAGGCCGTTCTCGTGGCGGTTTGACCACGAAAATCCATCTTCTTTGCGATGCAGTCG
>CAZURU010000845.1:0-1609 GCA_964623585.1 uncultured bacterium
ACCGAACCTACCAGGGGGAGGAAAGTGTCTCTTTATTTTTACGTTTCACTATAAAAAACAAAGAACAATTGTTTTGTTTGATGCTTTGGCAGCAGGCTAAGTACTTGATAATCAATAGTGTATCTTTCTTGGACAGGCTATGGTGTTCAACAGACGTGGCGTTGGGTAAAAGTGTGGGAGCGAGGGAAAACTTGAGGAGCAATAGTCTATTAAGGGCTTGTAGACGATTCTGAAAGAATTTATTTTATGGAAAGGAAATTGTGATAGTAGCAGGGCTTTTATCGTCCTCTTCTCCGCTGGTTGCCTCTCTGTCCTTGATTTCTCTGCCGTTGGTTTTCTTGCTGATTTCCCTGTTGATTAACTATCAGGCGGTTAACGGGTTTAACCTGCGGAATAAAGGCTGTTCCAGTATGGTTTTCAGTAATTTTGATGGCAAGGGTATTCATAAAAGTAAGCATGCAAGCATGATGAACTGAGAGAACAGCGTCTTGCAAATCTTCGTTTCCATCATCTTCAAGAAGAGATACTTTTAGCCCAAGCTCTTTACAAAACTCTGGTTATAAATGACGGTTATGGGATTTAAACTCCCCGTAGTCTTTGAGAGTTTTTACGATCGTGTTGATTATTTCTTCTGATTTTGCTTTATCTATGTTACTAAACATGCCCGTGCTGAGCCACTCAGTAACCATTTCCTCGGTTAAGTCAATGGATTTTTGACACTGGTCACGGAAAGAAAGGTTATACTTGCTAAGAATAGGATACCATACAACAATCTTACTCTGATCTCTTTTTATATCCTCATGAGCTTGATTAAAACTGTCTATAATACCTTGTGCTGGTTCTCCATCCATTTGTGGGTCAATGGGACCAAGACTTGAATGTTTTCCCATGAAAATTTCTTTGCACGCACACGCGATCATTGTTCCAGCAGAAAGAGCAAGGTGTGGAACAAATGCGCGTATATTTGTCCCATACATTGAGCGAAGGTAATTAACTAAACGTTCGGTGGCAGCTTGTTCGCCCCCGCGGGTATGCAGTATCAAATCCAGTCCTTTAGAACGGTCAAGTCCCCGTGATACGGTCATAAAACCTTTCATATCATAGTCACTGATTGATAAAAGTTTTGGATCCACATCTAATTTATCTGCAGCGTCTGAATAGTAGATAATGATGTTACGTCCAGTCACGTTATGAAGTTTTCTGAGATAATTTCGCCGGATAACGTCAAAAGGACTTCCTGTGCGACCAATCTCATTTTGTATTTCATTCAAGTCAGGCATTATTTTCGGATTCTCCATACGGTGTGGTTGTGTTCCCAGTAACTATCACATAAGGGGAATCAATTGACGGTAAAGTCGCCAAAGCTTTAAAATACTCTTGGTATTCTTCAGTTACTTGATTCAAAGCTTCGTAGAGTTCCTCAATTTCTTGTTGGTGTTCTTTTTCTTCTTTCATGTGCATCCTCCTATAGTTTGGGTAATAATAATAATACCACTTTAAATACAAAAAAGTCAAATTAAAATTAATTTTTCCGAAAAATTATTCGTAGTTAGCAGTTTTGGACTTGGTTAAAATCGGTTTCATAGTAAATAGTATAGCATTTTCACAT
>CAZURU010000845.1:1619-1872 GCA_964623585.1 uncultured bacterium
GTTTCCCTGAGATTATTTTTAATTCCGAAAGAATAGACTTAAGTAATTCAAAGGAATTTACTTTAATCCTATCATCTCTTTCAGTCTTATTTTTTAGGTAGCGGGACAAACCTTCAAAGAGTTCTTTATCGCTCATGTCAGTAATTACATTTTCTATATCAACTCTTCCGCCGCTTTTTAAGTGTAAAGTAATCGGTTTAGCGTCTTGATCTGAAAATGACCGATGCGTTCTCTTGCCTCGGTGATATTCTCG
>CAZURU010000846.1:0-1867 GCA_964623585.1 uncultured bacterium
ACCATGGGAGAGTTTCATCCAGTCTGTGTCGCGCGTTATTAACTGATTCTGTAATGGAAGAGGGTATAGAAGAGTACCGTAAACTTATTGAATCTCAGATTGGGGACATGGAAAAGGGGATTTTGGAATCAAGAAAAGAATATTTGCATGAAGATGGCAGCGAAGCAATCAGCGATTTTCAAATCTTAGCGGAACTCCAACACTATGGTTGCAAGACCAATCTTATAGACTTCACAACTGACTACCTGATCGCTCTCTTTTTTGCCTGCGATAGATCCTATCACAAAGATGGCAGGATTATTTTACAAAAAAGAGAATCAGAAGATTACCAATCGGAAACACCTTCAGAAGCAATTAAACGGGTGGAATCCCAAAAAAGTGTACTCCTCCGATCGCCAAAGGGTTTTATCAATCCAGATGTCGTGGTGATTATTCCAAAGGAGCTCAAACTGTTTGTGCTAAACTACCTCGAAAAGTATCACGACATATCTACTAAAAAGATCTACAAAGATGTCCATGGATTTATAAAATGGTTAGGCGGACATTTTGACCCTATGCTTGAATTTGGTAAAGGAGTAATCTGTGAAAATAGGGCGAGTTTAGGAAGTAACATGCAGGAGAAATTGAAATGGTATGAAAAAGCTTATGAGCATTTTACAGAAGCATTGAGACTAAAATCTGATTTTACCGAAGTTTATATTCATCGCGGGGCTGTTTTTCGCGATGTTGACCAGTTTGCCCCTGCTCTTAAAGACTTTAATACTGCAATAGAAATAGATTCAGAGAGTGCCGATGTGTATAACCAGCGCGGAAGATGTTATGCTAAAATGGGTGATGCTGAAAAAGCACTAAATGACTTCAACAAGGCGATAGGTTTGGATTCAAAGAATGCAGATTTCTATAACAGTCGCGGCGTAACTTACAAAGATATGGGTGAAGTTGACTTAGCAATGAAAGATTATAATAAAGCAATAGAACTAGATCCAGAATTTCCCGAGGTCTATAACAATTTGGGTGTAATTTATGACGAGAAAGGTAAACATGGTTGTGCCATCAAGAACTATAGCAAGGCAATAGAGCTGAAACCCTATTATGCGAATGCCTGTAATAATCGCGGTCTGGCCTACCAAGAAAGGGGTGATGTTGATCTTGCCATTGAAGACTTTAGAAATGCAATTATAGGAAAGTTTGATTTTGCTAAAGCGTATTACAATCTCTGTGAAGCCTACCGCATCAAAGGTGATTTCGAACGTGCTCATACTGACTTGACTAAATTAGCAATATTGATGTCGTCTCCGTACGCGTATTTTGCCTGCGGTATTATTGGGTTGTACCAACAGCAATGGGAACAGGCTATAGCAGACTTTACTGTTGCTAAAGATAACGGATTGGATATCGTTGCTTCATTTCATAGCGGCTACAAAAGCGTTGAGGATTTTAAAAAGAAAAATGATGTTCAGATACCAGAAAACATCACGGCGATGTTGAAGCAGCAGTAAGTCTAAAACCCATTGAATAGGGGGCTAATGAAGTGATAACGCATAAACCTAATGATACCGAATCATATTACAATCGCGGCATCGCTTACTACAAAAAACGTGAGTATGACAAAGCCATCGCAGACTTTAGCGAAGTCATAAAGCGCGAACCCAATCATGCCGACGCCTATTACAAACGCGGCAATGCTTATGATGATAAAGTTAATTTTGATGAGGCAATCGCAGACTATACCAAAGCGATAGAACTCAAACCTGATTATGCCGAAGTCTATTACAAGCGTGGTAGAATTTACACTGAGTACGATGCGTATGACAAAGCCATCGCAGACTTTAGCATGACAACAAAAATTGAGCCTACACATGCCGAT
>CAZURU010000847.1:0-1863 GCA_964623585.1 uncultured bacterium
TGGGGCTACAACGTCAGGTGGAATGCATGTGCCCGAATGATTTTATCGGGTAACCGCCAAGAAGCCCAACTGCTTCAGCGTTGGGAGTAGTCACGAAGCATATCATCCACCTCATCATCGCCTGTCGCTTTGTCGGCAAAGTTGAACTCCGACCCTGCATTGAGCAACAACTCAATCACCCCGGCGTAATCGGCATCTGGCGCAGGATGATTTGTCAGAAAATACATCGTTGAACCAAGCGCTGTACCACCAAAATCATTTTTCAGCGCAACAGAAGCCCCGCACTCCAAAAGTATCTCGACCATATCTCTCCGACCGCGCTGTGATGCCAGCATCAACCCCGTATTATTCGCCCCGCCCTTTGCGTCTATATCCACGCCGCGTTTGAGAAGATATTCTGCCACCTCGGTATGTCCATACTTGCAAGCGGACCAGAACGCCTCTTCCAATTCCCCACGGGATATATCTTCTTCATCGACGAATCTCTCAACCAGTTCAAGCTCCCCCAAACCAGCGGCGATTTCGACATTCGCGACCTTTGCACCGCATTCAAGAAGCGCCTGAACCGATTCGGGATACTCAAAACCAAGCGCGAGCCTCAAAGGTTCACCATCTCCATTTATCCCATCTACTCTGGCACCTGCATTGACAAATATTCTCACAAGCTCAGCGGCAACACCTGATTTATGTGGATGGAAACTGGTCACCAGCGAAACAAGAGGCGTAGTCCCCGATCCCCCATCCAAAAACGTGGCATCTATCTCGGCACCGGCATCAATGAGCACATTTGCAACATCGACGGCATTAGCCGGTGTACTCTGCCGTTCATCTTCCACGCCATTTGCTGCTACATAGTGGATCAACATCGCCCCATGCGCTCTGGACGATCGCATGCGAATCAGATCTGGCTCTCTGCTGAGCAGCGATTCGAGCGTCTCCGTATCACCAGAAACTACAGCATCAACTGCTTTCTCGAATCTCTCGAGCTTTGAAACATGTAGAGCATTTTTTTTTGCCATATTTATCAATTCCTTTTTTAGACGCCCAACGTTTAAAATTGCAAAATTGATCGAGATTTGTGATATTATGAATAGGTCTGATCACTGTATAGAGGGACCTGAAAGTGAAATTCGACCGCATAACATTTGATCCCAAAATGATGGGGGGACGCGCGTGTATCCGCGGCATGCGCGTAATGGTTTCTCTTTTGGTCAATTTGGTTGCAAATCGGATGTCAACAGAAGAGATTCTTGCAGCTTATCCTTATCTTGAAGCCGCAGATATTCAACAAGCACTTCAATATACTGTGCAAAAAACCTTATAGGGGAGCTTATGAAAACAATTCAAATGGAAATTGACGAGGATCTATTGGCCGAAGTTGAACATGCGATCAGAGAAAGCGGTACTACTCGATCTGAATTTATTTGCAATTCACTCAGATTGGTACTCAAAGATTCGCTCATACCGGCTTTAGAAAAAAAACATCGAGAGGGATATAAAAAACACCCTGTGACAGAAGGTGAATTTGACGTTTGGGAAACAGAACAAGTTTGGGGTGGTCAATGAATCGAGGAGATGTTTACTGGTACACATTTAAGCAACCAGACAAACGCCGTCCTGTACTAATCCTCACCCGCACCTCTGCTATATCTTACCTCACATCTATTACCGTAGCACCACTTACCACAGCGATTCGCGGCATTCCCACAGAGGTCATCTTGACTCCTGACGATGGAGTAAAAACAGCCTGTGCAGTGAATCTCGACAATCTTCAGACCATTTCTAAAAGCAACATCGGTGCTTTCATCACTCGTCTGCCTACTGAAAAGATGCACGAAGTTCGTCTTGCTATTTCTTTTGCGT
>CAZURU010000848.1:0-1841 GCA_964623585.1 uncultured bacterium
TCCTACTCTCCGTGCCCAAAGTTAATCTTTACCCTAAGCATTTTCAGAACCGAAAAAAAATATTCATGAAAAAATTTTATGACATTTCCTTAATTTTACTCTTGACTTTTACAGTACTCCTATTTTGCTACAGCTGCAGTGAACAAGCAAATGGTGCTGACGGAACCGTTATCGCGGAATTTGAATGGGACGGTAGACACCGAATCACGCTTGAAGAGATGATGCAGGAGATTAGTAAACTTCCTGGACACAAGCAACGCCAATATCACGAAGAAGGACTCGAAAATTACATGATGCTTATGGCAGAGAGCCGTTTAATTCTCTGTCTTGCCAGAGACCAAAAACTGAACGAAGACCCAGAAATTCTCAAGAAAGTCAGAGATCACTTTTCAGGTCTTTCTGACACGTCCGAATATCGCAAGAAACGGGAAGACTATACCCATCAACTTATGGTTGAAAGAATGGTCGAAATTGAAGTTGATGCGAAAGTAAGTTATACTGATGAGGACCTTAAGGTATATTACGAGGAACATAAGAGCGACTATGTTAACGAAGTAAGGGTTCGCGCAACGTGTATAACACTGAGCGATAAAGACTTTGCTAACGATGTTCTATATGCAATTAAGGCTGGCAAAGATATTATAGAGATGGCAAAGGAACTCGCTGAAGCAGGTAGATTAGCAAATGGACCCGGGACTAATCAAGATGAGCCCGGGAACACTTACCTTTTTTCCAGAACTACTTCACCGCGTTGGTCAAAGTTCATTAATGCCGTTTTTGACATGAACATTGGTGAAATGACTGATGTTGTCTTTGAAACTGAAGTTAATAAGGAAACTTATTACCTTATTTTTCGGAAAGAAGAGTATCAACCCGCCCGCAATCAAACGTTTGATGAAGTTAAAAGGGACATTGAGCGAATAGTTGTAGTAAATAAAACACAGAGGCGTATCATTGAATGGATAGCAGAACTATCTAAAAAAGCGAAGCTTAAAACTTATCCGGAGAACATTCCCCAACCATCTTATGTCGGTGAGTTCACGACTATACAAACCCCTCAGCAAATCGCTAAAAAAGCCTTAACCTCTACAGTTCTTGTAATTATGGAAGATGCTAACGGTCAACCAGTTAGTTCAGGGAGTGGTTTCTTCGTCGGCCGCGGTATGATTGCCACTAACCTCCATGTTGTTGAAGGGGTTTTCAATGGTTATATCAAACAAGTTGGTACGGACAAGACATACCGCATAAAAGGCATCGTCGCTATGAATTCAAAACAGGATTTAGCGGTTCTCAGTGTTTCAGATGTTGGTTCCCCTATTCTTCCACTTGGCAACAGCGATAAATTGCAAGTCGGTGAGCCAGTTTACGCCGTGGGCAATCCAAAGGGATATTTGGAAGGCACATTCACAGAGGGAGTCGTAAGTGGCGTGCGTGAGTTTCAAATTCGTGTTAGACGTATCCAAATTAGCGCGCCGATTTCTGAAGGTAACAGCGGCGGTCCCGTCCTGAACAACAAGGGTGAGGTTATAGGCGTTGCAGTATCGGGACTCACCGAGGGACAAAATCTCAACTTTGCGATACCTTCAAATTATCTCAAAGAATTGCTCTCCAAGGCGGGTGTGCATGAATAAAAACTAAAAATGCTATAAACTTTTGCTCCTAACATGACTTTAGCATGTGATAAATATAAAGTCCTAATCCTGGCCATCCGGTGATCCTGCAAATCCTGATTCAGACAATATTTTTTTCTACACGTCCCTTTCATAAATATGTTATAATATTGAGATATATTCCCAAGATAAAACTCAAAATTTCGCGCTTACATAGGAGAAATCGCAATG
>CAZURU010000849.1:0-1840 GCA_964623585.1 uncultured bacterium
CATTGCTGAGGTGTAAAAATATAAAAAGGAGAAAAGGCGTTAGTATGGATATCAACAAACGGGATAGATAGTGCTTGTACTGAAGCATGTCTTTGAACGATTGTTCCTGGGTAAGCTTTCCGCTATCAACCCTGATTTAAGATTGAGAAAAGACTAACTTAAGGTTGGCAAAAGTTTCTTAACAATTGGAAATCCGCAAGAACGAAGGACGCCGCGGTCCAGATTTAATAGTTAGAAAATTATTCTTTTATTTTCGCAATAAGTAGTTTTGGGCTTGGTTAAAGTGGTTTTCACAGTAGATATTATAGCATTTTCAATCTTTATGCTTAGAAATTGAAGTCTCTTGCTAAAAGGTTAAGAATGATTATAATAGCAATAGCTATTGTGATTATAACTATAGTTTTGGATAGCGTTTTGTTCATCTTTTCCTCTATAGCAACAACTGTAAATATGGTTAGCAATCCAATTGTTGTAAATATTACGTATATGTAATCTGTCAAATTTGGTCACCTTTTCTCACGTATTTTCTCAAGGTATTTTACATCATAATCCACTATGACCTCTTTACAAATATCAGATAACTCCTGCCACTGGGGATTGTGAATTCTTAATCTACTTTCAATGTAAATAGGAGGATTATGATCCCCAGCAGCTATCATCTGAATTCTGATTGCCTCCAGTTGTTTCTCTGGCAAATAAGGTTTTAGAGATTGAATTCTATCAAAATATTCTACAAGAATAAAAGAGATTGATGTTGTTCCTGTAATGAGATTCTTATATGCGTGTATATCTAAACCATGAGTATAAGCATAATCCTTATTAATTTCTACATCTCCCAGTTTCCGTAATTCTCTCTTGACATAACTTTCAATTTCATTTTTAGTAGTTTCATGCAGACATGACACCGCTATCACAAAATGAAACTTCTCAGTTTCAACTTGGCTCTGGCTCAGTTGTCCTGTGAAGAAAACAATGAATATCATGGTGGATAGTAGAAAGATCAAAACGTTTCTCATAATACCTCCTTCAAAGGTATGCAGAGATATGCACCTGTATTTGAAAAGTTTTCTTGACTTTTTTTGCATTTTTGTATATAATATATACTGTTCCTCACATTGTATCTTCTATACGCCACAAACAGGAACATAAAACAACCGCCAAACACTCTTATGGAGGTGTGGGGAATCGAACCCCAGTCTGACGAGCTGACAATCCCGTTATTCTATCCATTTAAACTACACCCCCATATTTGAGTGTTTGACGGTTATTTTAATTATACCGCGAAAGTTAACCAATTGCAAGTTAAATTTTCACACTATGCTATCTCTTTTAATCAATTGGTTAATTAAGCCAATGGCTTGTGTTGGGGGCAAATACATATCCATACATTTATCAAATTACCTATTTTGAAAGGGTCAGGATAATGAAAGACAAGAATAATACACCTATGTCAACTGGTCAAGGGCAAAAGATTATTGAACTTCTCACAGAACAAAACAAGCAATTTGATAAGGTCAATGGACGGCTTGAAGGTATTGAAAATAGGCTTGCCCACGTTGAAGGTTTTGAGTGCAAGTTGAATGCCTTGCAAAAAGGCGTGAGCAACCTTCAATCAGTCAAAACGGATATGAAGCAGGTCAAAAAAGACGTTGGGGATATGAAGGGGGGTATAAAGCAACTCCAAGACGACATGGACACCGTTACGTCTGACTATGGATATGAGAGGGACGAAAACGGAAAACTTATACCTGACAAATCCTAACCAGTGAGACCTTCTAACACACGTATGCCATTGACTCATTAAGTCGGTGGCTTTCGTCTTTTCTAAACCTTCATACTT
>CAZURU010000850.1:0-1839 GCA_964623585.1 uncultured bacterium
TATTGTAGCACAATCTTGTTTTAGGGAGTGGCCTAAAAAACCGTAGGCAGTACACTTTCTTGTCTTGATGTTCATCCTTACCCTTTTGATAAGGTTGGCAAGCAAACCAGAGTGCGATTTGTGCACTGCATGTAAAATCTATTAGACACGTTGCTGCTCCATAGTGTTGAAGTTCAGCAAGTATATCTAATATGTTAAATTCCTTGCCGTCCTTCTTATCGTAACCTCGCTGTTTTGATTTTGTAATCAATTCCTTATTGATGTAAAGGTATTTATTATAATTTCTTTTTTCTTCATCATGTTGTTTTTCAATGTACATTTGTTCAATTACGTGTGGTCGAAGGGATGCTGATGCTTGAATTTCAAATGCTGCATTTGGAACGCCTCTAAAAACAAAATCACCTTCCTGAAATTGTTTTGCCCAATTTATGAAATCTTCAAGTTTCCTAATAGGTATTGACCAATACCCGAATTGTGGGTTTTCAACCACTCCAGTTTTCTTCAATTTTGTAAGTGCTATTTGGACGGGATGATACTTAGACGTAAACGGCAACCCACCTCGTTGCTTATGTATTTCTTCAACTTTTGTTTTAATTTCTTGTAATTCTTTTTTTTGTCCAGCGAATAGTTCAAGGATAAGTTGTTCAGCTATACTCGGCACTAATTTTTTATTTTCACTAATATTCATGATGTTTTTATAGGTAAGATTCTCCTGTTCCAGTGAATTTATCCCCTGATGTAGTGAGAGGGTGGCAGAATGGGAAAGAAATTTGTTCAAACACCCAATACTGGTTTGGAATAGTATATCTTAATGTGTATAAGTTGTCAATACTTTAGGCACAATCAGTAGGGCTATTCAGTTTTAAGATTTGTTAGATGATGAGTTTAACTGCGAGTATAGGTTTTGAAGCGAAAAATCGCGTTGTTTCAGCGATTTTTGTATATCCATCAAAACGTAAGACAGACAGCGCCGTGTTGCGTAATGCGGCGATGACTTGGGGGAGGCTTCCAGTTCTTGCTTGTGAAGCGTCTTCTCCGAGAACAGTATCTCGGACCCAATGCACCTTGTTTTCTATCGTCCAATGTTCCCGCCGGAGTCTAAGCAAGTCTTCTGCGGATGCGACTTCGGGGGGGAGACTGCTGATACCATACTGTTTCTGAAAGGTGATCTCCCCTGTTTTTGTATGCTTTCGCTGAGATTGGTATTGATAGACCTGTGCGAGCCCGGGCCAGTTGATGTATTCTGTCAACAAAGTGCTTGCTGTCAGTGTGCGTGTGGTGGTAAACCCGTGTGATGCTTCAACGTCTGTATGTGTATCGAGATGGGCGCCTGCTTCGATGTGTAGGTTCTGGAACCGACGCGCTTGAACATCGGGTGTATCTGTCTCAGCCAGGGGTTTGAAGAGTTCACGAATGTCGTTGAACATCTGCTTTTGATTTTCTTTGACGGGCAGGGCATAATGCGCCTGATGTTCGCGGACCTCTTTACAAAAGGTTCGCTGTGTCAAAAGCGCATCTGTCGTCACGACTTTCCCTGCGACATCAAATGCTTTGAGGAGTTTTGTTGAGATTGGAATCTCATTTGTTTTTCCACTGACGGCACATTGTGCGAGGGTAATGCCTAACTCATGAGAGACAGCGGAGAGTAAATGTGTTCGGTATCCGGTCTCTCGGTCTTCGGACCCACATAACTCTTTACCATCAATAGCAACCCCCTCTAAATCCTGTGTTTTGAAAACTTGAAGACTTTCAAGTTTTGAAAACACCCACTTCGTTAGGGTTGCTTCAAGACTCACGACATCCAGACGTTTCAAGAGATTATGAAGTGTTGAAGCACAC
>CAZURU010000851.1:0-1820 GCA_964623585.1 uncultured bacterium
TCATCCTCATCTCCCCACAATTCTGCCAACAAAGCGGCTGCAATATAGTCGTCGTGGCGTTCTCCGAGGTCAGTCACATCACATTCCAACGTTCCAACTAAAGCAATGAGCGGATCCGGATGGTCTTTGTATGCCCCTTAAACCACACGTATTTCTGGTAGCTTATAGGTACGGAGCTGCTCTTTTATTTTTGCCACGTCCCATCTCAATGTTCCGGCCAATGCAAGAAGCGGATCGGTTTCCTGATTTTCCTCGGATTCATCCGTGTTGTCTTGTATCTTATCTTGTGTCATCCTAATAGTTCCTTAGTCGAGTGGAAGCGACATCTGTTTTGCCGAAGGTGTTGTTTTTGCTTTTGTTGCCCTCTTTTTTCGTTTCGGTTGCTGATGTTCTTTCTCGTCTCGAATTTTCTCCTATAGGACACTTGCCGGCTCATCGTTCGGGTCTTGTGAGACAAGTTTACCAAAGAACGCATGCTTGAGGATAGACTGTCGTAAACGTTCTGCGCTTTTAAGTTCGGCATCAAGGGTTGCTTCAATTTCATCAGCGGCTGAAAGGTGCCGCTCAAGTTCAGAAACGATTTGTTCCTGTTCGATAAGCGATGGAATAGGTATCTTCGCCTTTTCCAAAAATTGAAAATGTCGGGAATATCCTCTGTCCGGAAGTGAAATTGCCCGGAGAAAATAATAAAACAGTTTCGGATGGTACATTTCTTGAGATTTTATCACCTTTATCCCATCAGCCCCACCTACAAAATCAAAGTCTACATATTTAATTGCTTTAGTATGGTCTCCAAAAACAATAACTGGTAATTCACATTCAACCTTTAGTTCCTCGTCATTTGTGTATCCTCCGATAAATGACAACCCCTGATCTATTACTGGTAATTTTCCGTCAAGTTCATAGTCCCCTTTTTTTAGTTTCTTGCCACTTAGAGATACTTTTTTTATCGTTTTTCCAACCGTTGTCTCTTCCCAATTTTCAGGAAACTCAGTTGTGTTACTCATTAGTTGAGTTTTATTTAAATTCCTGTCGCGCCATTCCTTTGTCAGTTCCCCTTCAAAAGCAGCTTTGAGGATTGATCGGCGGTAACGTTGCAACTGCATGTGTGCTTTTTTGAGGCTATCAACGGCTGCGTCTAATTGTGTAAACAGCATCTCTAACTTGGCTACGATACGGCGTTGTTCTGCCAGTGGTGGAAGTGGGATTTCCAAGTCGGCGAGTGCTTCTGCACCTAATCTTAGTCTTCCGGTTGTTCCTTTCATTCTTGCCGTAAGCAAAGCGCGGACATCAGGGGATAACAAATAATAGAAAATATAAATTTTATCACTGACACCTTCAACTTCACGAATCGGAATTACCTCAGTCGTTGCAATACCAAACGGTGTTGGCAATTCTTGAATAATACACTGCTTCCCATTTTCAAAAGACGGTGTAATTTTAGCCAGAAGAATGTCCCCTTGTTCAAAGTAAGTGCCGCTACCGAGTGCATCTGATGGTTTGCGTATAAAGTCCTTTGAAAATAATGTGGCAATTGGAATCAATTTCATCGGCACAAACGGGACTTCATCATATTCGGAATATCGTAAGTCTTTTGGCTTTTTGGTAAATGTTACTACTTCCCCAAATCTGGCGATCTGCCAATTGAGAGGCAAATCCATTGGATTCATTTTCTCCACGTGAGTTTCCTTTACTGGATTCTGGCGAGACGCTCTCCTATGGAACGCAGCACTTTTTTCACATTGCGCGGTTCATCCGGAGTGTCCTGCTTAGATGCCGTAGTAGCGTAAGAGGCATGCGGTGCCAATCGCTCCTCAAAG
>CAZURU010000852.1:0-1814 GCA_964623585.1 uncultured bacterium
TAGTTGGGGTGCTGGTATGCCTGGGGCCTCTATATCTCATGAAGGCGGAGAAGATAGAGTTGAATATCTTCGGTACGGAGGTACAAATAGAGTTGAACCTTTGGTTTTTTGTCGTGGTTTCCATGACCTATATGGTGACTATATGGAAATATCTGAGGAGTTCCGCCTTTTCCACAATCTATATCACGATAGAAAGACAGATAAATACATTAAGATTGATGATGAAGGTAATGAATACACTGTGGCGATTGTGAAGCCAGACCGCGTCAAGATAAGGCTTAAGGAGATTCGTCAGTTCTTAGCGATTAAGGAGATGTATTTATCAATTCAATTCGATTGTCGAGAACATTCGAAGTACTCTCTGGAAGAACTTGGGCTTAAGAAAGGTGGAGGTGACCACAGGGATGATCTGATGTGTTGGGGGCACCACTATGGCGATTTTAGCGTCCTCGGTAGCTATCAAGCGGTTAGTCGGCTACTGGGGAAGCGGCTTGTTAAGCCTCTGCCAAAATCCAAAAGCGGTTTATGGGGATTTGCTGAGGAACTGAAAGAAGATCATGTAGAATTTATCATTGATGTCGATGAGAATGGAGATGAAATTATCCACACATCCGACCCGGATGCACTGGCAAATTATTTTGGTGCAAATCCCGATGCGCCCCATTATCTGACTGCTGTGTATTTTCGCAAACAGGTTTTAGACAAATATTACCAACAGCCCAGTAAATACACCATAGAGGATTCGCTTCTGCGCTGTGGTAGCCTGTGGTGCATACAAATTGACAACCATCCCGACGACACAGTCTGTGCGTGGTTGGGCGATCTTGGTCGAGACCTCCCTTATACAGAACAGCTACACTGGCGGTCGTACAATATCCCACCCGAAGGGCAAGGTGGCGTGAGTAATACTTATTTTAAGCGTCAAATCCTGGGCCAGTGGGCAAGTTCAGACAGGCCAGAACATTTGTTTGTGAAACGTTATCAGGATTTACAAGATGCCTGTCAAGAATATCTGGGGTGGCAGTTGTTGTTGCCACTGGACACGGCTGACGAGTACCATTTCAAAAATTTGAGAGTTCCGACCACTGATGAGCAACGCGATTTTGATGAGTTAGTTTTGAGTCTCACAAAGATACTCATTGATTCCCTAAATGAGAGGCGTCTAAACACGCTCATTTCTAAAGATCAAAAAGCAAAACTTAAAGGTAGCATTGCACGTCTGGAAGCTGTGCTTAGTGCCCATGATGTTGAAGGTGCTGCCGAGCGTATCGCCTTTCTGCGGAAGCTTCAGAGCCTGCGTTCCAGTAGTGCCGCACATCGCAAAGGTCGCAACTATCGAAAAATTGCCAAGGACTTCGGTGTTGAGAGTCAGCATTTGCGCGATGTGTTCACCGGGATTATCTGGCAAGCGTTAGATGTTCTGGACTATTTCATCTTTCTTGTGCGAAGTGGTCCTATTAATCCTGAAATCGTTGAAAAAAATAAAATAGAAGAAGGATATGCGATTCTCGATGAGATGGTTGGATTTGCAAAATCTGACCGAACGGACGGATCTGTCAGTCATGATGAAATCATCTATGAATTGCGATCAAAACCATGATTTTTGTCGATAGCGGTGCCTGGATTGCCCTTACCAATCGAAGAGATCAGAATCACACTGACGCTGTGACGATTTACACGGATTTAAAACGGCAAAAAACACGATTTTTAACGACGGATTATGTGCTTGATGAAACCATAACGCGACTTCGATATGACGTGCGCCACTCAGTAGGGGTGCAGTTTCTCGACTTTATTGAACGCGCTCAAAAAAT
>CAZURU010000853.1:0-1809 GCA_964623585.1 uncultured bacterium
GTGATACGGAAATCAAAAATCTAAACAATACGATGAACAAAGGCTTTGACAATGTTGAAACACGCATTGGAAACGTCGAAAAGAATTTTGACAGACAAAATAACATCATCATCGCCTGCATCGGTATACCGTTGGCGATTCTTGCGATCGGTGCGACTGTATGGGGCATCTTAGCACAGAAGCGAAGTGGAAAGGATCGCGCACTCGAAAAGCAGATTGAAACACTCACACAGGAAATCGAAACGCTGAAGCAACAGCGGATTGTAAACCCCTGACAACTGGCAACTGACTGCTGATATGTTGCCGGCATCCGAAACTCACACCGAACAGAGCGGAAACAGAATTAGGGACAACGCCTATTGGAGATTCAAACTTCGTGAAGAAAACCAATGAAAAAGAGGATAATTATACTGGTATTTCTCAAAAGCACTCAGAAGTCAGTATCTATCAACGATCTCTCAATACACGATTATGAAAATGCTAAAAAATGCTAATTGATAAACCCCTGTTATGTGAAAAAAACACCTCGTTTTCAATACAAGATAGAATAAAATCGTCCATTAAATGGGCTTTTTAGAGATATTTCGTATTGATATTATTAGGTTTAGAGGAATTAGAAAACTTTTACTCATGCAAAATATGTGTGCGTTTGTTTTCACGAAGTCAATGGTCATAGGGGTTAAAAATTGCATTTTCCCTTATTTTTTACATGAGTCGAACAATTGTGAGAAATCCCAGTTATATTAATTATGGTGCCACTGCTTGGACAGTAGCGATATTTTCATTTCTTTTGACATATTACGATCCTGTATGGAAAGCAATAGGTGTTATTGTCAGTGTTATAGCTTTTGTTATAGGTATCCTATTTTTTATCGCATCATTTAGAAGTCCAAGTAATCCGTCATAAGATTGGGGGTTTTTACCACAGGGCGTTCTCTGAAAGCCGTTGTAGGCTTAAATTTTTTCAGTAAGTGATAGATTTGTGCTTGCTGAAACACAATAAAAATGTGGAGGTAGAAGCGGGTAATAGCGCTCCTGTGTTTTTAATGACTTTAGAACAATGGCGTGAAATTTATAGTATGCTTGGAATTGCAAGGGAAACGCTCAAAAATGATTTTCCTGAAGCCTTTCTCCACTCCGACACACAACCCCATCTGGAGAATACTGACTTTGAGGATATGCAGAATGTTGTACATCCTTTAAAGCAAAAGCTTGACGCTTTGTTTGACGATTAAAGGAGACGAGGCGAGTGCTGCCCACAGGAAAATTATGCGTGAAAAATAGTAGATCGTGAAGAGAAAAATAAGTTATCAAAGGCACAAGACCCCTCGACAATGACGAAATCCGCTAAGTTAGAAGAAGATTTAACAAAGTCTATCGCTTTCTTTGAGGCAACATTAGAATCAGCATTAAAATGCTATGTCAGGTTGTATTTAGGGCGAAATGTAGATCATGGAGAAATAGTCAAATCTATGTTTCCTGACAAAGGGGATTCGCATGGAAAATGAAAAGTCGCAAGAAAAACAAGAAATTGCTATTGTTCCCTCTGGCGAAGCGACTGCGGAATTAATACCACAACTGACAGCCGAGCTGATTGAAAAGTCCTTTGCAGAGAACACTATCCGCAACCGCCGGCATGCTGACGACCGATCACAGACGGGCTGCTCGCCTAATATATCACAGACCTGTTCAATGACGGCAAAGCACCTGGGACAATCTCTATCGCTGTTTCCGCAGTGAAATGGTTTCTTAAGCACCGAAATGGCGGAAAGCCAGTCGAACTCCCCATTACTTCAGCGACGCTATCAG
>CAZURU010000854.1:0-1798 GCA_964623585.1 uncultured bacterium
CAGTTCGTTACCAGTGTGAATGCGGCAATGTATATGGAAGTCCCAACTGGACGCGGCAGGATGGATCTGATCGTTCTTCACAACCAGAGAAAATACATCATTGAAACGAAGATATGGCGAAGCGACCGGTCCTATTCCGAGGGTAAGCAGCAACTTGCGGCGTATCTGTCAACAGAAGGCGTAACGGATGGCTACTACGTTGTATTCGATCACCGCGAGACACCGGAACCGCGCACAGAGACAGAAACAGTAGACGGATTAACGATTCGGAGCTACGTCATTCCTGTGGTGCAAGAACGCCCTTCAGTAGAAGCACAACGGTAAATAGGCATCTCCATACACTGCTGAAAGTGAGGACATCCTGCAAAATATAGAGAATATGAGACATTATTGGGACTTATGCAGATCAGGGAATTTACTTTGTAGTTGCGCTTTCGATCCGCTGCTGCCTTTATCAGCAAAATCGGGAATCAGAGTTCCCTCCTACAAGAGATATTTGGTAAAGTGCGTAAGTCTAATTAGGCAAACTTGCAATGTTTTCGCGAGGCAAGAAGAATTTCCTCAATAGCTGAAAATTAGCTTGTGGAAGCGAAATTCTCGTACTTTTTAAAAATAAATTTGACATTTTTTATTAATTATGATATAATTATAACATCATAGATTTAAATATACTATCATAGATAATAAAAAGGAGGTGTCATCATGAAAAGAGGCAGATCAAGTATTCCACAAGACGTTCGAGAAACGCTCGGTGAAAATATCCGAAGGGAGCGCGTTATCCGAAAAATGACCCAAGCCGAACTTGCTGAGAAGATCGGTACATCGCAAATGATGGTTTCCCGTTTTGAGAAAGGAAAGGACTCCCCTTCGGTTTGGAGATGCCACCTGATAGCGAAAATTTTTGATACTACTGTTGAACAACTTTTGACTGAAAAGTTATAAAAGAAGCGATCCCAGACTTTTGAGCTACAAATGTGTAAATCCAAAGTCATTACCAACAAGGAGTAGGACTCATGTCAGATCAAAATCAAAACCAGAATTTGGTGTATTTTTTTGCTAAAAGCAATTTTGGGGATACCAACGCCGATTTCGTCAAAATTGGCTATACAGGCAAAGAACTTTCACTACGGAAAACAGCACTCCAAACCGGCAGTGAATCAGCGATATGGGCAATGGGTGTCCTACCATTTGATACAGAAGATGAAGCACGCCGCAAAGAAAAACAGATACATGAGCACTTTGGAGGGTTTCGAGCACGCGGCGAATGGTTTTATGCAACACCCCGAATCATCCAATATATTGAGGATTATGCGGTGCAATACACGGAACTGTTTATAGAAGATGTGCCGCCGACCTCAGGTGAAGAAGTTGTAGAACCTGATGAGCAGCCTACTAAAAGCGAAGAAGCTGTGAAATTCGGAAGTTGGCTTAAGGAACGCCAGGAGCAAAATAACATGGACCCGGATGATGTGGCTAAGATCGTAGGTTGTACTGCCGGATACATCCGTTACATTGAAGCTGGATGGGGTATGCCTGGTGAGAATTTACGTGAAGCCTTGATTGCTTTGTTCGGTGATCCTGCGGATTCCACCATGGAAACAAAATTTAATAACCCTTTAGGTGTTGAAATGCCAGATGGAAATTTTATTTCCGAAAATACCGGAATAGACACGTTCATTGCGGTAATTAAGGCAATAGGAATTGAGGAAGTCAAAAAACTTGATTTGTTTGTTAATACGATACCGCTAATAGCGGATTGCCGCGATGAAGACGGTAGAGCCCAAAAGGAAGTTAAGAC
>CAZURU010000855.1:0-1798 GCA_964623585.1 uncultured bacterium
AGGGCATGAAAAATTAAAATATAGATCTGTTTGACATCTGTGGAAGGAGTAGTCGAAATACTTCAAGTGCTCCTTCTATTGTATCATCTCGGAGATAACGGTCTGTAGGAGAAAAAATATTCAGATAGGCATGGGGCATAAATTTTCCATTCGAATCGCGACCATAAATTTTATAGCAATATCCATTTGTTACAGCGACGATATTACTACCAAGTTTCCCCCCGTACCATTTGGCTTGATCAGGTGCAACATCCAGCCCTGTCTGGAAATCTTTAGTTTCAATTACAATCTCGCATTGTTTTTCAAGTTGGGAATAGGGCCGAGAAAAGCAGACAATATCAGCTTGTTTTCCTTCTACAGGATACTCAATCTTTATCTGCTGTTCTGCCCAACCTAAAGCTAAAAGCAGTGGAATTACCAAAAAAGTTCGAGTTTCATGCTCGCGAATATTTTCCCAAGGTTGATCTCTATAATAGTGAGCCAATCGTCGAATAATAAATCTTACGATACCTCTTTTGAGTTTGTATAGGGCTGGATTCTTACCTTGTTGAAAGCCGTATTTGGTCGTGGAAACTCTTTTCCTGAACAGTGTTCAGAGAAGTTTATTATATGGAATGACCACCGTTGGTAGAAAAATTTTAGCTTGAATACCACGATATTTATGCTGCTCGATAGTTTGCGGAAATACGCCTTGTATATCTAAATCTTCCCCCCCGAAAATAACCGCATAACGTTCAACAAACGTGATCTTTTTATCAAAATGAGCGATTAGCATCCGCTTCAGGTAGGGTAACAATGGCCTGGTACAAGAAATTTGCGTACAGCTCTCATTTTTTATTTTTTCGCTAATTGATCTTTTTTTTAATTCGCAAAATACGGCGTAATATTGGCTATTTTGAAACGGAATGAACAAAATATAATCGCATATCTGTGTACGCCCCCTTTTTGTATTATCTATAAGACTGCTATGACTCAATTTGGTCAGTGCTATAACACCATCGGGAATGTCGGTGACACTGACTTTCATTTGTCCGAGCTTGTCGCGCTCATCAAGTAAGATTTCTCCATTTTTCGCTTCTCGGAGATGTCGTTTTTTCAAAAGGTCTCTAAGCTCGTCAACCATCTGAGACTAATCTTCCTCTATACGCAGGGAAAGCTCGTTGGAAATTTTGTTGATCTCATCAATGGTATCGTCAAAAGACACCATTTGTATGCCTCGTTCATCTATCGTGCACGGGCTGAGGGTGCCTTTTTCACAAATATAGGCACTTACCGATTCCGGTTTCAGAAAGTCATCTTTGGAATAGTGTTTTCGATGCCTGTATAAAAATGCTTCCCGGCCATAGAAATCATTGCTCAGCCTGATCAGATTGTTGATCTCTTTTACAAAATAATCGCTGTGAGTCGTAACAAAAACCTTAATTCCAGCGTTGATGCAGGCAGCTATCATCCGTGCCATGAGAATCTGACAGTAAGGGTGCAAATGGCTTTCTGGTTCGTCAATTATCATCATCATCCCTTTTTTTGCAACATGCTTGAGAAAAAAGTATATATCGGTGAGACCACGGGCCGAAGAAGATGCCAGATGCAGTGGTATATTAAAACGATTGTCTTTACGAGCTTTAGATATAAATCTGATCTCATTACCTTCTACCTTATAATATGCCTGCATCATGTTTTCTATTCTTTTAAATATATCAGGATTTTCCTCACTGAACTCGGATCTCCTTTTTTGGATATTTTCCAAATCCCTGGTGACGTCTATATTATCCTTAATGGGCAACGCATAGCGGGCAGA
>CAZURU010000856.1:0-1797 GCA_964623585.1 uncultured bacterium
AGATTAAGTTCACGTAGTTTTTCGACAACGGGACTTATTATATTATCAGGATCAGATTTATTCCACTTAAGATACTTCAAAAGACTGTCAAGACAAACATGGGTTACCGGACATGCAGATCTCGGGTCTGGTTCGGTAAAAAATAAGTTAGGTGTGTAGTATCGCCCATCTTTTTCAAGATGATGATATGCAATATCAAGCCAATCACCGTGAACACAATGGCTCGCAATTCCGAATCCATAGGGATACACAGAATCTATATTGAATGTCTTCATAATCTCTCGAAAATTTTTACCGTCAAGATTCCAATTTTTATTTTTCAATAATTCCTTTTGCGTGATCCCATCTTCTCTAAGCCAGGATATAATGCTCCTTCTCATCCTTTTTTGAATCGGAATTAGTGGCCTTTGTTTAGCATTATTTTCTAAGTCCTGAAGCATTTCCTTTTCCGGTCTGTAGGAAGTTAAAATAAAACTTTGAAAGGATTTTTTTGGGGATTCTGATGTAATAAGGTACTCCATTCTTATTGCAGTCTCAAGTATGAGGCGAAAAAAAATATGTGCTAATTCTTGTTGATGACTACAAATATGCATTAAAATCCCTTCGTATAGTTTTGTGATCCGAACCATGTGTCCTACAATTATCGCCTCGTTTTTAGTGTATCCTTTGTTAGCTGTTTCTGCATCTGGTGCCGAAGCTGCTCCCGCTTTGAGCAGGTACAAGCATCGATTCATAATTTCAACAGCGAATTTCATAAATTCGGTATTTGTACCAAAATCCGGCGGCGGTGAGTTGAAATCAACCCACGCTTTAATGTTTTTAAGGTTTTGAAGGACTTTATCCATATTTTCCTCGTTTCAGGGAGTTTAAGAACATCACCAGTTGTTAACAACACATCATACGCTATTTACACAACTCGTATCAAGATTTACGGTTTGTGCTGAGGAGTTCCTCATAGTTCCGGTGTCGGTTCATGGTATAAAACCATAAGTTCTGAGGCACGAAAGCTAAGACATTCATACGTTTGTCCATCTTGATCGCTAAATTCAACTTCAAACGCGTCGCCGTTTGCAAGAATTTCAACGACCGTGCCAACTTCTCCACGCCTAAGATTCCGATCAGGTATGTCGTGTGTAAGCGCGACAACATCCAAAAGTTGGATATTTTTTGTTTTTGTACGTCCTGTTGGGTGGTATTCAGGCAAGTTGTCTATGAGCGAAACGCCATCGAAAAATTCAATTTTCATGGTCTATTCTTCCTTTCAATGGATACACAGTTACTAATCTTGGGATATCCGAATCAGGTTCAATGATCCAACCACTCCGAATTATCGCCTGTTTGCCTTTCCAAGTAAGCGGAAAATCAATCCTGTAGCGTTGTCCATAGTTGTCCCGTTGTCTTACTTGCGCGTCGTGTGTTTTGACGACTCTCAACAAAATATCACGTAGTGCCTCAGCGTTATCAGCAGTTATGCCGAGCATAACGTAAAATTGGTGTGCTTTGTGCTTACCATCGCTGTGCTCTGGGTCAAGGCAGTAATCCCGCAGTTTACCAATTTCCACGATAGCACGTTCTGCATTCGGTATTTTCATGAAATTTGTTATACAATGCCTACTAATTTCGAGTGGGTATCGCAGTTTTTCTATATCTATTGTGCTTTCTGTAAGACATTAAAAGTTGTCGCAAAACATCAATCATGCTATAATTTTACCAAATTATAACACAATTGTCAAAGGAATACAAATATGAACGAAACTTCAATCGAATTGCTTGAATCATTGACACAAGCGGATGGAA
>CAZURU010000857.1:0-1793 GCA_964623585.1 uncultured bacterium
AATGTGGGATACCCTGGGCCGTTACCTGTTCTTCGGAGTCTCCCAGAAATTCTGAGATTCGGGCCGGTCATTGCTTTAATACGTGATGTAGCATTCCGTTAACTCAGAAGCATTTATAGTGTGCTTCTTATTTTACATCTTCAAACCAAAGTCTTTATAGTTGTTTTGTAACCATTAAATCTGCCAAAAAGTTAACAGTCATTACCTATCATCGTTATGCAGGCAACAGCAAATAAAACCAGTAAGGAAAGCATACAAAAGATAAAGATTTTGAAGGCGGCCGAGAAACTGTTGGCTTTTCATGGATATCCATATTTCACAATTCGTAACATTGCAGAACGGACAGGGGTCAGTGTCGGCAGCGTCCAGCATTATTACAGAACGAAAAATGAGTTGTTACAGGACTTACTTTTATATGTTACGGATAAATATAACGAGGAATATGGGCGTGTTTTTTCCAAAACATTTGACTCTCCGGATGATCGGTTTTTTGGTTTTGTTGATTTTCTGTTGCAAGACATGATCAATCCCCTGAGGCGGGGATTTTTCTTCCAGGCCTGGGCATTAGCCCCCATGGATGAGTATGTAGAGAAACGTATGGAGGAATCTTTTTCCCGATACCACGCTGCAGTCTCCAATATGGTCAAGGGTTTGAGTCCTGAATTATCAAAGGCAGAAATCTCGAAAAGGGCATCCGCCATACAATCGATAATTGAGGGAACGCAATTAACCCTGGTTAAAAAAGGGAGGTACTTCGTACACCGGGAGAGCATCCGGGGCACTGTCCGGGAGGAAGCCTATGCGATAGCTGCAGGAGTGACGTCGACATCCGATATCTTGACTCACGGCCAAGCTGTCTTCCCGGCCAAAACGAGAAAAAAAATCAACCTGCCAACCGGGTTGAGTTCAGGTACTGCAATTCTGCCGAAGGGGAAACAGCGCTCCGAACAAATTCTGCAGAAAGCGCAGGATGTCCTGGTAGAGGAAGGCTACCCGAATTTCACGATGCGGAATATTGCAGCGAAGGTCGGTATCCGCATGGGTAACCTGCAATATTATTATCAGACAAAAAATGATCTTTTGCGCGCAATGTTCCAGCATGCAATCGAGGCACATTCAGGAAGGTTCATGAAAATTGATTCGCTGCCCGGCATTGAACCGCAAAGCCTGCTTACAAAGGTTATTGATTATTTGTTGGCTGACCTGAAAAAACCCCACGTGCGCGGCCTGTTTTTACAAATCTGGGCGCTTTCGATGCATGATAATTATGCCGAGCATTGCCTGGAAGAAATTTATGAACACTATCGCAACGCCTTATCGGGTATCATCGCACGAATAAATCCCGATTTATCCATGCATGAATGTAATGATCGGGCAGCGGCAATACAAGCCTTGATTGAAGGTTCACAAATGTCCCTGACTTTAATTGATGGCCGCCTGGTTCAAAAAAGAGGGCTCAATAAACTAATAAAAGAGAGAGCGTACCTGATTGCCACGAGACCGGGCAGGTTCGTAAGCAGCAATAAATCGCAAGAAGGAGTTATAGCATGAATTTACAATATTCCGCCCCCGGATACCGGATAGCCGGAACTGTGTGCCTTGTAATATGAAGCCGACCCTGTCTCCGGAAGCACACACTGTCGGTCAGCGCATCAAGGGGTTGCGGGATTTCCTTGAATTGCTGGATGAGAACGGGCAACTGGCGGTGTGGGAGGAAGAAGTCCTGCCTGAGCCGGACATCCGCAACATCTCCGTAGCCGCGGGCCGCGATGCCATGCACGGCCCGGCCGTCC
>CAZURU010000858.1:0-1792 GCA_964623585.1 uncultured bacterium
TCCATTCTAAATGCTTATGGATATTAGTTTCAGCACCATATTGAGAAATGTCAGGATCTTAAGTCTTTTCAGTCTTTTTTACATGTTTAACGCTGCAGACGCTATACAAGTTTATGTTGTTGGGAATCCAACGGAATTACCTGAATATAATAAGAATCTCCCTGTAACCATCAAGGTATATGATGCACCGATAAAGGGTTTTATTGTCGTGAAGTTTTTGAAGAAGTCGTCAATGGTTGGTTATTGCACGAATTATCCTGTCTATGATACGGGTAATGTAAACGATATACAACTGCATGCGAGTCGTAACCCTGGATGGGAAGAATACGGCAGTTACACTGTTTTGAAATATGAGTTTGCTGCCACATACTATGCTGATAACAGGGATTTTGATGTTCCTTTGGTTGTCACAACCTACGATTCGGGTGCGTGGGGAGTGCTCGATGCGGTGCTCTATGAGAAAAAAGAGGGCAGTTCACCGAGGAAGGTGGCGGAGGGTAAAGGCACGGTGCCTCGCGATGAGAATAATAACCACATCGCGGATGGGTGGAAAAGCGATTTCTTCCCTTATAGATATAAAGATAAGGAGAAGGGAATCGTGAATGTCGGGGCAACCCGGAAGCAAAAGGGTATCAAGGATTATCCTTACAGTAAGCCGTTCTTGACGAGGCGACAAAATACCGTTGATGCTGAGACAGGTCCAGATGGCAACAAAGAGAATGGAGACGGATTCACCGTGTTTGAAGAATATAGAGGCTTTATGCTGATGTCAGTAACGAGCACAGTTTACAGATTTGATCCTGCAATAAAAGAGGTTGGCATTGTATTGCATAAGACTATGACTGCTTATGGCACTGGAGATGTGGGTAAACACCCTCTTTCCTTTAGACGGTTCGGACAAGATTATGTGAGAAAGCCATTCGTTGAAGTTCGGGATGAATCGCATGAGTTAAAAAGAAAAGTTTCAGATGATGTTGGATGGATTAATACCAACTCCGATGGCATACCAGACACGGAATACGTTTATGCGGTCCGTGTTCGTGATGCAGATGAACACCCGACTGAACCATTAGTGAGTGGGCTGGCAAACCGTTATAAACCGAATAAAAGGTCCTTAATCAATATCTATATAAAATCGATCAAATCATTTCAACGCGATTATTTGCCGAACTACACGGTGAAACAGATTGTTAACAGCACGACAGGGCATGAGGCAGGACACACTATAAACTTAGGGCATTGTCCCCAAAGCTGCCTGGACAACACAAAAATTTGTATGATGCGGGATACGATAATAAGAACAGATGATAACGGTAAGATTGTTGAAAACAAGATTAGTGCTTCTCCGAGCAGTTATCACTACATAGATTACGATTTGGCGGGGAGTGTTAGGTCACCACAATCTCCAGGATCAAGAAAAACGGATGATGATGATGATGATGATAAGAAGAAGAAAGCGAAAGAGATCACGCGTAATTTATCATCATCATCTGGTTCTAATAAAGCCGAAGCGGGTGATAGTGTCACTGTGAACTTCTCTACCAGTTCTGTGTATAGTTCGGTGTATTGGTCTGTGAAGAAGCCTTCGGACACGACATCCACTTCGCTGGAGATAGATAAGGGTGATGGGAGTTTGACGACTGCTGACGTTATCTATACTTTTCCGAGTGGTGTTTCTGGCGATTATGTTTTTAAGGCGTATGTGTATGATGGTGATCTGACAACCGTTTATGAAGAGAGTTATACGGTTTCGGTGTCTTTACCGCCAGTCACGTTAGTTTCGTCTGATGGT
>CAZURU010000859.1:0-1785 GCA_964623585.1 uncultured bacterium
TCCACGAGTGCTTTTTCAAAATGCGCCTTCGCTGCTTCTCTATGAATTCCCCCATAATGCATCAAAACTACAGCTGCAGGTAGAGCATCTAATCCTTCTGTGATAATCTCAACTTGCTTCGCCATGTCTGTTTCTATATCACCGCTTGCTCTCCAAGCCTCTAACTTCTTTGATTTTTCCTTCGGGTATGTGATGTCAAAATAACCTTTTTCATCCACAATAAAATGATCAGGATTATTGTGAACAAAATCGGGAACAGGATACGGGGCTTTGGAACGGTAGGGGTGTCCATTCACCGGTTGCGGTGGGGTTGTCGGGAACTGGATAGTCTTAAAAAACTTGTCACCTGGTGGTGATTTCGGCACTTCTGTCCACGCACGACTATGAGAACTATGCGTATGCGGAACTTCTGAGTGTGTATCCGATTCTATAGGTAAGACTTCATCAGATCTGGTTTCCACCTTCTCATTATCCTTATCAAACAGGTTATACACCAGTGTAATGATACCGAGACACACGATGAGTGCTAAAACACCGAGTATCACATATTTCGTCGTATATTTGAGTATGGACATGTCAAAAACTCCTTTGCATGCATAAGCATGCAGAATATGCCTACGTTCCTACAAACAGCGCGCAGGCGTTCAATAAGAATGTAAAATAATCGGTATTGGAAAAAAGACTTTGTAGTGCTGTCTTATCATTTACCTCCAAATAAGGTTGGCTTCGGATAATACGCTCCGCGTCTGTCATGCTTGCTCTGGTGGTACAAAAAGCCTCTATATTCTTCAAAGAGAGTGAAGCCATCACCATTTTCTCCAGATGGGGCCTGATATTTGGTATAAACGAATCCCCCGATACCTGCACAGACGATGATAACGATTGCGCTGATGAGGGTATATTTTGTTTTATATTTCCCGATAGCCATCTGATTTCTCCTTTTTTTATTCGGATTGACACGTCAGAATAGTCGTGTCGTATTAGACCTGCTGTCTGGATGTTTCCAGCATGCAAGAATGGTTAAATGGTAAAATAAGGGTGAGAAATACTTTGTAGTCTTGTCTCCTGTTATACCTCCAATTATACCGTACAGGACTTACCCATTTCCCCTTCAACAGCGGAAAAATGCTTTTATTACATCAAAATTGATGTGTGATTTGCATTCTTCTCTGCTGCCGTAAACGTGGCAAGTATGCAACACTTTGTGAAGAATGTCTATACCCAATTGACAAATGACAAACATTGAAAGAAATGTTTCCAATGTAACAAAAAAAACCCGTGACAAAACACACCGTACAAGGCGAAGTACGCGCGGGCATGTAAGCAATATAACTGCTAAAACTTTTGCCGTTACTTTGTTGTAACGCTTTATGATAGTTTAAAATTGTAAACTTAATATTAACGAGGTAACGTCGGGGGGGGTGGGGGGGCTTGTTAAAGCAGAACCCGCGGCAATTCTTCGTAAGCGGATCTCACTCGAACGGTAACCTCTAAACATGTCTATTCTATATTGCAGTTTGGCTTGTCGATTCTTCATAATCAAATCCAGAAAATATTAATAGTTGTAGTATACCTTCATTTTTGACAAATGTCAAATCTTTTTTAAAATTCGCAATATTTCTTTAGAATTTATACCTTCTTTGTAGAATTAACGTGAGTTTGATAAATAATTCAATTAATTTTGTCTCAAGAGAACTCTTTATGGTATAGAAGTCATAGCGAGTAACATCTAAGAGTTGTTAAAAGTCACACGAAAATTTATCATAGAATATGCTAAATACCGAA
>CAZURU010000860.1:0-1780 GCA_964623585.1 uncultured bacterium
GTTGTGGGTGGATCATCGATCAGATTTGTACTCATTGGGCGTGATTTTATACGAGGTCCTCACGGATGCACCGCCCTTTTCTGGACAAAATCCCATATCTGTTATTATGAAGCATATTCGAGAGTCCCCGCCGCCAATAAGTGAAGCCCCTGTCGAGGTTCCTGAACAGGCGCAACAAATAGTGCTGAAGTTGCTGGCAAAGGAGCGTGTTGATCGTTTTCAGTCGGCAGAGGAGTTGGTGCAAGCCTTAAAGAATGTAGCACCATCGGAACTTGTGCTGCTGGAGGACGAGCAACGCGATATGCCCATGAAAATCATGCGGCCGCAATTTGTCGGGCGTGAATCTGAGATGAAGACGTTTCTCACAATGTTAAAGGATGTACAGGCTGGGAAGCAGCGCGTGGTTCTGATCTCTGGTGAGCCGGGTGTGGGTAAATCGAGACTAATTGAAGAACTATTGGGTGACGCTTTGATCCACGATTTTCTGTGTTTGAAAGGCGCAGGGCAGGAAGAGGGTGGACAAATATACGGTGCGTTGAACGATGCATTTCGGCAGGTAAAGACGACGGATTTGGTGGGGCGAGTGCCCGATTCAGTAGAGACGGACAAGTTTTCTGTTATGGAGCGCTGGTTGCAGTTATTAAAGCATCTGCAGCAGAAACAGCCTGTCGTGTTGTGTTTGGAAGATATTCAATGGCTTGATGAATTGACCCTGGAATTTTTACAGTATGTGTTGCGGGATCCAGAACCGTGCCCGTTTTTGTTATGCCTGACTTGCCGATGGTCTAACGTGGAATCCATTCCAAGCGAAGTTGAAAATTTTATATACGGTAATGAATTTGCCGAAGCGACCCAGATGCAGTTGGAAAATCTATCACAAGAAGAGGTGGGGTATTTAGCGGCGTCGATGTTGGGGGAGCGGTCTATACCGTCCGATGCATTGCAAACCCTGTTCAGAGAAACGGGTGGGCAACCCCTGTTTGTCGTAGAGGCTGTGAGGACGCTGGTGCAGGCCGATGTGGTTCGGCAGGGTGTGTCCGGCGATTGGCAGTGGGGAGAATTTTCCGAAACACTGTTATCCGATGATTTTTCAGAGGTTTTGTACAGGCGCATAACTGCTCTGTCTGCGATGCAACAGCGGGTGCTGGAATATGCCTGTGTTTTTCTAAGTGATTTTTCTTTTGAATTATTGGCTACGATTTGGCGTGGTGATGAGTTGGAGTTGTTGGATGTATTGGACGATCTAATTGTAGAAGGACTTTTGGCTACTTATGGAGAAGCTGAAGATCGATATCGATTTTCACAGGATTTGTGTAGGCGTGCAATTTACGGTCGCATGCAAGATGTGCGGCGGCGGTTGTTGCATCGAGAAATTGGCAATACTCTGGAAGAGACGGAGGGCGCAGAAGAATTGACGGAAGAATTGGCGGATCATTTTGCTGCGGCAGGAGAACAAGATAAAGCTGTGAAATATGCACGCTTGGCAGGCAAAAAAGCATTGGAGGTACAAGCGTATCGTCAGGGATTGATGCGCTTTGAGGCTGTACGAGAATGGACAGCGGATGACGTTTTTGAATTACCCGAAGATGCTATTGATTTTTTGTGCGATTATGCAGATGTGTTGCGCAATTGTAGTGAATACAATAGAGCACTGGAATTTTTAGAGGAAGCAAAGGTGTTATTGCCAGATGATCGGAATGATTTGAAAGCGCGTATTTTGTGGAATGAAGGTGGCATTCACAGTGTACTTCAACATGGAGAAATAGCAGAAGAATATATG
>CAZURU010000861.1:0-1777 GCA_964623585.1 uncultured bacterium
GTCCTAACCGACACCTTTAATCTCAACAAAAAAGATGATGCAACCCTTTTCCCAAAAGAATGGCTACCAGACAACAATGAACGTGCTGAACGTCAACAGAAACTTCCGATTCAGGTTATTGTAGGTAATCCTCCGTGGTCAATAGGACAACGGAGTTCAGCAGACAACAATCAAAACGTGGAATATCCTGCTCTTGAAGAACGTGTTAGGGAAACCTACGTTGAGTACTCTACTGCGACGTTAAGAAACAGTCTCTACGATACTTACAAAATGGCAATCCGATGGGCATCTGACAGAATTGGTGAACAGGGTATCATCGCATTCGTTACCAACGGTTCATGGATTGAAGGGAACGCCGATACAGGAGTTCGGGCATGTTTAGCAAAGGAGTTTAGTTCTGTCCACGTTTTGCATCTTCGGGGAAATGCAAGAACATCTGGAGAACGTAGACGTTCTGAAGGTGGGAATGTATTCGGTGGAGGATCACGGGCACCTGTTGCTATCTCAATCTTCGTCAAAAACCCTAACGCCACACACAAGGGATGCAAAATTGAATATCGGGACATTGGTGATTATCTCACACGCGAGGAGAAGTTGGAAATACTACGCGAGAAGGAGGCAATTTCAGGCTTTAGTGATTGGGGAACTATCACACCTGATAAGCATTTCGATTGGATTGAACAACGGAACGAGGCATTTACGAATTTTTACCCTATGGGCACAAAGGAAGCAAAATCGGGTAGGATAGATAATGCGATATTTGGACTGTTTAGCAGCGGATACAAAACAAGTAGAGATACATACATCTACAATTTTTCACGTGACACTTGTGCAGAGAATGCCCTGCGGATGACCCAACATTATCTCATGGCAATTTCTGAACTTGAGGAAAACCCGGATCTTACAGCGAATGAGGTAGCGCGTCAACACACAACAAATATTCAGTGGGATCGAGAACTTGAGAACAACCTAAATCGGGGCAGAACAACTGAATTTGATGTAAGTTACATCCGAAAGACTATTTATCGCCCATTCGTAAAAACAAACTGTTATGCCGATTATACATTTGCAAATTGTAAATACCAACAGGATTTGATTTTCCCAGAGAGTTCAAGTGATAACCTTGTGATATGCGTTCCGGGTATCGGAGGAAAAAAACCGTTTTCTACCCTTATGACTGATTTTATGCCGGACCTCGGTTTCAATGAGGCGTGTCAATGCTTTCCTCGGTGGCAATTTCCAAAACCTTCGGATGTTCAAAACGCATCAGAAACACTGCTTGTTATTGATGAGTCATCAGAACGTATTGACAATATATCAGATAAAGCACACTTTGAATTTTGTAGACATTATAGAACAAATAAAATAACCAAAGACGAAATCTTTTATTATGTCTACGGAATCCTCCACGCCCCCAGTTACCGAGAACAGTTCGCAAACGATTTGTCCAAAATGCTCCCGCGTATCCCTTATGCCCCAGATTTTAGAGCCTTTGCCGAAGCAGGATATAAATTGGCAGAGCTCCATCTCAACTATGAGACGTGTGAACAGTATCCGCTCACAGTTGAGTTTCCAAACATAACCCCACCACCAGCAAATCTTGAAGATGCAGACGCTAATCTTTTTCTGTTAACTGAGAAAGCAATGCGTTACGGGGATATTGAGAGAAGAACCCTCAACATCAATGATCATGTCCGTCTAACTGGTATACCTGAAGATGCCCATCGTTATATCGTCAACGGTAGATCACCGCTGGAGTGGTTCATTGACCGTTATA
>CAZURU010000862.1:0-1776 GCA_964623585.1 uncultured bacterium
ACGGATGGTGTAGGGGGAAGGAGAATCAAGGATGAATGAAGTTGAAAGAAGCACAATCTAACAGAATGTCTATTATTGGTAAAGCTTTTGAATGTGGTGGTTAGGATACCACTACAGCGGTGTTGGGAAGGGTTTGATACTTGGCGAGGTTAGGAAACCTCGCCAGCTGTGACAAAAAGTTTACACACCCTATACAACTTTTTGGGTGTGTAAAGTTCTTGCACAGAAAATTATGCGGTTATTGTGTCTGGATACCAGTAATCATCCCATCCACCATTTTTCAAAAGACACCGCATCTTTAGAACAGCATTGATCCCTGGTTCCTTCCATCTCATTGAAGCTTGTTTACATCTTTCTGCCACGACATGTTTACAAGCACTCTCAATCACCCCACTGCCAATCTTCAAGCCCTTTTCTCTAAACGCTTTATACACCATACGCTTCTTGATTCTCTTTGATTTCACACACATCTAATGATATACTAAACATCAGAATCCTCTCCTCTCCTATTGTCTTATAAGACTATAATAACATTTGGAAAGGATACCATTTATCTTATAGAGCGTACTCGCTATGAGTTCATGTATTCGTGATTGAAATTTGTTAGGTGGACCTCAATTCTCAGGGTTTTAAAAATTGAGTGTTGACATAGAATGTGAGATTAACCCCATTGAATTATATTCAATGTTGGGAATATGAAACGTATGAACAGATCATTGGACAAAATATACTGTTATGTTGATGAAACTGGACAACATACCCAAGGTGAATTTTATAGTGTTGCTGTAGTCATTGCAGTTACTACTGACATACGCAACAAAGTAGAACAAAGGTTGATAGATATAGAAAAAAAAACGAATAAAGGACTATCCAAATGGAAAAGCACACACTATAGAATAAAAGAGAGTTACCTTCGATCCGTAATAACTATACCAGATTTGGAAAGATGTCTTTTCTATTCAATCTTCACCAATACTAGTAGATAGTCCAGCCTAAATATGTAGGTCGCGATTCGGAGATCACTCCTACCAATAGCCTATTCTGTAGGAGGGAACTCCGATTCCCGACTTTTACTTTTACCCACAACTTTAACTTGGACTGTCTACTAGAGATTATGTCAACGCAACTGTTGAAACAATTGCCCAAGTAATACACCATCATGTAATACACCATCATGTAGAAAAGGCATGTCAACCAATAGTAGTGATTGATGGATTAGATAAAACATCAAGACACCGAATCTCCAGATTCTTGAAGGAAAAAGGTGTAGTCTATAAGAAAGTTAGTGGAACAAGAGATGAAGGGAGCGCATGGATAAGATTAGCAGATGCGATTGCAGGATTTAGTTGGCATGTTTATGAAGACAGACCTTATACTCAAACGCTATATCCAGAAATGCAGCAAAAAGGATATTTTATCCAACTTTAAAAGAAAATGCTAGAGTGTCTGGCTCTAGCAATCCAACATAGACATATCCATAGGTAGAGGTCACGGTTGGCTGTCCCTAGCTTTTTCGAAGAAAGGCACCGTCCATACGGCACGTATTCGGGCAAAATATTTATACATATATTGTAACACAAGAAAAGACACTTTGTCAAGTTTTTTGACCGGTGTGTAAAGTTTTTGCACAGAAGATTCAGAAGTATATCCACCTTCTCCGCGTTTCCCCGATCATGCCTGTAGCACATTCATCCTTGATTGTGCTTCTTCCTCCAACCCAGTTTATTTTTCAATCTCCTCCCCAGAAAAACTTGTTAATGCTAATGCAGAATACCA
>CAZURU010000863.1:0-1774 GCA_964623585.1 uncultured bacterium
AATAATACAATAACTTGAATAAGGAAACTACCTTTTTTATGAATTTTTCGGGTTAGGAAAGAGAAATTTCAATATGAGGATTATGTAGAGTTAGAGATAGACGAAAGTGTTTGCGTAATGGAATTTCTCGGTATGATTATTCATAGTTCGTATATATTTAAGGACGACAAGTTTATTCAGGTAATGAACGATAATGGTCGGGTATTTAGGGTTTCCACTCAAGCGTTTTTAGACGTGCTTGATTCTCTGTGTATAGGAAAGAATGGGGCAGTTTGGGTTATGTGTAAGTTGTTCAAGAAATTTGTAAAAAATATTGAAGATAGGATGAAAAAGGAATTTTCAAATGAATTAGAGGATTTGTTGAACAATGATGTTAATATAAATGAGGGGTGTGCATAAATCAAGTTTTCCGCAAATAACGTTTAAACAATAGGTTAGAAAAATGTTTATATGTTGCTACATGGTTATTAAGTGCCTTGCAAGGATATGAGAATAGGCTCTTGAGACATGAAAAGGACGTTTGAAAAAATGAAACCCCATTTTTTTATGAATTACGCCTAAAATCGCCAAATTAAGCGACAGTTTACCCCTTAATTCGTGAATATAGGCTAAGTCCTAATAGCACAATGAGCGAATTATGCACACCCCTCAATATAAATGAAGAAATATTTTATGAGAGACTTAAGAAAGTACATCGGAATATGATGGATGCTGTTCTTTGTGAAGACAATTTTCTAAATTGGTTGGGTTTTTATTGTCATGACAATGGGATTTGTAAAGAGCCAGACTTGGAATTAGCCAGAGAGATTCTGCTTAATATTTTTTCTGATTCAGAAACTAAACATCGAATTGAAATGGGAGATTTTAGGACTTGTGGTTTTATGCCTGAGTTCAAAAATATGAGTTGCGAAATTGTTGTTGGTAGTGCCAATGTCGCAGAATCGGGTGAAATGGAGTTTTTATCTAAACAAGTTCCTGTTGGAAAATTGTTATCTGTGATAGAAAGTTATCATGCTAACAGGTATCACAAAGAGATACATAAAAAGTAACTGATAGAAACATAGGATTTTCGGCACTATTGAATATAATCCCCTTATGAAAATCACGTCACGCATCTAATATGCGTTGAAATGCGTCGAGATTGGGCGCCTGGACCGCCGCGCGGTGCAACTGCTTGAGGTGTTGCAAATCGTCAATGGCGGCAATGCGAGTGGATAGGGGGGGCGTTTCGCTCAGGTCAAATCGAATCTCCAGCACTTCAAGTATAGCTTCGGTTGTGCTTCTTCTTTCGCCTTGCTCAATGCCCTCCTCTCTGCTTTGTTGAGTAAGGGATTGAAAAAGTGATGATTCGCGGATGATATCCATGATGCCCTCCTTGAAAATGATAGCAGAAATCGTTTCAGAATCATACACCAACTCGCTCAAGCCTGCCCCGTAATGCTTTTATACGGGGACCACCATCCCAGCGAGAAGATCGGCCCTATCTGATCGATTGTGTTGGCAGACGCCTGAACACCGCATTGTGCTTTCAATATGCTGTATTGCACACTTGTTTACAACCTGAATTTAATCCGCAGATGGACGCAGATGGGCACAGATGAAAGTTAAAAGGGTACATTTTGAGCTATGAACGGGCAGTTATGTGAAAGATATGTACCGTTCAAAAAATATCCGAACCATTATCGAGCAGATGTGTTATGAACTTAAAACAATACCAGACCGATACGCTGTCTATTCTGCGCCGGTTCTTTGAGGAGGCGCGGATGGCGGGGCC
>CAZURU010000864.1:0-1774 GCA_964623585.1 uncultured bacterium
GCATAGCTGAAGCAATATCACTAAAGAGATAAAGTTGCCGCAGGCGCCTCAATCGGCTTAATTTTCTCCAGTTCGCTGCTCAAACCCTGCTCTGCGCGGCTCAGATCATAGTTCTGTTGCAGCCTTAACCAGAGCCCCGGACCATTACCGACCAGTCTGCCAATCCTCAACGCCATTTCCACCGTTACGGGATGGGTACAAGCCAGTACTCGATGAAGCTGCTGGCGTGAGACACCCAGCCTCCGGGCCATCTCACTGACAGATAAACCAAGCGCCGGCAGAACGTCTTCGCGCAGGATCTCTCCCGGATGAATTGACTGGCGCCTCAAGGGCCGTTTTACCGTGTATTCCGTCATTTCTCTTTCTTAGTGATATTGCTCAAGATCGATCCGAAACGCCTCGCCGGCCTGCCATTCAAATGTAATACACCAAGGGCCATTAATATGGATGCTGTAGCGTTTCGGCGCTCCATGAAGACCATGGAAATTGAACCCCGGAACATTCACGTCAACCAAAGATTTGGCCTGATCAAGAACTTCCAGCCGTCGTAAACAGCGCACGTGCAAGTTCCTTTGTACACGGCGGCTATGCCCCAGTTCAAACAACTCTGCAAGTCCTTTATGCCTGAAACTCTTAATCATAGTCGTCCCTGATCGTATAGTAACAAACTATGTTACAGTGTCAAGTACAGTTTGAGCCCCATTCAAGGGCAAGGTTTCTCGCTCTAATACGTTTGCAATAATTTTTCATGCCCAAATATTCGGGTTTCACGCAGTTAGGAATGTTTTAGAGCGCCGTCTGACACCCAATTTTCTACATATTCCTTTTCTTTAATTGATAGGTTAACGAGGGAAAAAACTGCTGCATCAATTTTTTGCTCGGCATATTTGATACGCCTATTTTTGTTAATTCTGCTTTGTTCATTCTTTTCCGCTCTTAGTTGATTTGTCAAATCCGTAATCATCCAAGCGGCGTCTGAAATTATTTTCACGCTCTCACTCTTTTCACCATCCTCACTATTGACTATTCTGATTGGTAAATTATCCAAGTCAACTTTCTTTACCTGAGCGATACTGTCTCTGTTTGTAATCGCTGTGTTAAAGAAAATGAATTGCATAAGCTTTGAATTTAAAAAGCCTAATAAATAAAACTTAAAGCAGCAATCTTGTGTGTAATATTCTTGAAAATAAAGTAGTACACGAGTTTCATGAAAACCGAGCATGAGTTGAGGAAGTCTAGATGAGCCGTGAAGGAAGGAGTGGCAGATAGTGTCCTGCGGCAGGTGGTTGCTGAAATGGAGCGTGGCCTAGTAGGCGTGAACCTTGGCGGTCAGGTCTTTCAATTGATCAAGGTAACAAGCAATGAATAATAAATCTATCCTAGAAGTTATCCATGAGAATGCCAAATGCCTGTATGAAATAGGGCTGATAGATGAACAAAAGATGCGCGAGTTTGACGCCTTATGCCTGCCACAGAAAAAGGTATCCGACGTCAAGCAGGTTAAGCGCCGCCAGCTGCAAAGCAAAACCAGTCAGGGCGTTTTGCCACCTACCTGAATACCAGCAAATCAACGGTATGCCACCTTACCCGGGCCGCCATGTTTATCAACCTGCCCGCAGAAAATAATTCAATTTTACCCTGGTAAATTTCACTGATACGTGGTTGGGCCACGTTAAAGCGTTGAGTTGCCTCGCTTTGCGTGGTCCCTTCAGATTCGATAACGACCGGGATTGGCTAGCCCGGTCCGGCGACCAATTCGCGTGACCCGATGATG
>CAZURU010000865.1:0-1774 GCA_964623585.1 uncultured bacterium
TTCATCTCTAAACAGTCGGTAATGAGAGAAAAATTAATTGAAATGGTATTATTTAGTCTGCACTAGCCACACGTGACAGAAAGTTTACTCAATCCACATTCAACTTTCCTTGCAATCTACTTACTTTTGTGGTATCCTATCTATATAAACATACACTAATGGGGATAAAACAATGAAATTAGGTTTGTGCACTATCGCTTTTCAGGAACAACCTTTGGAAGAGGTAATTGATATTGCAGCTGACTACGGGTTTGATGGTATTGAAGTTTGGGGCAAACCACCGCACATGCCGATGGAATATGATGAAACTTATGTCAAAAATATACGGGATTTAGCACATCAGAAAGGATTGGCAATTTCAGCTTACGGTTCCTATGTTGACCCGACGATGCATCTACATCAAAAGCATTTTGAAGATGCATTTAACATTGCACACGAACTAGGAACAGACCTCATGAGAATTTGGACAGGGGGAGGGGCATCAAAAACCATTCCACCTGCAGACAAACGGCTAATTCTGTTCCGTATGGTGAGTCTCGCACAATGGGCAAGTTTCCGAAGTCTTACAATGGGTATGGAAATGCATAATAATCATCTAACCGATTCAGTTGATAGTATCTTAGATATTATTGACAGTATCAAATTGCAGTCTCTAAAGACATATTTTCAACCGTTGTCACGACCTGATGCTGACGAACCTATTTCTGCTGCACAACAACTTGCAGACCATATTGTAAATGTTCATGCACAGAACTTTGACGAAACCGGAAAAGCATGCCCAATCGCTGAAGGAGTAGTTGATTATAGTAAAATTATAGAAATACTCAGTAAGGTCGGTTATGACGGTTATATACAAGTGGAATTCGTACACGGCGATAACAAATTGGAAGCTCTCCAACGCGATAGGGATTACCTCGCAAGTCTAACCACCCCTATTGCCGAGGCTGCATTAAAAAACATGGATTCCGATCCCGTCTAAAGAAAAAAAGAACGAGTCAATTGGTCCTATGCGATTAGAAATCGGTATCATAGCATTGCTTGAAGAGGTGATAGGCATAACTGCAGAAAAAAGAGCACAGTTTGATTGGCTTTGTAATAAACCGTCACGTAAACATTTTGGTGAATACTACGACGTTTTAATGGAGTTATACCGTCATTTACAAGGAGATTGGGAAGGAACAACGAAAAAATCACACGGACATCTCACACCAGACGCATATTTCCCAGAACCCTATAATTTTATCTTTGAATTTGACGAACTACAGCACTTTACAAAATACAGGAAAAGTACGTTCAAGTTTTATCCCGAAAATATACACGTAGCTTATGAAACAGAGGTATATATTGAGTATTGTCGTCACCACAACGTAGCCGCATTAGCAAAAGGACCTGACAGATACCGTCGACCTACTGCTGATTTTCCTTATATCAACGGACGGGCTGCACAACGCGCATTTTTTGACACTTGTCGGGATTGGTTACCAACACTACACGGACTTAATCCCACACTCAGACTCGCTGAATTTGAGGTTACGCCTATTCTAAACAAAACAATAACGGGTAATGACGCGAAAGACTTTATGGATAACTTAATCAGAAAACGACTTGCAATTCCCAATCAAAAAGACCAATAATAGAGAGGGTAGGTTAACGTGAGTTTGATAAATCAGAACAAATAACTTACGTAGGTTGGGTTGAGGAACGAAACCCAACATATTAAATAATAGAGAGGGTAGGTTAACGTGAGTTTGATAAATCAGAACAAATAACTTAC
>CAZURU010000866.1:0-1760 GCA_964623585.1 uncultured bacterium
TTTATTATGATTACTTGGCTCAGGCTCTAAAAAATTTGAACAACTCACCTTTTTGAAACCACACACCATGTTATTTTTTTAAAACCTCAATCGTGACTAATCCATCTTTATTTTCTTTAATGAATGGAGATGGCGCAATATCAGAGGGCATAGGAACTAAGCGGTTATACACAAAGGGCTTTTCCACGAAAATTCCGAGGCATCGGTATTCAGGATAAGCTTCCACTTTGATAACCTGAGCACTGGGTAAATAGGTCCTGACAACATACGCAGAATCATCCTTCGAAATTGAGGTGCTATAGTAGGCATCTATCACCTGGATGAAATCATATATTTTCTTATTAGATAACTCAGGGCGATAAACACCAGTGCCTTCTCGAACAAAGCTACCCGATAAATATTCTTCGTAATTCTCTTTATAATTCTGATTGAGCTTCTCAATGAGTTCCTCAATATTATTGCGTAATTCCTCATTATCGCGTAACGGCTTGAAGAATTGCTTGAGCAATTCCTCGCGTGATTTCTCAGCTTTTTTTTTATGAAATTTCTCAGCTTTTTTTTTAATAAAATATCTGATTCCGTCTCCGCCAACAAAATGTCTTAGAAACTCAGAAGGAATGATAAGGGCCAAAGAGATCAATACGACATTGTGAATAATCTCGTCTGTAAGCTCATTAGACCATCCCACATACAAGAAGCACAGGAACCCCACTATGAAGAATTCCCCCAACAACCAGTGCGAGGAGGGAGTAAAGCTGTTTGAAGGTGTATTAGGATTCATTTTTAAATTCTTCCCATTGCTTTTTCACGGTTTTTAATAGAGTAAAAAAAGCATTTGTAATGACAGAAACCAAAGCCACAATATCAAAAATCGTTACCAGGGTTTGGGTAATTTGCAAAGGTAAATAAGATTCAACCTCTCCAGGATTTTCTTCTATGGGTATTGTCTCGTGTAGCCAGAGGACGCAGGCATGAAATGCCCGGAGACCTGCCACCACTACCAGAACTGAGAAAATATCTTTAAAAAAATCAAATAGAAAATTGAAGCGGGGATACTTTTCCCTTTGGCTCCTCCAGGATTGAAACAATTGCAAAATATTCATATAAAACCATTTTTGTACGAAAAAAATGCCCGATGCCCATCCCAATGCGAATTCTGTATCTCCTTGTATGAATGTTGTGCTTAATTGAAATATAACCCTAAAAGGTAATATTAATCAAATAGATTTCTTGCCCCAAGTAGATCAACGCGATCTATTCTCAGACTGAAACACCACTATTGCGCCCCTGTAGAGTTTCTGCGATCTCATAATAGGGTATAGCTAAACAACAATGTCCTGTGGTGTTCGGTGTTTCGGTCATGGGTTTTATGCATCTATAGCACCGGTCTAAGCGTGTAATAATTTTAGACCCTGTAGAATTTTTCTTGTCACAGACCACAATTTTCGTTATTTATATATTCTGAATTCATAATCATTATAGTGTAAATAAATGTAAATAATGTAAATAAATGTAAACCGCAATGGAAAAGGAGCCACTCATGAAACCACTGAATCGGCGCACATTTCTCAGAAGTGCAGGTGTTTGTTTGGCCCTGCCGTTTTTAGACGCCATGATACCCGTGGGGCGGGCTGCGAGTCAGGCATTTGCACTTGCCCGCGCACAAGCCGCAAAGCGGCTGGTATGTATTGGCAACCCCTTTGGCATGATCCCCGAGCGATTCTTCCCGTCGGGAAGCGGAGCAAATTACACACTCCCCC
>CAZURU010000867.1:0-1750 GCA_964623585.1 uncultured bacterium
TAAAAGACAAATACCTGGAACACTCTCAATATCAGATGGAGGGGAGGTTCAGCTTGAACTTACCCAGCCTCTTGATAATAGCAGTCTACAAGCAATATTCGTCGGTGGTAGTCCTGATGCTAGTCTTAGTCCTATCCTTGGACATGTTGAAAAAGGCGGTCCTATTGTCATTGATAGATGCTATCAGATGTCAAAGAAACGTAATATTGCTCTCGGTGGATTGATAGCATCCGATGTGATCTGGGCACGGAGAGCTTTTATTGGTTTCCCATACCAAGAAAACGCAGCTCTACGTTTTAATACTGTTACCTTTTCCGTAGAGGGTATTGATGAATGGATCGGTATCAGCGGCATTGAAGTCGACGCTCAGTTTGAAAACTCTGCTCTCACTATATCGTATAATCGGCCGGAAGATATTACTTTTAGTCTCGAAAACGGTATGCAGTTGCAAATTACGTTTGCTTGGACCCCTCCAGGAATGCCAGCCACTAAGAGAGCAGAGGTAACCCAAAAGGTTTATTTTAAATTAATCTCGGAAGAGCCCCACGAATTAGACACGTTCCTTTTTGTTGCTGAAAAGATTGTAGCTTTTCTGTGTTTTATCACGAATCAAATAGTCTGCTTAGAAGAGATAACAGCAACTAACGATAATTTAGGTCATCCGGTAGAGATTTATTGTTCAAGTTGGCCCTACTCTAAAGATGAACCAAAATTCGATAAATCGAATATGCTGTTTGGATTCAAGAAGATACGCGATCATGCTGAAGTCATAATTAATAAGTGGATAGAAAGTCACGAACAGATTATTTCTGCTTTCGATTTATACTTTTTGACAAAAACTGATCGAGTCGGTTCTATCGATTTGCAATTCTTAACTATGGTACAGGCTTTAGAAGCATTTCACCGCAGGACCTCTGACGAGAAGCACATGGATGAAGATGAATTTAAAGAAATACGCAAAAATCTCATCAAGCAATGTCCTAAACAGGAAAAAGATTGGTTTGGACAGAAATTGAACTATGCTAATCAGTTAACGCTAGCAAATAGGTTTGAAAGAATGACCGAGCCATTTAATGACTTTATGGGTGGTAAGCATAACTCAAAACTGATACGTAGTATTGTAGATACACGAAATTATCTGACGCACCTTGATCCTGATTCAGAACATAAGGCAGCTAAAGGTAGCAGTTTGGAGTTTCTCATCCATAAAATGGATGCACTCTTTCGACTTCATTTTCTAAAATTGATAAGTTTTAATGAAGAAGAAATTCGTTCTATTGTGAGTGAATGTTCACCCCTCAGGGGTCAGTGCAGTATGATTGACGAGATATACATGTAGACGTAACAGCAAGCGTCACTCATAGTCTATTCAGCAGCTCTTTCAAAAGAACAGCGGTGAATGGCAACCTATACTGAACAGTGGAAGCCTTTCTGCATACGACAGAGAATAACTACAGAATTAACTAACCCCGCTGAAATACCCGCACACGCCCGATTGCCATCTTATGGAATTTCAACGGCAAACCTTGTCTTAACTTTGCGAAAAAGTGGTCTAAATAAGCGTATGCACTACAGAATCTATGAATACTAATCAATGGTTACAGAAATTTGTTTCCTCTCAGATAGAATTATGAATCATATTGAATGTTGGTCCAAGACCTTGGACCATTCGTATTAAACGTCTTTCTCTAATAATATACTAAAGTTTGGACAATTTTAAGAATTAAGATGTTTGAAAGCAGAAAAGCAG
>CAZURU010000868.1:0-1740 GCA_964623585.1 uncultured bacterium
TATGCCGTGCTTTATAGTCCTACCTTCGCGAACGGTATTATGAGTTTCTGAAATACGATTTTCCGCATATCCCTTTACCACAGGATATTGACTGCTTTTTTGCGCTTGCAGAGTCAGGACAAGAATTAATTGATCTACATATCTTAAAGGATATGAACATCCCGCATCGTCATAGCTTTGAAGGTGAAGGTGATAGTGTTGTCTCAAAACCTCGTTATGAAGGCCGTTAGGTTCGGTTTCCTAACCAATGCAGGATACCCAAACGCGTATCCTGCTGGATGCTACCCGAAAACCATTATGAACGCAAGTAGCACAAAGCCGGTACGGTTAGGTAACCTCCTCAGCGGGACAGCGGACCTGCCTCATGTGAACAGAGAATTGCTGATATTCACCTACTATCAATCTGCAGCTGGGGCAAAGGTTTCAGGGTTTTCTGCTGCAGCATCATAATCATCAATGAGTTCGGTTATACTAGGATTTTTCCCACAAAGCGGGCAATTCTCATCACGAAGCACCTTCATTTCACGATAGGTCATACTAAGCGCATCATATAGGATAAGTCTGCCGATAAGCGGTTCACCAATGCCGATAATATACTTAATTGCTTCAGTCGCCATCATCACACCAATCACACCTGGGAGCACGCCCAGGACTCCAGCTTCACTTCAGCTCGGTACCATGCCTGGTGGTGGTGGCGTAGGATACATGCATCGGTAACACGGTCCTTCATTCGGTTTGAAAAGTGTGACCTGCCCCTCGAACTGGAAAATACTACCATGCACTACTGGTTTATTCATTAGCACTGCAGCATCGTTGACGAGGTAACGGGTCGCGAAGTTATCACACCCATCTACAATCAGATCGTATTCTGAGAAAATTTCTTCCACGTTGTCAGCGGTAAGGCGGAGGTTATAGGGGGTAATCTCAACATCCGGATTAAGAGATTTAATGGTCGTTGTAGCAGACTGAACTTTCGGTGTACCCACTGCTTCTGTGCGATGTAGGATTTGACGTTGAAGATTGCTTAATTCCACGACATCTGAGTCAATCAAACCAAGATGACCAACACCTGCAGCTCCAAGATACACACCTGCAGGGGAACCTAGACCTCCTGCACCTACGAGTAAAACTTTTGCGTCAAGTAGTTTTGCCTGTCCGCGTTCGCCGACTTCTGTCAGCATAAAATGTCGGCTATATCTGTCTAATTGCTCGTGCGACATCTGTTTGTCTTGTGTAGTTGGATACCCAGCAGCACTCCAATCTCGGTATCCGCCAGCCATTGAAACTGTATCCGTATATCCCATTTCTTGTAGCGATTTGGCGGCGAGTAGTGACCGTAATCCTGCGGCACAGTAAACGATGACTTTTTGTTCTCTATCAGGGATGTAGTCCTCGACAGAAAACTCCAGCATTCCCCGAGTTACATGCACAGCATCAGGGATATATCCCGCGCGATATTCATCTTCATCACGCACATCCAGAAGCACAAAGTCTTTTCCATCATCTTGTTCTGCTTTCACATCTGCAACAGATACTTCTGGAATTTCCGTTTTTGCCTCATCTACTATCTGTCTGTATGATTTCATGTTTTGTTCTCCACGAGATTCTTCAATCTCTTTATTGTTTAATGTGTTGTATGATTATAGCATGTTACTTGGTAATTGTCAATGTAGGTATTTGACGTTCTCAGAGGCATTCAATTGTCGCTGAATTGCATGTACTGAGAAATGTTTCTTCTGT
>CAZURU010000869.1:0-1736 GCA_964623585.1 uncultured bacterium
ATCTAACAGAATGTGCTACAGTAGAGAGGCATTTTTATTTAGAAATGGTATAAGTTTAACAGCACAATTGACTTAGGGTGCGAAGTGGATGCCGAATCGGAAAAGGATCAAGAGATTGCGGATCATAAAATGGATGGCTTGCAACCGAAACAGATTGCTGAAGTAATTGGTTCCACGCCAGAAGCGGTTCAGAAAAGATGGGAACGTATACTTAAACGCTTACGTCCAATTGCTAACCAATTAGACGAACTACTCAAGAACCTTGCACCTCAGGATCAGAAAATCATGGAACGGTATTTAGATGGTCAACCTTATGAAGAGATTAGCAGAAGTTTACGTATCTCTCCTACTGATGTTGAGGCAAGTGTCAAACGTGTGATTAGAGAGTGGAATAAAATCGCTAAGTAAAAATACCACATAATAGAGGATAATATGCTTCGGTACATTTTTAGAAATAGATGGCTTACCTTTAGTTTCATTTTTCTGTTTGTCTTAGCTGCGCTATTCTGTGTCTGGATCTTACACGATTTAGCATCATTTAAAGAACGGATGTCAATAGACGATGCTGTTATCCTTCAAGAGGGTATGTCTCAAAAAGTACAAAACAAGGTTCGTGGAGATGTACAGCGAACAAAGTCTTTTAATTCGATGGAAAACCAGTCTGAATCTGTGGAAGATACGTCGGTTCCCACAGAGGAGACAACACCAACAACCGACACAGCAATGCGACTTTTTTGTTTGACAATAACACCGGAACGTGATACTATATTTGCGTCTCCTATTATTGTCGTCTATAACAGTGAGAAAAATTTAACAGTCTACTGATAATTTAAGGAGATTTAAAAATGCGTTTTAAAAATCTAACGATTACGATAACTTTAGGATGTCTTTCTATTGTTGCCCTTGCGGGATTGGTCATGCTGCCGATTAGCAATGGTGTATGTGAATGGTCAGGTGATGAAAGATCTAAAAATTTTTACGTGAATTCGGTACATTTAGACAAAAAAGCAAACCCAAATAATCCAGATTGTTGGTCCTCAGACACCAAAGCAGGCAGGGGTTGGCATTTGAGTGCTACTTTATATGCAAGTTTTAACAAAGCTAAAGGCGAGGTCAGTCCCTCTATCTATGGAGAAAAGGCTTTTGACGCCGACTCAACTCTTAAATTCAGTGGGACTGCAAATGTGAGAGCATGGCACAGTGCTGTAGAGAAAGTGAGGACTACTTACTGTACCGACAATCAGAATGTGAGACCTGGAGGATGTTATCATATTTGTTGGGGACATCAGGTAAAGGTCCCGGTTGAAGCAGGGGAAGAAAATAATTGGGATCAAGGCGAAGAGCAGACAATTGTAACAGCGGTAACAGCACAAGAAGTAGCGATGATGACAGAGGTACACAGAACTGAAACAGACGGATCTATTACTACTTTATCGGGAGGAATTGCTATTGATATAAAAGAAGTTGTAGGTCTGAGTTTCGGAGCCAGTCATGCATGGACAGGTGAAGATGGTCTGGCTCACGTTGGAAAGTACAGTCGCACAGTTACCAGATATAGGGAAGATCCTGAGGAACACCAATCGCAGTCAGAAGAGATAGTCGTTCCAAATGGTGCCTCAAGTGGAGCAGAAACGTTTATCTATTTTCAATCTGTATCGGATTCAAATTCTGTTGAGTATAGTCCAATAAATACTAGTGAGGAATAAGAGATGAAGTTTAGATTTAGTATATTTTTT
>CAZURU010000870.1:0-1724 GCA_964623585.1 uncultured bacterium
CCAAGAGCGGCCCGTAGCTGTCGAAGGTCAAGTGGTGATTAGGCCGATGATGTACGTGGCGCTGTCCTACGACCATCGGCTCGTTGATGGCCAGCAATCGGTTTCGTTTTTGGTACGATTGAAAGAGCTGTTGGAAGATCCGGCGCGGTTGATGCTGGAGGTGTAGTGAGAGGCTGTTACCGGGTCATAGCGGAGAGATGCCAATGCCCAAAAAAGTTGAAAAACGCAATCAAGAGAATCCGCTTAAGTTCGAGTTCTCTATGGTTGGCAAACAGCTAGCGACAAAAAATGAGTCGAAATTTTGTGAGATATATAGACATCCTCACGGTTCTCTTTTTCAGGGGGATTCTGTCGAGTGGCTCAAGAGCTTGGACACGGAAAGCGTAGATCTCATCTTTGCCGATCCCCCGTATAATATCAATAAGGCCGAATGGGATAGATTTGAGAACCAAGAACAGTATATCGAATGGTCAATGCAATGGATTAGAGAATCACATCGTATTCTAAAGGAATCAGGGACGATGTATCTCTGTGGATTTTCTGAAATACTTGCAGATATCAAGCAACCGTCTATGAAGTATTTTAGATCGTGCAAGTGGCTGGTGTGGTACTATAAAAACAAAGCTAATATGGGAAGCGACTGGGGAAGGTCGCATGAGAGCATTCTTCACTTACGTAAATCTAAGAAACAGACATTCAACATCGATGACATTAGAATTCCCTATGGCAATCATACGCTAAAATACCCATCTCATCCACAAGCAGAGTCAAGTCAGTACGGGAATGGAGCGAAACAAAAAAATGTCTGGACGCCTCATCCGAGGGGAGCAAAGCCGCGAGATGTTATAGAAGTGCCGACCACGTGTAATGGAATGAATGAAAAAACCCCTCATCCTACACAAAAACCAGAAGAACTCGTTAGGAAGTTTGTCCTAGCTTCGTCTAGAGAAGGCGATCTTGTTATTGATCCGTTCTCAGGATCGGGGACAACGTTAGTCGTTTCTGAACAACTCGCACGAAGATGGGCTGGTTGTGAAATTGGTCCCGAATACAATAAATGGGCGATAGACAGGATAGAAAATGTGATTCGCAGGTCAAAAGACGGATGGATCGCACTTGATAAAGAAAATGAAAAAAGAAGGAGCTCAATCCGTTGACTTTAGAAAGACTGGTAAGCATCGCCTGCAATAAAGACTATTTTCGCGATATTGATAGGTACTGCGATTTTGCAAAGGCGTATCTTGAATTCATAAAGGACAATTTACAGGCTGTAATTGTATCGAGAAATGAGAATAATTATCAATTCTTTCAATACAAAGATGATGGAACATACAATGTAACAAGACCAATCAACTCCAAATTAATGTACTCATTAGAAGATATGGAGGCTGTTATTGATCCCTTTAAAGAAATTCTTTTGGATATTCAAGGCGAGGATGATAGTACTGATAACTCGTCTAACCGAGAGATCATTAATAGAAGCATTTATACAGCACAACAATGTATCGGGGCTACTCTTGATGCCCTACCAGCGAATAAGTCAAACACGGCACGAAAGATAAACGGCGACCTATTTGAAAGATTCATACGTCTCATTATAGGCAAAGTCGGAGTTTATGTTACGCAAGGGACAGTGCAAGTTCCGGTAAAAATAAATGGAAAAGTCGAATTTACTATGAATTATCAGCACGATCTTATTGTGAAAGAACTTGAAGAAGTACGTG
>CAZURU010000871.1:0-1722 GCA_964623585.1 uncultured bacterium
GGTGGATCCGGATGTTTCATCAGATGATCTTCTTTCGGACGTGGTTGGATTTCGCAAGAGTAGCCCGGGGCGTATCAACTCGGCACTGGCAACTCTGGAATATAAGCCAGCTAATGATTGGGAGTCAGGTCAGGATGTATTGATCCTTTTGGTAACAGATTCGATAGTAGAGACGCCGGTTATTGGTTTTACCTCCATTTATTCAGACACAAAACCGGTTTTTTCCGGTACGGTTAGCAATCAGAATTATACTGTGGGGACCGAGATTAGCACCCTAACGTTGCCCGAAGCCACGGGTGGTCAAGCCCCCTTGACGTATAGCTTGACGCCGATAGTGCCCGGCTTGACTTTCAATGCCAGCACGCGCACGTTGTCCGGCACGCCGACGACAACGGGTACTCATGCTATGATCTACAAGGTGACAGATGCGAGTGGCGGTGCTGATACGGAGGCCTTTGTGATCTCAGTGGAGGTGGCAGGTCTTGCAGCCGACTTTAATGGCGATGGTCGTGTTGATCTTGATGACTATTTGCTATTTTTTGCACATTACACATTAAGTCAGGGCGATGCAGGGTATGACGCGAGATACGATCTGGATGGCAATGGCATAGTTGGGGTTATGGACTTTCTACTCTTTGTCAACAGTTACGGCGAGACATCATAATTTGCGCCGTCCGATTTGAAGCGGACACCATTTGGAAATTGGTTTACCGGACACACAAAACGCCCCGGCACAATGATGCTGGGGCGTTCTCTTTTTGTGCTGTTTCTCCGCCGCGAAAACCAAAAAGCTTGCGAATTTGGGAGTGACGGGCTAATTTAGTTCCTGATAGGATTGCTACAGTTCAACCTCCCGGGAGATGAAGAAATATGAACAACGATAGGGCATTGAACGCAAAGGTATTTTTTAATATGGGGATTGCTTTTCCTCTGTTCTCGTTAAAACCAGATGAAAAGGTATATGAACTTATTTGTCAAAACGCTTCGCCACTTAAATTGGAAGTCCCAGACTATGATGATCTAATTGCTGAACGGCTTTATGGGGCGGTTATGCCCCCTGAAAAATGGTTTGAAGGACCAGATGGGGATTTACGGAGAGTTTATTTTTTGCTTACGGGGATATTATTTTTAGCGATGTCCTTAGGTTCGATAAAAAATAATTATTTTGAAAATGCGGAAATATATCACCAGGCAGTCCGAAAACTTTCCGCTATGTTTGAGGCCGCATCTATTCCGCTGGAGATCTATAATGACCTTTTAGCTTATTTTCATGCGGACCTTGATAACCCTGAAAAGAAAAATACTAATACAAGGAAAATTGTTGAAGAATATTACAGTTATTTGAGGATGTGTGAGTTTTTTAAATCGTTGCAAGTATCTCTAACCGATGTAATAATAGAAAGATATACCAAATCAGAAGATGAAAGTACGAAAGAGTGCTTGAAATTTAGTGGCCTTGAATCTGCGCCATCTTGTTTCACAAAAGACACATTGTTTGCTATAGAGCATATGCTTGAAGAGGCTTCTAATTGCTACAAAAATCAGTGTTATCTGGCGGCGATTATGCTTTGTGGAAAGGTCATCGAAACACTGATCAAGACCATTTATAGACCCTTGACAGGAAAGGATATCTTCAAAGACGAGAAAGAGAAAATAGAGCGAACTTTTAAGAAGCTGTTTTAAAAATGCATTATTTAAGCGAGTCTGTTGATTAAGAGGTAA
>CAZURU010000872.1:0-1720 GCA_964623585.1 uncultured bacterium
ACTACTTATCAGCGGCTGTTGTGAGTTCAATTGCGGTGCCTGTCTCGGAGGATTTGAGTCCAGCAAGCAGAATCTCAGTGGCATGTCGCGCAGTGTAAACATTTGAGAGAGGAGGTTGTGTCCCCGTACGGATATGTTCAGCGAAATGTGCATGCATCCCACTGGGTGCAACGTCACCACAGTCTATCGCTTTTGTATCCACCGGCGCATGTTCTCGTGTATATGATGTAGGGGTCCACTGTGTGAGAGCTGCCCCATCTTTACCGGGCATCGTGAACTTACCAGCAGTACCGTGTACACTTGATTCACCAGTTCGGGCAGGATCACACCAGCTGGTTTCAGCGGTGACGAGTCCACCCGACTGCATTTCAAGCACGAGTGTTGCGACATCTTCTAATTCTGTTGGTTTGTCGAATGTTGAGACGAAACCTGTGACGCGTTTGAAAGTACCAAGCATAGCGACAAGACCGGATACTGCGTAGACACCCATATCAAAGAGTGCCCCGACGCTTGCTTGCTTCGCATCAAAGAACCATAGGTCGTCCCCCGATTCACCGAAAATATCTCGTATTTCGGCATAGTAAATCTCAGGACCCCCGTGGCTGCTTCGCATTCTTGCACCTGACACGCGTCCGATGGCTTCTTCGGCAATCAGTTGACGGACTTTATAGATGGCAGCACTGAAATGTGGTAGACACATGACTGTTTTACCGCTTGCTTCGCTCGCAGCAACAAATTGATTCGCCTCGTCCATTTCACCGCAGAGTGGTTTTTGCATCAACACATGTTTGCCTGCTTCCAACGCTTTAACACCCCATGAAACATGTAACGGATGCGGGGTGCCAACGAGTATAGCATCAAGTGTGTCATCTGCAATAATTGCATCGTAATCTTGTGTCCAACGTGGTATATCAAATTCTTGACATTGATGTTTTAGGCGGTTTTCGCGTCTGCCACCAATGACAACAACTTCAAAATCTTCTCCTCTTTTCAGATCAGGTAGATGCATGCGGCAGACAATACCACCAGCACCAATAACACCGAGTTTATATTTATCCATAGTTCTTAATGATTCCTTCTAAATGAAACAGTTACGTAATAAAGCACTTAAACAGTTTTTAAGACAGTCAGGTTCTCCATCAGTCGATCTTGTTTTTGTTCTACAAGATGTTGAGGATCCTGTTAACGTTGGTGCGATTTTCAGAATTGCCGATGCATGTTGTGTCCGTGAGCTCGTGTTAGCGGGTATAAGCGCGCATCCACCTAATCCGACTATTGCGGGTATTGGACGCGGGACACACCGGCGAGTCCCGTGGAGCACAACAAAATACGCTGCCGATGCCATTGAAGCATACAAAGCGGAAGGGTATCTTGCATGTGCGTTAGAGGTGGCAACGGATTCCGTGCCGTATCATACAGTCCAATATCCGGAGAAAGTGTGCCTGATTGTCGGCAACGAATTTCGTGGTATTTCACGCCGAACCTTTGACGTCTGCGATAAAGCAATATACTTACCGATGTATGGTAAAGTCGGTTCTTTGAATGTGCATGTTGCATTAGCGGTAGCAACCTACCATATTTTGCACCAATGATGCTCGTGTATGTTAACTATGTCAGAAGCACCTATTATTGCACATATTAGCAATTTGAAGGGGAATTGTCAACAACTTTACACACCTATATATCATCAAACTCACGTTGTTTAATACAAGAGGATTTG
>CAZURU010000873.1:0-1715 GCA_964623585.1 uncultured bacterium
AATTTTTTAAAATTTCTCTGACATTTGTCAGACCACAGACAAAAATGATCAGCTAGAAGACAAGTTATTCTTTATACTGTATTTAGTATAATTCCCTAATTCCTGAATGATCGGCTAGATGGCTGAACAATCTTTGAACTAATTGGCCATCTCTATAGTTTTGTTTGGATTTTAGCCGATGGCCGACCATTATAATCACCCTTGGTTTCGTCACTTTTCTGCAATAGTTAGTGCATTGAAACCTGTTCAACAATATGGCCGACTTGAAACTGTAACCAAGGATACCGAAAATCTCTATTGTAAACTGAAGAAGACGATTATTTGGTTGTTATAGGATCTCAGAATCAGCCAGAGGTAACTACCACGAGAGGTTCTATGCAATCATTCAGCTATAATTATCTAGTTGTTTAGATTTCGTGGGGGGACCACTTTTGACTGCCAATCGGTCCGCGGGGACCGGTTTTTGGGGGGGCGAAATTTTCGTTACCGGTCATACGGGCACGGAGTATACATATTTCGCTAAAACATGGATGGTTTAGCCCTCGAGTTTTGGAGAAAATACTATAACGCAACAATATGCTAACCCAGATCCTACATAACCCGAGGGCCCCCCAAAAATGGGACCACGTCCTGCAGAGAAAACGAACTTAGAAGGCGATGCGAACTTCTTTCCTGTCAATAATTAAACAAATTCACGACAAAAAGATGTACCTTCGAAAATGTAGCGAGATCTCTCAAATAGAACACAGGCGAGAACACAGGTAAGCGTCACAACCAACTTCAATCAACAAGTGGCGAGAGTGGTCTAGCGATGATCACTTGATACAATATTATACGTCACACAATCGAAATTACTTGCAAACTGAAAGATAATAATAAATAACATAATTAATTAGCAAAACCCACTTTAATGTATACAGTAGCTAATTACATGATTATATAAGTTTAATACTGTCTACTTTAAAAGTAGTTAAAGAAAGTGTTTCAATGTTTGCAATTTCAGTGTAAATTGTTCCATTGTGGAATGTCGCAACAGTCAGAAGCAATGGGTGTCTGACCAACTAGCTACACCAGATATTTCTTCTAAGAAAACTATCAGCTTCCCAGACCCTCATCTTGAGACTTGAGAACATTGGCGCCACAATAAATATGAATGATGAAGTTCACCAGTCAAGGGGTAGTCACTCCCATAAGGACTGTAGAACCATCTGCGACCCGGATCAAGATTTTTGATCAGCAAAATTTTACCTTGATATCTTGATCGCACTCAATATAGACCCTTGATCACTTGATATTTTATCAAAAACCCATTGAAATATTTGCTTAGCCGGCTTTAAAATCACTCTTCTAAGCTGCTTGATTGCTTGATTGACTATTTGAAGCACTCCTTGATCGCTTGATTCCATTTTGATCCTGGTAGCAGATGGTTCTACAGGTCTTATGAGAGTGACTACCCCTTGCCAGTTGAGCAAAGTTCTCCATAAGCTAAGGAACACGCTGCCATCATGGAACAACAGCAAATGAAGAGTTTAATGCAAATAAGGATAAGACATCCAAGTTGGAAAGTGATGAAGAGGTGACTGAAGAAAAAAGTACTGCAAATAAAAGGAAAGGTGATGAAGCAGATGAATTGGAGAAATCAGAAGAGAGAATGAAGGACTTAGAGGAGAGGGATGCTCTGGCTGAGAGGATCAAGAAACGAGATAAAGAACACA
>CAZURU010000874.1:0-1707 GCA_964623585.1 uncultured bacterium
ATCCCAACTTCCGCTCACAAGTGCAGTGCCATCTCGCGAGTAGCTCACAGAACCAACGGCATATGTATGTCCAGTGAATGTTTTTAGGTGTTCTCCAGTGCCAACATCCCAAAGATAAATATTGGAATCGCTACCCCCGCCCACCAGAGACTGACTATCAGGCGAATATGCGACACTGTAGATATGTTTCGGAAGCTCAGTAATAGTCTGCAGGAGTTGTCCAGTCTCCACATCCCAAATACGAATTGTTGTTCTGTCTTCCCAACCAACACTCGCCAATCTCTTTCCATCGTATGAATACGCGATAAAGCGGATAGACATAGACCTTGTGTTAAGATCTGTGTGTCCCACAAGGGTCTTTAACAGCTTACCGGTGTGGAGATCCCACAGTTGAATAGCATTGTTAAAAGTTCCACCTGCAACTGTTTCTCCGGTAGGACTGAATGTTAATGAACCGATCCTATGTGCGTCTCCTACAAGAACACTTCTCAATTTCCTATCCTGTAGGTCCCATAAATAAACGCTATTAGTAGTTTTGGGATTGGTTAATTTGGCTTTCACGTTATCCATGCTATAACGATAGCTATAATAATGCCAATAATAGTGCATATAATAGTAATACCAGTAGAAGATTTTGATATTTTCTTTGTAGATTCCGAAACACGCCATGTAATCTCATTACAATAATTTCCTTCTAAAATAGCACTACGAATTGACGATAAAACACCTAACTCATATTCCACGCCTGTTGTAAGACTTCTTTTCTTATTTTCATATTCTATTTTTGCAATTTCATGTGGTGAATATCCGAGAAATTTACATATCCCGGTGTTAGAGACAGCATACCCAAAAGGGCGAGGTTGTATCTTATGGTCAGGTATGTTCTTTTCTATGAATATGGAGTTGTTAGAGCCCCAACTTTTGTGTAAAGATTCAATGGTGCTTAAACGCCTGCCATTATCATGGTTAATTTGTCTCTTTAAATCTTCACCATAATCTATAGATTCATCTAACCATCTGATTATACTATCCTTTTTTTCAAATGCTTTAATAGGCACTCTATTTTTGACATCTTTTTTTCGTGAGTTCACTATTAATCCTTTCGGAATTAGTTAGTTTGGACTTGAGACATTTTTAATTTGATAAAAATGTCAAAAAATGTATAATATTCAGAACGTTACTTGGTAGGGTTATGCATCTGCCTCTCTTGAGGCAGACCCTACTATAACCGAGTGCATCGGGAAGTAACGGGATTGTGCTAAAGTAACGAAAACTCAACAATTAACAAAATACAAATCAAATATATTGTTTGGCGGTGCATAACGCACCTGTCCGTACGCTATGCACACATCTGCCAAACAGGAGGACAGAGCTATGAGAGCTTCAACTGCACAAGCAATTGAGCAAGCTGCTCGCGATCGTCAGCGTCGTCTCCACGCTTTGAATCGTCTGAAAGCAGCCCAAAGGCGACAGCAGCGTGAACTTGATAAGCTGCGTAGACGTTGCAGGTAATTGCTATAGAGAGGGCAGATGTTTTGTCTGTCCTCACTCTCATATTGTAAGTGTGTAACTTAAATTATCTCCTTTTCTTTCAGTCTCTGTATGGCGTATTCTTCTGAACGATTCCCTTTATTTTTAACGTGTTCATTTTCTTTAGTTTCCTTGTTTTTGTCCAATGAATGCGTGAAGTCATTATTTTCTTTAGGG
>CAZURU010000875.1:0-1702 GCA_964623585.1 uncultured bacterium
ACCTGTTTCAATTCCTAATTTCGCCATACCCAATTTGCTATAGATACCCGCGTCGTAAACATTTTCAGGTTTAATGAAATTACCATTTGTTCCAGCAAGTTCTTTCAATTCTCGATACAACCTTCCTAACGCTTCTGCATCGGGATACTTCTGAGTTAACCACTGGTTCAATCCTTCAATATCTTGTTCTGTATTGTAAATGAGATGCAGATACGCATTTTTTTCTGATCTAAAAGCGGGTTCACACTGCTTGAAGAATACATCTAAACTTGGCACAAGGTGACAGAAAACAAAGTGTTCAACGCAGTGTGACCGTGCCATTGTAGAAAATGTAGTATCTGAAACAACAGCAACTAATTCTGCATTTTCAAGTCTCTTCAAAATTTCCATCTCTTCTGTCTCAGAGGTCTGCTCACCATGCTTTTCGATAAGGTCTGCTTTTTCTGGCAGAACACGTTCCAATAACAGATCAACCATCTCTTCACTCTGAACATAAATGAGAGTAGGCTGCTTCTGTTCCATCAATTCTAAAAGGTAATTTTTCTTATTCATATCCCGTCGGTCAAGTATTCGGACAGCAGAATTAGTTTCAATTGGTGGATATACTCTTTGAAATACTTCTTGAATCTCCTGCTCTCCGATTGCCGCTACTGTGAATAGGCTTTGCAAGGCTCTGAGACGCGCCGCAATGCCTTTTTCCGCTGCTTGGGCAGCTGCAAGTTGATTCGATGTGGTAGTAAGGCGTTCTTCGGATTCCTTCCGTTCTGCTTCATTTTTCTTTACTTCTTTCGATGTAATTTCAAGACGGTTTTTATAGTTAACTTGTGTTGCTTCGGATTCTTCTAAACGTTTTTTCGCGCCCGATAGATCGCTTCTAAGTTTGGTAGTCCGTTTCTTTTCATCCTTTAGTTGTCTATCTAATTTCTTACGTTGTTTCTCTTTCGCATCTACCCGTTCTGAAAGTTCAGTCTTTTTTTGTTCGTATTCTTTCTTATCTGCCTCCGCAGCTGCCAAGCGTTCCTCCGCTTTCGCAAGGGCTTTCTTATATTCAGCATTTTCTGTTTCTGCAGTCTTTAAACGTTTCTCTGTTTCTGCAAGGCGTTCGGGGGTATCATCAGAAAAGAGCTCATCTCGGATGGCTTCGACTTCACACTGTTTATCCGTCCTATTGATTTTGCGGAGGACTTCAGCAATGAGAAACAGATGCACCCGAGTAGATTCGGATTCGGCATCGTCTTCAGGTGGATGTGCAACATCCTTATCTCGTCGTGTTTTTATAAGCCAAAGCTGATTCCTAAAGTCCTTATCTTCCTTGAGAGGTTTTTCAAAAACTCTGCCCCAATTCTGGTGAATGAGATGTGGAAAATCATTAATGTCAATTATGGATTTAATATCACGATCGGATTGTTCCAACTCACGTTCAATTTCATCAGCACGATCATATTGGTTTGCCTTGTCCAATGAATCCATGACTACGCTTTCAACCTTCTCACCCGGAATCTTTTTTAGATAAAAGATAATGAATGCGCGCATGTACGTGCGGTATATGTTCAATGCTTTATTGAGTGCTTCTTGGTTTGGCCAGGAGTCCATTTCTACAGACCTTCACGTAGATATTTTTTTTAGCATACCATTTTCTCGGCTACCTGTCAACCGGAATGTAAGACATACACCCGAATCTGCTCCCATTTCCGTTTTGATC
>CAZURU010000876.1:0-1700 GCA_964623585.1 uncultured bacterium
TCTTGTTGTTCTTGTTCGGTGAGTCTTGGCATACCTTGCCTCATTTTTCGTTATTTTCCGTTATCTGCTTCGTCAGTTTCAAGGACTTGCACAACGGGGTCACCGGTTTTAACTAAACTATTATCCTCATCAAGCACATCAGGGGTGTTTCCTGATTTTTTCAATGACTCATACTTTGTCACCCAATTGGGTGGCATAAGAGCTTGAGCGATCGGTCCATATCCCAGAGCAGGAAATAAAGCAACTCCCCCGATGTTAATTTGTTTTGATTTGTATGTAGAAGCCACAGCTAATTTATCTTGAACATGGGTGATCTGCACTCTGACTCTTGGACGTTCAACGGAACCTAACACTTCGTCTGTATCTGGATCTTTTATATCTTGCCCTTGAGCCTCCATTACATCAAAGTACATACCGACATCTACGCCGTGTGCCGTTCCGATGTTTATTGCTATTTCTCGCTCGTTAAGCACTCGTGCGACTTTTCCTCGAATCGGTTGAGTCATTATTCCTCCTCCGGTGTATTGTCAGGGACAAGTTCTTGAATCAAATTTTCTAATTCTTCCGAAGTCATGGCTCCCTCTCGGAGTTTTTGGATCAAATCTTCCAACTCTTCCCCAAGAATGTCGCGCCAATTTTCTAATGCATCATCTGCTGTAGCCATTTGCTCACCGAAAATTCCTATGAGGTAAGCGCGGATAATGTAATAATTTTCATTAGATTCAAAATTCCGCGATGATCCTATCGCTCCCGCTGCGCGACTAACACTCTTATAGAGAGATATAAGGTATCGGGCAGCATTCCGCGCGTGAGGCTTGAGAATCTCCCTAGCTGCGTCCCGAGCCGACTGGCGACCAAAAATGAACGAGCCAGCCAATCCCGTCGTAAGGACAAAGACTTGCCAAAGGATACCCTCTACAGGACTCAAAGTTCGTTGGGTTGTCATGTAGACCACAAAAACTGATATCCCTAAGGCAACAAAGACTAGTAAACCTGCTAAAACCCAATATAAGTTTTTCATAATTTATCAGCACATCAAAAAACGTAGACCAACTACCAGATGCTGGTAAGCCCGTAAGTTGACTCAATATGCGTTTTCATGCCCGCGTCCGTAACACTGACAAGATTTTTGAAAAAAGTTTCGGTCCCTTGAATGGCTTTACTCGTTAGTTGCCCTCTCCCGCTCAGGGATTGGGTCCAAGTATTAGATGGCATATCAAAACCGTGTGCAAAACTATGGCGGACCTCTACTATATCATCTAATTTCTCACGTTGGATCCAGAGTGAAGTGTTGATTGGATCATATCCTGTATACCAGACAAGAATATTGCGGGTATTTTCAGCGTTTGGTGTATTGAATCTCGTCAAGGCGTTTTCTGCTCTTTGCCGAGCGATTGTGTAAACGGCACGAAATTTAGGATCCGATGGATCCACTATCACATTATAAAAGTCGACAACAAGATTTTTTATGTAGGCATTCCATGCTGCGACATAAGCTGTGAGTGATGCATGATAGTAAACCCGTATCTCATCAAGCGACATGGGACGCAATCGACTATCTGTTGCCGCTCTGCGAAGCGTCCGTATACGACTCACTGAGGTTGTGTAAGTTGATGCTGCTGGTGATGGCACAAGAAACCCTTAAAGATAACTTACAAATTAAGTAAGTGCTTTTCTATACTTCTCTAAAGGTTCAGGAT
>CAZURU010000877.1:0-1693 GCA_964623585.1 uncultured bacterium
AAAAAACTTGGGAATCTGCGCAAGAGTTGGGAAAAGTTTGGGAAGAAGAAATGAAATGTCGCAAATTCTATAATGAAAGGGGATAATTCTATGGCAGAATGGCTACCGCTTGTTATTCAGATAGCTATTGCCATGCTAGACAATCGGCCGTCGAAGCAACGCTAATAGCTTGAGTGATTGTCAGGGGGCGGGGGTTCACTCCTGTCTTCTGATAAAAGTTTCTTGACGTGGCCTTTTGCCAGACGTAGGTTTTCAACACTCTTTCACGAATCTGTGAGGAAATTATGGCTCTCAGATCTATCACTATAGAAAACTTTAAGTGCATCGGCGACGCCGTGACCATTCCCATTCGCCCGATCACCTTGCTGTTTGGTAAAAACAGCTCGGGTAAGTCAACGGTATTGCAGGCGCTGCTCTATATGCGTGAACTACTTCTACGTTTCCACCAAAACGATAAATTTGTCATGAGATCAGGAGATTTTATACCTCTGAAAAACATACCTATTGATCTGGGCGATTTCCCTTCCTTGGTGCATCGCCATGACCTGAATCGAAAGATCCGCATACGCCTTGGATTTGACGAATCATTCTGTGAAAGTTATGACCGATCATTCGAAATTGTATATGATTCCACAGAGATAGAATTGGTAGTGAGTTGGGATGAAACGCAACGTATTGCTTCTGTTGAATCATACATATATGCTTTGAATGGTGAAGACTTTTTTTATGTCTTGAATGAAAAAGGAAAATCCTATCAGACAGATAAAGGTCAACAACTAGATCAGATCGATACGTCTTGGTTTCGGACAGACAGAAGAGGCAAACCCCTCACAGAGGGATACCTATATTTTATAAATAAAAATTCTTCAATTATAAAAAAAGCAGAAGAAGCTTATAAAGGAGACGATAGGTACTCCGTGTTTCTTAACATTGCGAGAGGACCTATAATAGCATTTACTAACTACATTCGAAGAGAATTAAATAGCACTCGATATCTAGGCCCAATCCGAGAAGTGCCCCTTCGTAATTATCTTATATCTCAAAGATCCAATGAGTCTCGATGGGCAACCGGGTTGGAGGCTTGGGATGCAGTCGCGCAAGACGCTGTATTAGCCGAAAAAGTAAATCGTTATGCTCAAAAGCTAGAACTTGGATACAGCTTCTTACACTCAGATAGAGTTTTTCTTGATATGAGTAGCGAGATCATAAAAAACCTGAGAACTATTTGCTCCTCTAATGAAGATATCGAAGTCGATAGGTTAAAAAGGCAAGTTCTTTATCCTCTTGAGGGACTAAATCGTCAATATCCGATTCTACTTTGGGACGAAAACAGTGGTATCGAAGTACATCCCTTAGATGTCGGTTTTGGTATTTCCCAAGTCTTTCCAGTTCTCGTAGGTGCGCTAGACCAAGGTTACAATAGCCCTAAAATATTCGTGGTTGAACAGCCAGAACTTCATGTTCATCCAGCACTTCAGGTAGGTTTGGGCGACTTGTTTATTGATGGCATAGAAAACAGAACTCGTACCATGCTCGTCGAAACTCATTCCGAACATTTATTGTTGCGGCTGCTCCGACGTGTGCGCGAGACTAATGTTCGTAACTCGAAAAAGTACGAATGGCGACAAAGCTCAATGGCCTCTCTAGACCGAGAGATGTCAGAGGCCATTATCCGGGACGCGGAAAATCAAGA
>CAZURU010000878.1:0-1687 GCA_964623585.1 uncultured bacterium
CAACATGTATCCGTGAAGGTGTATGTGATGGATTTGTCATCGGAGGTGGTAAGTCCCGAACGATATATGACGGTTTTCTCAGTGCAGGCGCGGATATGCCTTTCTGGCTGCAGATCGTTGGAAACGGACTGACAACAACATGGGCGGCACATCTTGGAAGTGTTCTAACACACGCAACTTGGCCCGCGATTACCTGCCTAAATTTATACAGCCACCATCTACTCAAGGAACCTATTCAGGTAAGAGAAGGTTGCCATACCGTCCCCGATTCCCCCGGTTTGGGAATTGAAGTAGATGAGGATGCAATTGAGAAATATAGAGTTGTTTCTGAGAAATTGGACGATGAAGGTTATACAATTCACCCACATCCCAGGATAATAAAAACTGCAGTATACCCAGATAGCAGTTGTATCCACATGGTCGGAGATGGACTGAGCTATTTCAATGCTGGAAACGGTGAGGCTTATGTAGAAGGCGCGCAGCTTGAACTCACTTATGACGACGGGTCTAAAGAGTGGCGTGACTTATACGAAAAAGCCAGCGAAAATCCTGTGCATGGAACTTGGTGATCATTTAACGTCTAATAATTGCACGACTTGAACAAGTTTTGTCAGAAGTATCAAATATCTCACCGAAGGAACTCAATATGGAAGAACACGATGAAAAATGTTCTGTTATTATCAATACTCTTTTGCACAATTGCTATGTCAGCATTCGCTGATTTAACACCTCAAGACCTTGAAAAAATCCGATCAATTATCAAAGAGGAAGTTGATCCAATAAAAACCGATATCAAATCTGTAAAGGGTGACATCACAACCCTAAAATTTGACGTAGCATGGATGAAAGGCAGACAGGAAGGTGTTGATAAACAGATCTCACAGTCTACAAATACCACTTACGGGTCAATTGCACTTATTGTTGTAACCGTTGTCATCCCACAGATTATCAGGTTGTGGCGCAGCAGAGGTGAGAGCGAACAAGATAGACGTATTGAAGAACTTGCACGAGAAATAGAAGCATTGAAGCAACAACGGATTATGAACCCTTAGAACAATTCTCTCCTTTTGGTAGAACAAGCCGCCGTTGAAAAGAAATAGGGGTAGACTGATATCCACCCCTACAAAACTTCAAATCAATATTAAGCATTTGCAACATAAATCTCGTTTACCTTTTTCCAGTTAACGACATTCTTCCATGCTGCAACATAGTCGGGTCGACGGTTCTGATAGTTCAAGTAGTATGCATGTTCCCAAACATCAATTCCGAGTATGGGTGTATGTCCCTGCATAATTGGACTATCCTGATTTGCAGTAGAATAGATTTCTAACCCATCATCACCGATAACGAGCCATGCCCACCCTGAACCGAAACGTTTAGTGGCTGCTGTCGTAAATTCTTCATTCGCAGCCTCAAGTGAGCCGAATGCAGATTTGATAGCTTCACCGATTTCACCACTGCTGGGGTCTCCACCGTTTGGTGCCATTGTCGACCAGAAAAGTGAATGATTGGCATGTCCGCCACCGTTGTTTATGACTGCTTGACGAATGTCTTCAGGAACTTGATCAATGTTTTTCAAGAGTTCTTCAACATCTAATTCAGCAAGATCATTATGACCTTCTAATGCCGCGTTCAGATTGTTTACATACCCTTGATGGTGTTTTCCATGATGAATTTCCATCGTCTG
>CAZURU010000879.1:0-1683 GCA_964623585.1 uncultured bacterium
TGGAATTTGATTTAAGCGAGACTTCGTCATTGGTCTTGGAACTAACCGGAAATCCGTGGACAGACTTTGGGATTGTTAGCCTCTGTGAAGAATTGCGTTCTGTGCCTTTTGACTGCAAAGTGGAGATAGCACCACATGAGGCAACCATAACAACGAATGTAGCCAATCTTGAAAAGTTTGAAGAATGGTTAAATCAGACGTTTCAAGCAAGATGGAATCAACTCTACTGGTTCAGTCGTGGTGCGAAAATTCTCAAACTCGGACACTCCTCTCTGAGTTATGATGAGGGTTTTGTTAATCGCAACTCACAGAGACAGATTACAGAAGACGAACGGGCATTCATTAAAGAAAAGTGGAAAGGCAGCACGATTAAGGACACTTTGTCTCTCCTTCAGATAAGGTTTAATTTTATTGGTATTGGTAATAATGCCGAGACGTTTAGAACAAAGCAGCAAGAAAACATTCGGGACTTTATTCAAGATTGGAAAGGCGAAGGAGGTAAAAGAGTTTGCGAAATGTCGGGTAGATCTTGTACGAAATTTAAAGACCTTCTTCAAGTAGTGAACCCTTTTGCAAACAAACATCAAAACACAAAAGTGCGCGGGTTTCACGGGAGTGCCGTTGTACCTAAAGTGGGTTCAGTTTACTATCTGCTTAGCCTCTGTGCTACTTTTGATGAAAATGTTCCCTTTGTTTATGATCCTGCCAAAAAATTAACAAAGCTGATTCTACCTGACATTCCTGATATTGAGTTGTTAACTAAAGTTCATGGAAGGTTGAGAGATAATTTAAAAGATAATTTAAGGCAAAAAGGGCTTTACCCTTATACCAACCTACGGACTCAAATGCGAGTTTCCAATCAATATTCGCTTGCGATCTCGTTGTTCCACAACATTTTTTATGAGTTTACACCATCCAATGACGAAGAAAATGAAGGTGAATGGGATTTTTCATCTTTAGTGGAGCAGACAACTGAAGCTGTTAGACGACTTACGCGATGGATTATTATACCCTTTACAAAAGGGCAGAATGTAATTTTCCAAAATTTCCACACTGTTGAGGTGGATACACGGTTGTATGATTTCATAAAACCTATTGATGCCGCCCCCAGACAAATACAACTTGTCCCAGATATTTTAATAAGGATGTCATCTCGTACCCCCGATGGTGAGAATGCTATCGGACAATTAAGCCAAGCGATTGCCACCAGTGCCCCTGTCCTAATGAAGGTCGCACTATTTAATCTATGGAAGCATCAGGATGCTGTTTTAATCTCTCCACGACGAGGGTTCCCACATCCTGTGAGACTGCTTCGTGTTTTCATAAACCATTTTTTGGAGGTAAATCAAGTGTTAGATGAAAAGTTACGTGAAGATTTGCGGGCGATAGGGACCACAATAGGAACTATCTTTTACAGAGATGTAACACTCATTAGCAAACTGTTCAACATTTCCAGCGTAAACGCTTTCACGGATGCTCTCAATGTAGTCATGTTTCGCTTATATAAATTTAGCATGAGCGATGAGGCAAAAAAGGATATTCCAGTTCCAGTTAGGCAAGAACGCATTGATCATATTTTAAACGAATTGACAGATAAAAATTACAAGGAAATCGCTGAAACGCTCTCTACTTATGTCTGTCTTAATGCTTACAATGCTAAAGTTTTTGAATCTAAATCTGATA
>CAZURU010000880.1:0-1673 GCA_964623585.1 uncultured bacterium
GCATCAGCAGGCAATACAGTCCGAAAGGACTTTCCCGTTTGAAGGGAATTGAAACAAGTAGAAACTATTTTAATTATGGACGGTATTGACCAGATATTCAGTAAAACTGAAAATTAATTCAGCTTTGAGGTATTTAAGATGATATATCGAATTCCTGTGTTTAGTTTTTTAATCTTGATTTTGAGTATAACCATGTGTTGTGAATTGTTTGCACAATCTGTAAGGGTTATCTATTTTTATGGGGCGGATCAGCCTGCGCCAGATCAAAGCAAGATTAATGAAGTTGCTAGAATAGCGCGTAAGTCACAATCATTCTATCGTGAACAAATGATAAAAAACGGATTTGGCGATAAAACATTTAATCTGGAAGGTGGAAATAATACAACCATCTATACTCTGAAAGGAACTCGTCTAACTGCTCATTATGCAGCTAATAGATGGGAACAGGTTATAGAAGAAGTCTCTCGGACAAGATTAGATATTAATCTTGTATTGATTGAAGGGTTGAATGTTTTGTCAGATGCGTCGGGGGCAGTTATGCAAAGGCGGTGTTCTGGCAATGCTTGTCGTGCAAATCATTTCACATATTGGGCTGTAATCCCTATGAAAACGGACGGTGTTATACCCGCTTCAGCACATGAACTTGGACATGCTTTTGGATTACAACATAATTTGGACAATGAATCGCTTATGATAGGTGTGAGGTGGATTCCAACTGAGAAACACCCACCTATTGATGATATGTACCTGCTTGATTATGAAGCAAGATGGCTTGACAAACATAAATATTTCAACAATGATACGTCTCTTAACGATCCACCTACTATCCATAAAATATATGATACAGAATGGATCGATGGTCACAGGATTGAAGTAAGATTTCGTGTTGATGTTGAAAGTAATTATGCACTACATCAAGCTAAATTAGTAAGCCTAGCCGATGGGGTTGTGGCGAATGATGCTTTGATGGGACTATCAGACAATGCATATTTCCATATTAGTAAATATAAATTGAATAATAAAGCAATGTTTAGCCTACAAATCATTGATAGTCAAGGAAATATGCGGTATTTGGATCGTATAAACATTGACAAACCAAATATAGAAAACACTCAGTCTATAGTTGAAGCGAAACCCGCTACTACACATAGTAGTGTTGTAATAGGATGGGCCGAGTTAAAACAATAAATTATTAGGCACCTCTCGCGTAAGTTCTGTACCGACAACTGAAAGGTTTTCGCAGAAAACCGTACTGATAACTGATAACTATAATAAAACAGATGACAAATAAATGTCTGTCAAGTAAAATGGAGGCAACTCTATTTTCAGAACAGGGGGATGTGACCATGCAAACCAATCCACTTGGTTCTTCTGTAGGAGATGGGGAATGCCCTAAGGCATGAATACCGTTGATTCTGATTCTTTCCAAATCCCGACTGACTGACAACCGCCACCCTTAAAAGGGAGTTCTAATCATGCAAGTGCAGACACACTTGAGCGAAAGCCACAAACTCACCGACACGCAGCTCCGGGAATTTATCGTAAATGGACATCTCACCGTCCAAACCGATCTGCCGCGGAGTTTCCATGAAACCATCTATCGTAAGACACAGGAATATACGGAAAAGGAAGGGAATTTAGGCAACAACATCTACCCGCGCGTGCCCGAATTA
>CAZURU010000881.1:0-1670 GCA_964623585.1 uncultured bacterium
AGAATGAGAGGACAACCACCTGCGCGTTCCACCGCAATCACATACTCGTGATCTAATGATTGCTGTTTACTTTTCGAAAGAAAGCTGGTCGTAATACCGATTATCGGACGTGACATTTTGAAAATTGGATTAAAAAAGAGTGTCAAATTGGCAATGCATTTTTCTACCATGACGGATACACAAACATGGAGCATTATTGAATGGAGAACAAGGTCAAAATGTAGCGGAGGGACTGCTGGCTATAGCAAGTTCAGTCGAGTCATAGCAGTTGACACTGCTTCGGACAGGGAAAAACATTATGCCATATTTGATGCAGACGAATAAAGGCGAGGAACTCAATAGACTTTATCCCGAAGATCGCCCTGTAAACGACTGGTATCGATTTGTTTTGTCATATCCACCACATCTCGTCAAGGAATATATTGCGCGTTTTGAACTTGACGAAAAAAGCTCTGTTTTAGATCCCTTTTGTGGCACGGGCACAACTTTATTAGCCTGTAAAAAACAGGGGATAAAGAGTATTGGTATTGAGGCGAATCCCGTTGTCAAATTCGCCGCAAGTGTTAAAACTGATTGGAATATAGAACCCGATGTTCTCATTGATCATGCAGAAATGGTTGCGTCAGAAACAAGAGAGCTACTTTTGTCGGAAGGCGTTGATGACGACCCCCTCTTTCAACCTCTGGATAAAGATGAGATCATAGAACTTCGGACACTCAGCCCTGAGCAGGAAAAGTTGATTATTACAAACTCAATCAGCCCCAAACCACTACATAAGGCTTTGGCTCTTATAGAAAAAATTCACGAATTAAAGCACAACAGATGTTATGATTATGAACGTTTAGCTCTTGCCAAACAGTTGGTTTATACGGCGAGTAATTTGCGTTTTGGGCCAGAAGTTGGCGTAGGCAAAGCAAAACCCGACTCTCCTGTGGTTGGGCCCTGGTTAGCTGGCATTAGAAGTATGTGTGAGGATTTAATTCAGGTCAGATCCAACGCCCATATTCCCTCAGTCGTTCATTTTGGCGATGCTCGCAATATGAGACAGCTTTTAGAACCTCAATCTATTGATGCTGTGATCACATCGCCTCCGTATCCCAATGAAAAGGACTACACTCGAACAACGCGCCTGGAGTCTGTATTATTGGGGTTTATGACTGATCGACACGACCTGAGAACCCATAAAACTAACTTAATAAGATCCAATACGCGAGGTGTTTACAAAATAGATAATGACAAAGACTGGGTAACAAAATTCGATAGCGTACAGAAATTAGCAGAAACAATAGAAAATCGCCGGATCGAATTGAACAAGACATCGGGATTCGAAAAATTATATGCTCATGTTGTTCGACATTATTTTGGGGGCATGACTCGGCATTTAGAAAACCTGAAGCCAATTTTGAAACCAGGTGCTTGTCTTGCCTATGTCGTCGGTGATCAGGCCTCTTATTTTCGCATTCTAATCAAAACGGGAAACTTATTGGCAGAGATTGCAGAGCGATTAGGTTATAAAGTTATAGATATTGATCTATTTCGAAAAAGGTTCTCCACTGCCACCCAACAATATATCAGGGAAGAGGTTGTTCTACTCCGCTGGGAAGGCCAATCTAAGGGCTAAAAATATGCCACCAAATAACGATCCACGCTATTCACAGATTATTGCAAAA
>CAZURU010000882.1:0-1668 GCA_964623585.1 uncultured bacterium
CTGCCAACTTTTCATAACTTATAATCTGATCAAACTGTCCAAACTATAGTACTTTTAAGACCAAAGATTGGAGGTATGAACAGGAATACCGACTTGTTCTGGATGATGGGTTAGGTCAATTCAACGAAAAAGACGATCGCGCACTAACCTATAACTTAGACTCTCTGAAAGGTATTATTTTTGGAATAAGGACATCCAGAGAAGATAAAGTGAAAATCATTGAGATTATTGAGAAAGAGAAGAGATGCAATGGAAACAACTGGGCTGATTTCAAATACTTTCAAGCTTATTACTCCGACAAAGACGGCGATATTCGTAAGCTGGAAATACGATTACAATAACGACTTGTGTTAAGTTATGTTACCTTTCGACTCCGGATCCAGTTATGACAAGATTTTCAAGGCTCTGCAAAACTTTCTCAGCATTGCAGACCATTCGCCGATATTCATTAGACATTATAGCGATTTAAAAACTCGTTGTTAAAATTAACTTTCAGTGTTTTATTAATTTACATTATAGTCTTTTAACCACTTTCGTAGAGGCATTTTTCCGCATTTTAAGCCAAAATGTTCTAATAAACGCGAAAAAATCAACACGAAATTAAATCATTATAGAGTCTATTGACCTCCCGGTGATTTTGATGATGGGATGTAAACACGACCTAAATAGGATAAATATTCTAAAATTTGTTACGACACACCATTTAGGGCAAAATTAAACCAATAAGAGAACGGAATCTCCGTGCGGAAATTGATTTGTTTTCTAATGAAAAATACGGTATAATTTGCTTAGGTGTAGAAAAGAAGATGTAACACTCAGCAATCACAAGTGAAATGAGGGAATACTGAATTGGAATGGCCACACTTTTATCCCGAGAACTGTCCACCTACCGAAGCCAAACCCGCTTCTGGTAAAGTTTACCGCCTTGTGCGAAACGATCCAGCACAAGCGGAGGATTTCAGAACACCCTTTGAAGAAAATCCAAGCAGATTTAATAACAAACCAGACACCGAAAACTGTGGACTCTCTGTCCAGACAGATATACAGGGTATCGCGCAACTCAAGAAGGCGATGAAGATGGTCCCGAGATTCAAAAACAGCCAAATTGCAGAAGGTGAACTCAATCCAACACTTGGATTGATTCAACATACACCGTCACGAAAATATAAATCTCATCATTCTTGGTGGGTCCCTATTGGAGCAGAACCTTGGGTTGTTTTTAAGATAATAAGCAAATAAACGATAATTCAGAAAGGACACGAAAGATGGTTGATATACTCAATATTACAGGTTTAGGTAAACTCGAAATTGTAGAAACCTACGTATACTACGATCAGCCTGTCCTCTTCTCTTGTAAGAGTGCGGCAGGTCATTTTTACCTTGGTGTGGCTACTGATAAAAACGATGAATATGAAACTTGGCTCTATGTTGGGGTTTCCGTTGAACGCCTCAATCTCATCCGCTCCGGCGCAATTGATCTCCATGATGCCTTTGCTAAACCTGAAGATGGTTTTTTGCTTCAGGAAATAATTCCATACGATGCCCAAACGCAACCCCGGATGGAATCGATCCAACCGGATCAGATTTCTGAGGATATGCTTCCAACCCCGGGTGAAAGTCTTGACCTTGAAACCGAGATGCCTCCTATGCTTAGCAAGACTGAATCTA
>CAZURU010000883.1:0-1652 GCA_964623585.1 uncultured bacterium
CAAAGGAATATTGACCGTGAAAAATACCAGGAAACGCGATCTCCTGAAGTTGCTGTACATATTGAGATCAACCAAGAAACCTTGCGGCGCAATAATTCTCTCAAAAAACTCGGTGATGTGATAGTACAATTCCAATAATCTGGATTATTAGCAAGTCTTTTATTTAATACTCGCGCCAATTCCCCATTTTTCTCATCGGTGTGTCTCTTTTTGTTTTATTCCCGCTATATATCAAAAAAACATGTCCATTGATTAGTAATTATACTTTATTTTCTCTTAAAAATGCAAGGTATATTGCAATTTTTGCCTTATTATGATACAATTTGTTTAATGGAACAGAGAAACAAGAGGTAAATAACTGTGTCTGAAAAGAAAGCGTTTTTAGAAAAATTACATATCAAAAACTTTCTGAGTTTGCAAGATGTTACACTACCACTTAAGCCACTGACTGTACTCGTTGGACCGAATGCAAGCGGGAAATCAAATACCTTATCGGCATTGTATCACCTTAATAGGATGATGGTTGATGACAAATTTTATTCCAATGAATTGAGTAAGGATACGCTTTGGGCAGGTAAAGCAAGTGAAATCACCTTCCAATTACAGACAAAAGTAAAAGGCCAACAGACCTTCTATCACTTAGAAGTAAGACCTAAAACCGATTTTCCTTTCTATGCAGAACATTTATCAGTAGACAATGTAAACGTTATTTCAATCCAAGATTGGCAAGGCGTAATACTAGATGAAAATGGGAAGAACGAGACAACATATCACGCTAATAAACCTGCTTTGATAACTGTTGGAAAATACGGATACAAACCGATTACACGCGCCTTAGCTGAATTTATTATGAAATGGCGGTTATATGATTTTAATATAGATCTTATACGGCAAGAATGCTATATGAGATTCTCGCCTGCTGAAACAGAGATACAGGCATGTCCTGAACTTACAGATGATGGCGAGAATTTAGTCGAAGTTCTCTGGAACTGGTTTGAGAATTCTCCTGACAGTTTTCAAAATGTCAGCGACGCTCTTGCCGCAAACACAAACCGAGAAATAGACTATCGCCTGATTGATGGACAATACCAACTTTTTATGATAGAGGGGGACGAGAATCTGATCCCAATGCAAAATGCTTCTGATGGTATACTAAGTCTAATCGCATATAACACCTTACGCAACGAACCCGAATTGCCACCACTCATCATAATTGAAGCACCAGAACGAAATCTCCATGCGAGTGCCTTATCAAACATTGCACATGTGCTTGAGAAAATTGCCGAACGGTCGCAAGTCATTATTACAACCCACAGTTCACGATTGCTGGATACCTTTGATCCAGCAGGTCTGTCGGATTCACTTGGGGTTTTACTTTTACAAAACCGACCCGGTTTCGGCACAGAAGTGCTTAACTTTGAGAATTACCGTGATGAAAGAGAAGCACTTAAAGGTTGGATTGACGATTTTGGAATTGGCAGTGCTATTTTTGATAGTGAACTCTTGCAGGATGTAATGGAGGCTAAATCCTAATGCCAAGTATAAGAATCTTGACATTGGAGTCAAAAAACGATGCAAAGGAAGTCAAGTGTTTGGCAAATAATACCAATTTTAATTATTTATATTCCATTCTTCCGTAGGTTGGGTTGAGG
>CAZURU010000884.1:0-1639 GCA_964623585.1 uncultured bacterium
TGTTGGAGATGGTCCAGGGTCGCTTCAGGTTTTGAAAACTCAATGACAACATCTGCACTTTGAAGCACGTTACTGAGTTTGCCTGTGATGGTTACGCCAATGTTACCAATACCGGCAACAACACCCGCATCGCTCCCGATCTGTGGATGCGACGGGTATTGGATAGCCCCAACGAGCTGCATATCCGGTTGTTGCGCAATGCCCCGCGTGATGCAACGCCCCATACGACCACAAACACCAGTGATAACTACACGAATCATTTTTTTAACTATAAACCTCTGGGCACCGTTCCAAATGTAAAGTAAAGACAAATTATGCCATTTAAGGAAACCTAATTTTATTACAGGCTAAGTTTTTGGTGTTATTATAACCTAAGTTGCCACTTTGTAGCATAGGAAACTGTTGGTCTCTTGTGCCTCTTCGTGCTGAAAAGAGTACGGAACGCGCTAAGTTTTTTGAAAAAATGATCGCTTTTCGTTGAAAAAGGGTGTTCGTGCCTCTAAAATCACATCTGTAGCAAGTTGGGTTTTTTAATGTAAGTGAAAATTTCTAATTGAAGAAATTTAGATACGAAGAAAAACGTGGACACTCCGAATTTTGAACGAATAAGTTGCTTACTGGCGTATGAGACCCCCGCGGGCAAGCCTATTTAGTCTTTCTGCGAGGTGCCCTACGTTTATAAGGGCGAACATACGTCCCATCTTTTCTATAATATCCTCCTACAGATACCGTTTTAGGTCTTCCTGTTGATGAAGACCTCTTCGACTGAACCTTACGAGATTTAGGTATATTACTCGTTCGCAAGGTATTATTGCGTCGCCCTTTTAGCGTATAACGGCATCCAGCAACATGGGATAACTTGCCATATTTTGTAAAGGTTGAACCGCCACCACAAACAGAACAATCACGTCGTTGATGATAAGGAGAAATATCCCGCTGATAGTAATCGCTGGCTTCCGTAAACACCCTTTTGTATGAATTGCTATGGGCAGGGATCAAAAATAATGGTTCCGAGTATGGAGGATTAGGAAACACCAACTCAACATACAAGTCAAAAAACAGGGGGCTTTCTTTGGGTATTTTCCTAAGCACATTGTGAACCCTGATTAGAAGACCACCACGTTTCGTCTTTAACCCCTTATCATAAACAGTCAATACGATACTGCCAAAATTATCATCACAAACGATTTTTGCACTATACTCTATGGAATAGGGTAAGGTCTCTAAGGACCGCTTGATCTCATGGAACGTGGACAAGGTGATTCTATCCACGTCCAAATCACCAGCATAAACAGAAACCGAAATAAACAAAACCAGAAAAAGTGTTAATATTCTCATATATTTTCCTTTTCAACCCAACAGTTTATCAGAATTGAGAACACTGCCAGGGTAGAGATACAGTCCCCGTTTTTCACTGAAATAGGTTCATTTTTCGGCGGTATTTTGTAGCGTAGACTGTGAGTCTGCGTGCTTAGGCTGCACAATCTAACAGATTATGCTACAAGTGGCAACTTAGGTTATAATGGAATTTACACAATTTTTTTGCAAAGGTATTCTTGAGGTTAAAGGGCGTGCCTACTATTTCTGAAACAGGACTTCGCTGACATCGTGTAATCCTTTGGGCGCATTGACGACCCAT
>CAZURU010000885.1:0-1634 GCA_964623585.1 uncultured bacterium
TAGCGCGGGACGGACCCAAAGCTAAAGCATTGGGATTGTTAAGGGAGTCCCTTCAATGCGCCCCATACCCCCGGTAAAGACAATACTTCAATACTTGGAGCAGCTGGCACACCTAAAGAAATGCCAAACATATTTGCCAATTCCTCTATAAATACCTTTTCTCTAAAATCAACTTCGTCATGCCATAACCGCAAATAAACATTCAAACGAACAGAATTCACTGGCATCTGTCGAAGCGCGTTATAGAATTCAGATTCCGAATCACGCAGCAATGGCAACAACTTGTAAGCCACCTTCCGAATGATGTGGTATTCAGCCAAAGTGTCAGGAATATCATCAAAAAAGGAATCCTCATATCTCTCTAACCACTTTTCAGGTGTTCCCTCATACTGCACTTCTTCTCTATTCACCTTATACATAGCGACATAATTTAACGTCCATCTCTCATCTGTAGAATTCCGATAACCTTGTATTGCAGGACGTTGCTGCCACCTCAATGCCATCTGTTCTAAAACAACAATCTCAGCCGCTGTACACAAAACCTCGTTAAACCACCGTTGATTTTCATAATTAGCAGTAGAGGCATCCTGAAGCAAATGACAATACTCATGAGCGAAACCACTCGCTTGCTGTTCCCACATTTTAAACTGCCTAATCAATATCGTTTCCTCAACCTGTTTAGGACGAGCGATTAACCCCATTATCTTATCATGCGGAGCAACAAGAACCTTTATATCTAAACGATTCTCTGAACGTAATTTCACATTATACGTCTCTACAACTTCTTCAAATATGTCTTTCATTCTTTCTTTGGGATAAACTTTCCAATCAAAAGAACCCAAGTAAGTTTCATTTATAAGTTCAAGAGACCCCCCATAACAAAACTGGGAAAGGAAAAACAGAAAAACAAATAAAAACCCTCTAATTTTTAACATTGATAAAATGATATTCATGCGTCCTCCCTGAATTTGTAGAGAAATCAAGATTTACATCATATCCCTGTTCCACAACAATCGGGACAATCTGATCAAAAGGAGCTAAATGGCTTTCTACAACCAAATAAGACGGCTTAATCTTCCAATCATAATCTTGCAAAATAGTCAGTTCGTCAAACTCAATATCTAAAACAAGAACATCTACTGCTTTTAGACCCAATACCTGAAATAATTCCGACAATGTTATCGTGTATATTCCAAATTGAAGATTTTCCGCATTCCATGTATTAAAAAATTTCATCTTACAACTTGTATCCAAACCCGCAAGAATAAAATATACATCTAAAATACGACCATACTTTGAAAGCACAAAATTAAGTGAATAAGGATCGCAATCCACGCCGTAATACACCCAATCTTGAAAAGACTCTCTAATTGAAAGTGGGATACGTGATACAGACTCAGAAAACACACCTGTATCAAAACATACCCCACTATTCACAATCGGAAGGTACTCACAAGTTCTATGAAGACCAACTTGTATACAAACACCTTTAGCGACCATCACCACCCCACTACTTTAATCAACAGCAAGAATCACATCATTAATTACATCAGAATCTACCATAGCTTGACCTAATCCATTCAAACGACAGTTCACCGCTTGAAGCCGTGTATTCGAGGTAGTCGCGCGTCTTG
>CAZURU010000886.1:0-1619 GCA_964623585.1 uncultured bacterium
TCTAACGATAAACATATTGATATTCCTTTGTATTTCGTAAGGGGTGCACAGTTATCAGAGGACACTGACTACACACACCGCTCTGGCTATTATTCTTTATATAAGGAAGCAAATATACCTTACTACGACTTTGCAGAGTCTGATTTTATTTGGCTTGCTCACAGAAAGGAGGGATGGGTTAAATCCGACCCGAGGCTGATTATTGACTGGGTTTTGAAATGTACGGAAAAATACGGCAGACAGTTTCTCCGAGTTTGTTGCTATTTCAAGGCATGGCGTGATAACCAATGGGAGAAATCGCCAATGAAATCGTTGCTCATTATGGCGATGGTTGAACGCGCTTTTGTGGATGAAAAAATTTCAAAAGGGGAGATTGATGATGATGTAGTTGTACTTAAAGTTTCCGGCCGAATGATTGATTATTTGAAAAATGGTGGCTGCGTCAAAGATCCATCCGACGATTCCCAGTGTCTTGACAAAAACCTTACTCCTGAAGAAAAAGATGTAATAGTTGAAAGGATAAGATTCTTATATAAAGACATGGAAACAGCATTATATGGTGGCAATATAAGCGTAACGGAATCCTGTGAATTAATGTTTCGACAATTCGGAAGATGGTTTCCGAAAAATTCTGGCTTAATAGTCCCCCTTGTAGTCGCTCCCACTATAATTTCTCCGCCAAAGCAAGTGAAAGCGAATCGGCCATGGTCAAAATGAAAATCATTTTGGATGATATTCAATGGCTACGAAAGCATTATCCCGGGCTTCGCATAAAAAACGAAGATACTATAACGGGAGTCTTACGATTTGGGGCTGCAATGAGAACCAAGTCCAACCCGCCACTGATAAGACCCCCTGAAATTGAGATATGGCATGAAAGACCCGGTTCAGTACAAGGAAGATTTTATCTGGAAGATCATTATGAAATAGAAGGTTTTTTTGATGAAAACAGGTATCCGTATTTTACAGAAACCGAAGGACGGTTGGAAACGTATGCACAGGAAGTAGGGAAACCGCTGATGGATCTACACATTTTTCCTGAGACAGAAGAATTTTGTTTAGGCCATCCAGTGAGTATTTTAGCAATAATGGAACAGAACAGCAGCATACAAAATTTTTTTGAGAGGTTATTAATCCCCTATCTTTATTATCACAGTTATTGGCAGAAATACGGTATAGAACCCTGGCGTGGTCTCAGACACGGAGACGCTGGAATCCTGGAAGGTTTAGCCGACTTCAAGCATGAGCTTAATAACTGGGGTTCTATTGGATTAAGTTGCGCATATCATTCCTATAAGACACGTTTAGAGATATACCAATACCTTGTGTCAGGGTTGGAGATAAGACGAAATAATCCGTGCTTTTGCGGTTCTGGAAAGAAGGTCAAAGATTGTTGTAAAGAGCAAGCTATGAAAGGATTTAATCTTTTGCTTAAGGCAATAAAACGAATGGGTTTTGTCCCTCCGTTTGAAGCCTTTGCTCCGATAATAAATCAAGAATAGCCGTAGATTGACAAAGCAAATCTGGAACATTGGATGATCGAGACCAAGTCTGAATCTGCCCTTTTTTGGTAGCGATAGATCAGGTTTAAAATTTTGTTTTTCAAAAATACGTCAATG
>CAZURU010000887.1:0-1615 GCA_964623585.1 uncultured bacterium
ACCCTTTTTTCTGTTTATTGTCATCTTAATTCTTAAAATTGTCCAAACTATAGTTCATTTAGTTTGTGTGCTATATGGTGGAAACTAAAAGTTTACGCTATAATTACACTTATCTGTCGATCCATATCTGATAATATTTATTGTCCTTTTATGTAAATAAAATACCTCCTAACTGATAAATAGCGACTAAAACCATTTTTAATTGACAATCGTTTGCAACTATGAAATAATAATAGACGGTTACGTTTTTAAACCGGATTTTGGAATTATTTATATTAGAATGCTTCATTCCAAAGTGTTTTTTTTTGAAGTATTAAGAGGGGCTTTATACACAGACCAGTTTTTAATGGCGATAACGATCTGGTTAAGAACGATGGTATTTTAAATTAACCGCACCCAAGTTTTCAATGAAAAAAAGGAGATCGAAAATGAACATAAGAAGAATCATAACATTCACGTTTGCATTAGCAGCAATGACTGCTTTAATTGTCGGGCTTTCCAGTTGTGAGAGGATGCCTCCAATGATGCCTGATGCACCTCCTACTGAAGAACCGCTAATACTTCCCATCGGCATGGTCGTATCTCTGACAGGAAAAGATGCTGAACCGTATGGCCTCCCGATGAAACGCGGATTTGAGTTAGCACTTGAAGAAATCAATAACGCGAATCCCGGAGGGTTGAGCTTCACATTCGGCATCAAGGATGATCAGAGTACCGAAGAAGGTGCCATTGCAGCCGTTCAGGAACTCGTTGATGAAGGCGTACCAGCCCTCGTGGGAATCGCTATCTCAGATTACCTTGAAGATGCTTTTCCAATTGCACAAGCGGGTGAGGTGGTGGCCTTTAGCTCGGTCTCCTCCGCTGCAGGTTTGAGCTCGATTGGGGATTATGTCTTCCGCACCGGTCTGGCTGTGGATATAATGAACCCCAGTGGGGTCATGGCGACCCACGAGACACTCGGCTATACGAAAGTTGCCCTGATATATGATGCGGCTGATACCTACTCGGAAAGTAGCAACGATGAATTGAAGAAAGCACTTGAGGCAAGTGACGTCGAGATTCTGACAGAGGAAACTTTCCAAACCGGAGATACCGATTTTTCTCAGCAATTGACCAATATCATGGACATGGCACCTGATGCACTCTTCGTCTCTGCGTTGTCAGTAGAGATGACGCAGGTTCTCATTCAAGCCGGTGAGCTCGGTATACCCGACACTGTTCAACTTATTGTGCCTGATTTGACTGCAAAAGAAATTCAAGCAGCAGGCGATGCCGCCGAGGGCGCGATAGCTTTTACAGGATGGACGAGTCTGTCTAATATACCCGGAAACCAAGACTTCATCGAGAAGTATCGGGCGAAATACGAAATTGAACCCGAACCGTGGGCGGCCCAGTCGTATGCCACGCTCTATATTCTCGTCAACGCCATCGCAAACGCGGAATCGGCAAGTTCCGCTGCGATCCGAGACGCACTCGCACAAACGATGGAGTTCCCAACAATTTTAGGAAATTTCTCGTTTGACCCCAATGGTGAAGCAGTGTATGACCCGATTGTCCTTATGGTCAAGGACGGGGCACTTCAACTCTTTGAATAACCCGACCATTGAAGAAATAT
>CAZURU010000888.1:0-1612 GCA_964623585.1 uncultured bacterium
GATGCTCTCATGCCAGGAAAGCCGATTGCCGCTCTTGATGTCGGAACAAAGACGATAGGGTTGGCCATTTCCGATACAAACTTGATGATAGCAACTCCACTTGAAACGTTGCAACGAACAAAATTCAAGAATGATGTGGATAAGCTGTTAACACTCGAATCCTATTGGGATTGGGCAGGTTATGTTTTAGGCCTGCCCATGAACATGGATGGATCTGAAGGTCCCAGGTGCCAATCTGTCAGGGCTTTTGCAAGAAATATGTGCCAGTATACCTCTTTACCGATTACTTTCTGGGATGAACGACTCTCTACAGTTTCGGCTGAAAAATATCTTCTGGAAACTGGGACCTCACGAAAAAAAAGAGCCGCCAAGAAGGATAATTTTGCAGCATCGATCATTCTTCAGACAGCTCTGGAATATTTTCAAAACAAAAGGAAATATTAATGGCCAAGGACAAGGTTTGGAAGCGAAAGGAACCGGACAGCCCTTGTCAACAAGTCTGTCTTATACATCCGGATGTGAAAATATGCATCGGCTGTTTCAGAACTCCGGAAGAGATCAGTAACTGGGCGTTGTTTTCACCTACAAAAAGACAATCACTTCTCAATGAACTTTCTCAAAGAAGTGGAAGGATAAAGAAACGACGTGGAAAGCGGCAGAGAATCCGCTACAAAAGGTCTCCGGGAACATCTTCCTAAACATACCCTTTTATTTGTAAGAAAAATTCACCAGTGCATAGTTCGAAATTAACTCGATTTTTAAAGAATGAGTGATACTTATTCTGGTCTATTGTTGTACTCAACTTGTTCACCCTAAGAATATTGTTGCCAACACCAGTTTGGTATCCTATATTTTGTATAGAGGATAAAGGTGTTCATGAAGAATATTGATAAAATTTTGAAAAGGATTGTCCAACGGCACTTGGAGCCAGCGAGAATAATCAATTTGAAATCCGAAGAAGGTGAAGATCATTACGGTGATCCCATTTTGAATATTACAATCGTTTTCGAAGCAAAAAATGATCTCTTGGATCCAGAAAAACGCCTGAGCTTGGCTCGCCAAATTCGCGAACCACTTAGTGAATTTCAGTCAGACATATACCCTGTATTTTACTTCATGACACCTGAAGAAGTAGACCTTGCTTCCTCTTGATTTCATCTCTACAGCCCGACGGCAGCTTGGAAGAAGACGAGGCAAACCACGACAAGCGGACTTAAGAAGGGCACTGAGTACTGCTTACTATGCGTTTTTTCATGCAGTTTGTCGGAATTGTGCTGATAGTTTGGTAGGTAAGACCGCCAGTTCAAGAAATGAACAAGCATGGGGGCAAGCCTATAGAGCGGTAGAGCATGGTTTTGCCAGAAACCAGTTCAGAAATAAAATTATCAGGGAAAATTTTCCAGTAAATCTACTGGACTTGGCCGATACTTTTGTGGAACTACAGAGTAAGCGTCATAAAGCTGACTATGATCCCCTCCACAGGGTAACTCGCTCTGATGTTCTTAATGGAATTCATAGTGCAGAGGCCGGAATCAAAAAGCTACAAAAATCAAATTTAAAGGATCGAAGGGCATTTGCTGTCTGGACAATCACGAAAAAAAGGGCTGAATAG
>CAZURU010000889.1:0-1608 GCA_964623585.1 uncultured bacterium
CCGCAGTAAACGCGATCTCACGATCGCATACATACATTTGTCTGGGTAGGTCTCTATGTCTACCCAGACTTCCTTTCTCTAGACGGAGATTATGTCCCGTCCTCCTTTAATCCATTGCGCGTCAATTGATAAAAATGGATTCCACATCTGCCCATTACAATAGAACCTGAAAAACGGATACTTACATTTCCACATTAAATCCTAAATATTCTGAAAAATTTTGATTTTATGCAACCTTTCGGGCTCCAACACGCGTTATTGCATGATGAAGTGCCTGTTTTGTGCAGATTTCAAAAATTAGTGTGAATTTAATTCTGTTTTTTGGGACTCGTGAAACTCAGAGATTCATTATGTATTTAGAAGAGGGCATAGAGGGAAATATCCTCTATAAATAGGTGTGTGAAATAATTCTGTGTAGTCAAAAGTTAGGAGGCGAATAAATGGACATTTTGATTATCATAATCTCAATAATTGCAGTAAGTTGTCTTGGATTGGCAAGTGTTTTATTTGAGAACAAAAGACTGTCTACAAAAAACAGAGCACTATCTACAAGGAATGAAACGCTGTCTACTGACTTAACTAAGGAGGAAAAGAAAAGCCAGAATCTACAAATCAAATTGGCTTCTGCAGAAGATGAAATTGAGGATCTTAAAACAGATCGGGCAGAAGTCTCACAAAGTAACGCAAATGCAGTGAAACATTTCCACCATTCTCAAATATTGCTGCAGACGAGCGTAGTTGCTTTTCATCACGAACAGAAAAAGAACGAACAGGTGATTGAAGCTTACCAAAACCTTGAGCGGATGTACAAGGATCTATCTGAAACTTACAACACAACGATTGAAAAATCCAAGAGTCGGTCAAAAAGGAGGGTTGGCACGTCTATACTTGGTTTAGGAGCAGGTTTAATCCCGGGTGGTGGAACTGTTAGCAACCTCTTACAACTTATCATAGAGGGCGGCGAGGCTGCTGCTGAATCAAGTGATATTTTAGCAGCTGTCCAAGCACTTTCAGATGTTATTGAGAACGTAGAGCATCTTGAATCCATTTCGATATCGATGCCCGATCAGGATATCGATAGTATATCAATTGCTTTAACTGAAGAAGGTCAAAATGCCTTTAAAGCCGCGTTTAAACAACATCTAATGGATGCTGAAAAACTGGATCCATCAAATCTTACAGCTTTTGCGACAGAGGCACATCAACATGTAGAAAACTTGGATTCATTAAAATCACTGACGGAGAATGAACATTATAAAAGAATCTGCGCAACTATTGTGAACCTTGGGGATTTAGGTATTAATTATTACGATTACCATCAGGCCCATAAACAACAACCCGCTGAGAAAGCACCGGATTTAAGCACCGAGGTATAGGTAGCACTCTGTTTTTCGTCTATAACAACACGGAACTACAGATTAGTTCTATACCAAATTATGTGACAGAGATCCTATTCATTATGAATCGAATAACCATTCACCTTCGTGTGAATCCAAAAGAAGCATTATATGTCAAATACCGATCCCGACAACAACAAAATTGCCCGTATTAATTATGCTGAGATTATACATTTGACTGCTAATGTACTTGTAAGGAGCAGTCCATCGT
>CAZURU010000890.1:0-1605 GCA_964623585.1 uncultured bacterium
CTCTTAATAACTTGGCGGATAGGAGTTTCACCTCGGCATACCCTTATGTCGAGTCCTATCCAACCTCGTGAAACAGGTTGAATGCTGAGTTGCCAAGGGAGGTTTCCTTGAATTTTCATGAGTTGACTGTGATTTTTCACTTTTCACCCTATAGTGATCCTCACTCTCAAGGGTTTATCGCAAGACTTCAAACGCTAGTCGGACAAGAAGTCAAAACCTATTTCACTGATTGATTTCCGCAATTGGCGGTATCGCACTCACGCTATTTATGCATTATTCATTAGGACTTACGCATGATGCTCTTTTGTAGCATAGGAGACTGTTGGTCTCCTGTGCCAAGAGACCGCCTGCGTTTTTTTAGGGCATTTCCATCTCACAGAACGCGCTACGGTCAAAATTGCGTAAGTCCTGTTCATAATAAGACATAATACATGAAACATGTTAGACAAAGCCCAAATCTCTTTTTTCCAATCGGTGGTGGTAATGAAATTGGGGCAAGTTCTTATTTTCTCCAACTGAACGGGGTTCGATTCCTATTGGATTCAGGAATTCGTTTAGGGGCGGATAAAAGCTTTCCGCGTTTTACGGCTCTTTATGAACAAAAAATATTGGATGGTTTGTGGGATCTAGACGCAGTCTTAGTTTCTCACGGTCATCTTGACCATATTGGATCTCTTCCGGTAGTGGTTGACGATGCTCCAGAAATCCCGATCTATGCTACGCGGCCGACCAAGGATATTATGGAAGCCCAGTTAAAACCAAGACGAGTAGATGAGGCTTTCATAGATGTTCAGGTTGTTAACGAATTCAATGAGAAAAGAGTTCGGCATGTCATTGAAAACATAGTCCCGGCAGAATGGGGCCAACCGATCCATCTCAAGGATTGTCAAATCACATTCTTCCCTGCTGGTCACATCTTAGGCGCGGCAATGATCTATATTGAAACTGATTCTGGGAATGTTTTATTCACAGGCGATTTTACGCCTTTTGACCAGATGACCGTTCCGGGATATAGGGTCCCTGATAACTTGGAAGTTGATATATTGGTTACTGAGTCTACCTACGGTTATCAAAAAACTAAACATATAAATAACATTGCTGCTGAACGCGAAATTTTTGCCCTAAAAATTGAGAGGTGCTTGGAAGAAAATGGAAATGTTCTAATTCCAGCGTTTGCGATCGGAAGGAGTCAGGAAATCTCGCTAATTTTGCAAAGTTTGATTTATGAAGGCAAATTGAAACCTTTCACAATTTATATTGGTGGTCTTGCCCAATATTTCTGTGAGGTTTACGAGCGACATAAAGTGAAAGTCTTTGATTCCAACATTCAAAAAGCACCGAGGGATTTGGAAAGTAACCTTGATGTTTTCAGTGGAATTATTGTCGCGAGTTCGGGGATGTTGCTGGATAAAAGTGCTTCTGCTAAATATGCAGAAAAGATTCTGCCTGATCCCCAGAGTACGATTTTTTTTAGTGGATACTTAGATGAAGAAAGCCCGGGGCACAAGTTAGATTGGTTGAGCAGGAGTAAAGGCGAATCGTTTTGGCTAAATGGAAAAAACATTCCCGTGAATGCCACAGTAGATGCCTATCGACTCTCTGCTC
>CAZURU010000891.1:0-1605 GCA_964623585.1 uncultured bacterium
CAACAGTCATCTGAAACGCATGGGTATAAGATCAAGAAAGGTAGTGCCAACTGGATAACGAATGACGATTTCGATTTTGTATCTGCAAGCTATAATGACGGGTTTGGTAAAGACAAAATAAAAGTTTTGCATACGCGCTCGATTTTCTTTTTAAAAAGTCGTTTTTGGATCATGACGGATATTCTTGAACCAACAGATAATCTTTACCATACTTATGAATCACTTTTTCATTTAAATGCGGAATATGCAACAAAAGTAGATCGGCCAGAAGGAGTTTGTACATGCAATAAAACCGAAAGTAATTTTGGTATTTATCCTATTACAAAATATCCTCTGGATCTTAATATAGTGGAAGGTCAAAAGGAGCCAAAAATACAAGGTTGGGAATTTTGCGATGGGGGTAATAAAATTCGTCCTATTCCAACAGCCATTTTCAGCTTAAATGCAAAAGGTTGCGTTGCGATTTCTTACGTTTTAATGCCCCAGGGAAGTAAAGATGAAATTCTATCTGTTAGAGAATTAGATTTTTCAACAGATGCCGAGAGCAGTTCTTCAGGTTTGCTTGAATTTCAGAGTGGTTATGTGGTGGCATTCCAAATTCAGAAACCAGTTTTCTTGGATTCGATAAAAATGACAGTTTTAATTGTGAATAAAAATGGACGAGTTGAACACATCTATTCAAATAGCGCAGATGTTTTGTCCTTCGGCAGAAAAAAGATCAGAGTAGGGGCCCGATTCAAAATATAACGCGATTTCAACCCGAATCCTCGCTGGGATATGGTTCTATTCTTCAAAGAAATGAGTTTATGTATGACCTCAAAATACGCAATCACTATTATGCTCAAGAGGATATATCAATGTCCTGTTTGGAATTATAGGCTCTTTTTCACCTCAATTTGGATGTCTTTTCTGTTCCACTTGCCATATGGTTTAGTTTATGGGCATCAAGTAAAATCTGATACAGAGGTCGCGAAATACAATGGTAGGGTGATTTATGAACATGATCTTGACCATACCAAAATTTATCCTGCTCAGCAAGAACTGTATGAATTGAAATTGGATCGACTAAATACAATTGTTGGAGAAAAATTATTAGCCATTAAAGCCCAAGAATTGGGTGTTCCTGTGAGCAAAATTTTTGAATCTGAAGTTGATGTTCCCGCTGTCAAAGATTCTGAAATTGAAGAAGAAATCGCTCACATATTTGATACTATCAATCAGCAACCAGAATTTAGAAATCTCGATAGTGAATCTCGCTGGAGAAAGATATTTGAAGTGATGCGTATTGACTTAGATCCACAACAGGATTTTAAGGATCAGTTGAAGACCGCCATTCGAGTTCGAATAGCCAATCAAAACCAAATGAAAGCAGAGCGCGAATATATGACGAATTTACACAACCAATTTCACGTAGAAGCCTATTTTGAGGAACCCGATCCGCCAGTATATGATATTTCTATTGAAGGATTTCCAACGCAAGGGTCTCCGGAAGCGCCTGTTACGATTGTGGAATTTAGCGATTTTGAATGCTCTTATTGTAGTCAGTTGTCAGTTGTTATGAATCAGCTATTAACCGCGTTTGAGAATAAGCTGAAGATTGTGTTT
>CAZURU010000892.1:0-1602 GCA_964623585.1 uncultured bacterium
TACTTTAAAGTATCGCCTCTTATTGTTAAAAGCTTAAGCTGCCACTTTTTAGGCTGTTACAAATATCTCTGTAAAACGAAAAAACAGACGACAAAAATCACAAGAATGAGTGCTACCCAACTACCTATGTGTGTCGCGCGACGGTAAAAGCGAAGATGCTGCTGTGGAATTTTTTGAAACCTGCTCGGATGCTCCTCATGAATCCACCAAGCTAACAACCAAAAACCACAGCAAATAAGGATTATACAGAATGTAAAGATTAGGTTGAACTTTGTGTCTGTAAGGAGTATCCACCAAAGGCCAATATTGATAAGCATTCCGCTCAAGAAATTAGCATGTATAGGTGCGGCATTCTCCTTCACCCATTTCATTGGTTATTCTCCTATTATTGGAAGTATTTATTCCAAAAGAAGCTTACCTATTAGTGCAATGCACATGAGGACGTTAGAGATAAGTAGAAAAGTACGTAGCGACTTCCACAACCGCAGGTTCTTTGCAAAAAATGAATTACAGGGACCAATATAGAGTGCCCAAATGTATAACCACATACCTATGCAGCTAATGCCTATAGCCATTAGCATATTGTTAGTTAGGTATTCTATTGGAACACCGAGGAGAATCACGAAAAAAGCAAAAAATGCAAGTTTCCCTCCCTTTTTTAATCTTGATGCCTGTTTGGTAAGATGATTCATATATTCTTCCTGTTATACCCAAGTTGCTAACTATTAAAATGTGCAAAATTCTGTTAATAGCAACTTGGATTATTATAGTAAAGTTTGAAAATATGTGAACACTTCCCTAAAAGTATATCCGACTTCATAGAAAATTTCAAATGATTTTCTTTTTATTTTTCGTAATATCGCTCTATCAACCTGCGGCGTTCTTCTTTTGAGACGCTCTTTACCCGATCTGTTGGTCCCTCGTGTGTCCGAGCAGTGCTTATTTGTGAACCCAGACGAGAAGGCGCAGCTCCGCGCGTATGTGTCGGCGACAAGAACTGAAGTGTGCTGAGCTTGAGTCTGACAGGCTGCCCGCTTTTATCCAGTTTCACCTGTTTGGGCAGAATTTCACGCAATATGGCATCGCCGACTTTGTCTCCTACCTTTAAAAAATAAAGGCGCGATGACACAATTTCCTGAAGAATCGCTTGCCCACTTGTGCCATCTGTAGAAATAACGGTCCCAAGCAAACGATACACGGGCGTAGGGTTTGGCGGTGTCCAGCCAAGCGGACGAAAGATGTTATTCTCAACGATCGTCCGGTAAAACGCAGATTCCCGCCAACTTTGTTCTGGTGTTGTGACATATTCCGCAGTTATGAGCCTTGCCATCATCGCCGTTTCTTTCTGTCTCCTTCGCGCAATCCAGACATTCATAGATATCTATAAAATAGAAAAAAGAAAGAGTTAGCGGTGAAAAACCAATTCCAGTGGATGTCCGAATCGTAGCAGCTACCAACCGAGAACTTGCACAAGCCGTTAAAGATAAGACATTTCGTGAAGACCTCTATTATCAATTGAATGTTGTCTCTATATCTCTGCCAGCACTGTCGGAACGGCAGGAAGATATCGAGGGTTTAGTCGAACACTTTCTCAAAAAACAT
>CAZURU010000893.1:0-1600 GCA_964623585.1 uncultured bacterium
TTGCACTCGCTAGTATTTGGTGAACAACTTGATCGGGTTTCAATGCAATTATATTTAAAAATGTAACTGGAAACAAATATCAGTCTCTGACACATCCTGTGCATCCATGTTAAATTGATACGAGCAAACATAAAAAATCAGCAGAGTATATAAATATGGAAAGGTATGAAAAAGCGGCCCAAGTCTGGTCCATGCTGACGGAGGCTGCCAAGAGCAGGCAGGCATTGTATTACAGTGATATCGATAGCAGTAATCCTCAAATGGTCGGGAAGCTGTACCTGGAGCCTATACAGTCATACTGTCTACTCGAAGACCTGCCAGCTTTAACCGTTCTGGTTGTGGGACGGGCTACCGGTGTGCCGGGAACAGGATTTATTGCTGTTGAACGTGAACAAATCCCAAGCGAAACACAAAAATGTTTTAATTTCGACTGGGCTGAAGTAAAACAACCAACTCCCGAAAAATTAATGGTCGCTGTAGAAAAATTACCTTCTTGTGGTAAACCTGAGGCAAGGCAAAAATTTAGGGACTAGATACGAAATTCCATTGCGTCGTATCATAAATCTTTCCAACTGTTTCACTCTTCGAAACATATACCATCTCCATTGGTAACCCATATTCGTCTCTCATTAGTTGTGCAGGCAAGCTGCAAAGCGCGGATGCATCTGCGGAGGCTGTGACAGAAGCTACCATCGCATCAAGAATGTCGTCACGACCGACATCTTTGCGCCGAAAACATTTGAGTATCTTATTAAACTCCTGGCGGGCGGAAGGACGGATGCGCTCTAAGACGGCAAGTCGTTCTTCTATTCCTGCCTGTTTACTTTTCTTGAACTTCATGGCATTGCTTTCGTTGAGAGCCCAGAAGCATATCTCGGGGTGAATTTCTCGAATGAGGTGGCGAGCTTTTTTATAACTTCTCATTAAATCATCAATTTCTCTAATTTTCGGCATGATCCCGAATGTTTGTTGAGACAGTCGCTTACCAGTTTTTTCCTGATTTTTTTTACAAGCTTCGACATACGTTTCAGCACTAAGTGCGTAGCGCGCCGGCGCTCGAAACACACTGCTCCCTCGTGGTTGGCCAAGTTGCTTTCGAGCTTCTTTATCACACAAGCGTTCATCTGGACTGTCTGATAGTCCAATCGGAATATCGATGAAAATTCGGTCTGAATCGTCTGATTTTGTAACCAATTCGCGAGCTGTCGAGACTAAGCCCCAATCAATTTCTCCATCCGGTTTCAGAGCGATGAAGAACCAGCCTTTATGGCAACCATCAACGCCGTAGGCTGTAATTGGGTGTGAATTAATTTGCTCTTGTATATTTTTCACATGGTCAAGTCAGATAATTAATACGACACTTAGAAACTTTACATCTCTGATATCCTGACTCCAGACTTGACATTCACTGGTTGAATGGATGAATTTGAGATCGATTTAAAATATTTATCACCTTGTGACTGGTCTGAAACAGTAAATTTCTACAAGTAGATCGATCAGTACTCCGTCACACCCAGCTTGTCCTTGATGCGGGCAACCAGTTCCTCCCGGCGATGATGCATGTCGATCAGCGGTTCCTTGCGTAACTTTGCGATTTCCT
>CAZURU010000894.1:0-1597 GCA_964623585.1 uncultured bacterium
AAGTTTTGAACGTAAATTTGTACCAGATGCAGAAACGGTCAGACATGAATACGTACAGGGAAAGATTATATCTATGTCAGGTGCAAGTCGCGCCCATAATCTTATTTCATTCAATATCGCTGCTGAACTTCACCCGCAGATAATAGATAGGGAAATTGAGGCTTACATCGGTGAAATGCGCGTGGGTTCTCCGACAATAGCATCATATTTCTATCCAGATATTGTAGTTGTATCCCAAGAACCAACTTTTGAAGACGATGTATTTGATACGTTACGCAATCCAATAGTTATTATTGAGATACTTTCACCCAGCACAGAAGCGCTTGATAGGGGTGAAAAATTCTCACATTACCGTCAGATTGAATCCTTACAAGAATATATCATTGTCTCACAAGATAAAGTGAACGTGGAACGTTTCCTGCGTAGACCTGATGAATGGGGATTTACCAGTTTTCAGGATCTCAATCAGCAAGTCCCGATTGTCTCAATTGAATGCGAATTATCGTTGCAGAGAATATATCAGGGTGTTACTTTTCCAGATTAAACGTTCAAAGACATTCTCTTAACTTTCACTTGCTACTACCCACAATTCATGCTAAAATACCGTTAGCATGAACAGACATAATACACAACCAAAACACAATGAACTTCACTCACTCCTCGGAACGCGATACACCACCGACAAAAGTATCCGAGAAGCACATGCAAAGGATGCATCATATCACCAAGGTGGACTTCCAGATGCGGTAGTTTTTCCTGACTCCAATATGGAAGTATCGGAAATTGTTAAGATATGTGCAAACTATAAAATACCTATAATCCCTTATGGGACTGGCACTGGTGTTGAGGGGACAGTCGTCTCTTCTGATGGTACACTCTGCTTGTCATTAAGCCGAATGAATCGAATTCTCAGTGTAAATCCGAGCGATAGAGATGCAACTGTACAAGCAGGCGTAACACGATCAGCACTCAACACACATCTTGCTAAAATGGGAACACAACTTCATTTTCCTGTTGATCCGGGTGCGGATGCATCTTTGGGTGGTATGGTAGCAACACGCGCTTCAGGCACGAGTGCTGTGCATTACGGAACGATGTCGGATAACGTTCTCGGATTGACAGTAATAACAGCAGATGGAGATACTATTAGTACCGGTGGAAGAGCGCGAAAATCAGCAGCAGGATATGATCTGACAAGGTTATTCATTGGGTCAGAAGGGACATTAGGTGTTATTACAGAGATTACGCTAAAGTTAGCACGGTTGCCAGAATCTGTCACGGCTGCGGTCTGTGCATTCTCAACAGTTGATGCTGCTGTGAACACTGTCATAAAACTGATGGATACCGGCATAAATGTTGCGCGGATAGAGTTATTGGACGCATTACAAATGGAGGCAGTCAACAAATACTCAGGGCTCAATTACGATGTTGCACCGACACTCTTCTTTGAGTTTCACGGTTCACCTAACACCGTCACAGAGAGTTCAGAAATTGCTGGATCCATAGCATCGGTGAATGGTAGCGGAGATTTTCGTTGGGCAACTGATGAGACTGAACGCAAACGTCTTTGGCAGGCTCGTTATGATAGTTACTATGC
>CAZURU010000895.1:0-1595 GCA_964623585.1 uncultured bacterium
TGTATCCCTCTGGCGGAAGTTCCAATAACTCAGAACGTGTGATGTTATATTCAAAATCACCTTCCTTATTAAAAAACATCAGTTCATACGGGGATCTATGGCTTAGACCTATTCTATTTCGAAAAAAAACGATGTGCTCAGCTGAATAAGTTCCTTTTGTGAAGCTATCGGTCTTATGATTATATGTGCCAAAAGATTTTTGAAACTTACCTTTTTCGTTATATTTATGAATCAAGTGTCCAAAGTGATATCCCGCCAAATAAATCTCTCCTTTATCATCGAGAGCCAGAGACTTTGGTTTAAAGTCGGCTTCCCACTGATCTATTATTTGTCCTGATCTTGAAAGCTTGTAAATTTTCTTTCGATCAATTACATATACATTATTTTCTTTATCGATTTCTAAGAACTTTGGAGAAAAGGTGTCCTCGTGAGCATCAAAATCTCCTATTTTTTTTATGAAATTACCATTGGGGGCATAGTGATAAATCCTTCGATCAAATTCATTTATGAAATACATCTCTTTAAATGAATTGATTCTTAATTCACTTAAACGTAAACGCATTTCTTTCATTGGACGGACTTTCTCCAAGTGGATTTCATCTGAGATGTCGATGATTGCTTTAATACTTATTCTCTGAACTGTAGGTGTTGCTTGCCTATCATTTTTACAGGCACACAAGCACAGCATACCAAAAAAAAATGCACTTTTGAAGTAACGCCACTGACTATAAATCATTCTCTAATCTCCCAGAAAGCATCAATCTCTTGAATGTATTACCCTTCTTGTTTGTCACTGCTATCTTGTGGCAAAACTTAAAAGCGAAATATGTGCCACTTTAAACTGCATTGATGACATATATTTTCTCTTTATCTGTATATCTTTTTATTACAATGATTTATTCGCATGAAATTTTTTGAATCTAAAAAATGGGATCCACAGTAACAGGGATCAGGAGGGACATTCCTGTCGCACTTTTGGGACATTCTTGTCGCACCTGATGCTATCCGTTGACCAACCATGACGGATAAGAAGCAGAGGCTGGATACTGGAGATTGGGGTGGAGGGGTAGGGGCTGACCCTTGAATGCTGATTGCCTAGAGGGGTGGTGGGCTTCTTACTACTTACGTCTTGTATCTTATGAAAAGGGTGGATGGGATAAGTTGACTGCTATCTGTAAGTAGATACATCTATTGCATATTTTGAGATTAACCGTTGCAATGTGCGCCGTTCTGTTCCGTTCTGTCTGGCTGCACGGGACACATTGCCATTGTGCTCTTCGAGCAGGTGGTCAATAAAGATCCGCTCAAAATTCTCAATCACGGCGTCTTTAGCTTCCTGGAAAGGCAAATCGGTCTGCGCGAAACCAATGGTATCTTTGGTCTGGGTGATTAAATTTTCAGGTAAATCCTCAATCTGGATCGCATCCGCATCTGACAGGGCAACGGCTCGCTCCATCACATGCATCAATTCCCGCACATTGCCCGGCCAATTATATTCGCACAACACATCCATCGCCTCAGTGGAAATACCTTGAATCGCCTTTTCAGATGTCTCGGCAAAGTCGTTCAAAAAGTGATGAGCAAGAAGTTGAATA
>CAZURU010000896.1:0-1587 GCA_964623585.1 uncultured bacterium
ATATTAACGTTTGTAATAAAATATAACTAAAATGTCTAAAACTAAAAAACCCTGCGTTTGAAGTAGGCAGCTTGTGCCTCTTGTGCCGCGTGTTCCTGTTCGCGAAGAAACTCTAAAAACGCCTTATGCTCGGCATCCATAACAACTGGATCCGGTGGCGAGGGAACTTCGGGAGAAGACTGGAACACGTCTTCATCTACATCTCTAAACGGAAAAACATCTATATACGAATCGGACTCCGAAAAAGGAACAACCGATGACGGATGTTCTACAACGGATGCACCTTCAAATGTTCTATCCACAGGAACTTCACGCTTAATAGGCAACAAATTCGGTTCACCTCGCGCTATCGCTCCCAAATTCAGGATACATAAGTCGTTTGGATTATATTTAAGTGCCTTTTTATAGTGAAGCCACGCTGATTTGTAGTCTCCCAAACGCTCATAGGCAACACCTAACTCTGAATTGACCTGTGCAGGATTATGGTTTATAGCCTTTTTCAAGTGAACAATCGCCTCATCTGGCTTCTCAAGGCTCAACAAATGTCCTAACCTATATAAAGCTTTGCTTGAATCTGGATGATATTTCAACGCCCCTCGAAGATGGGTTTCTGCTTCATGAGGGTCTTCTATTCTGGTAAGACGCGCGATATAAAGTCCTGCTTCCAATGCTTCTGAACTACGAGGATCCTCAGCTATCACACGTTTCGCGTATTTTATGTCATCCCTCATAGAAGCAAACGGTCCACCAGAAACATACGGTCCTTTAAAATCTGTTGGAGCCACCTCAATAACGTATCTGAACGCTTCGTAGCTATCCATGTGTTCCAAAACAACGCGGGTGTAAATACCATGCTCTTTGAGAACTTTGATAGTCGTTTCCATATCCTGACCATTACTCACTGCTTCAAACACCTCTTGAAAATAGTTCGGGTTAGAATAGTAGGAGTTGCCATTTGAGTTCACCTTATCTAAACGTTTTCCGAGATCGAGAGGCAACTTTCCCAGGGGAAAAGGGCCTCTTAAATGCTGGTGATGTATATCATCGTCAATGTGTGTGTGAGAACCTGTCCGCTTTGGTCGTTTCACATCGACCTCTACCTTTTCCCACACATTAGAACCGTCCACACGAGCAACGCCAGGCATAGAAGAAATTCTTTCATCAGGTCGTGTTAGATCATTTTCCTGATATTTGGTATAAACGAATCCCCCGATACCTGCACAGACGATGATAGCGATTGCGGCGATGAGGGTATATTTTGTTGTATATTTCACGATAGACATCTGATTTCTCCTTTTTTATTTGGATTGACACGTCAGAATAGGCGTGTCATATTAGACCTGCTGTGTGGATGTATCCAGCATGCAGGAAAGTTTAAAAGATAAAATAGAGGTAAGAAATACTTTTGTTAATCATGTTTATTTTTATCGCGTGTATTGCTCGGTGGCATCTGTTTTGTGTTAAGCAACCTTTTGACCTGTTCGGCAAGTTTCGGATCATGCTTCTCTAACCTTTTTAGACCCTCTTCACGTCCATACTTATTCATCATTTCAAAACCACGAATCAGACGATCTGGAGCAACACTTG
>CAZURU010000897.1:0-1584 GCA_964623585.1 uncultured bacterium
AAGCACTTTATCGGACAGAGAGTCTACCGTTTGCGAAGCCTGAGACTGGTAAAATTGCTGTGAAAGTTATCAATCATTATGGCGATGAGGTGATGAAGGAATATAAAGTGTAGGTGTTAATTGTCTGAATCGCGGATTACACAGAGGACGCGGATTATCGCGGATTTTAAGAGCGTTCTCTGTCCATCCATGCTTCTCTGCTGCAGTTCAAGGGCATTCAATTGTAGGTGTTTGGTGTTTGGTGTTGTCCTTTTCGCAGGTGTTAACACTTCATGTATGTTATGTTTTAAAACAAAACGCCGAAATTTTCGCTAGATTTCGCAGCATTTCGCACCGGATCCTAAAAAAAAAATTGAATGGCCTTGGCTGCAGTTTAGATTCGCTTGAATTTGCTCGTGAAACTGCATATAATAGGGGTTAACATGGAGGCAGTGAAAATGATTACATATATACGGATGAAAAACTTCAAATCGTGGCAAGATAGCGGTGAGGTAAAACTTGCTCCACTGACCGGCTTTTTTGGGACAAATAGTTCTGGGAAGAGCAGTCTGTTGCAAATGCTGTTACTGCTTAAGCAGACAGCGGAACGTTCAGACCCAGAGGAAGTTATCTTCTTCGGTAATGAAAATTCACTTGTGAATCTGGGTGACTTCCGCGAAGTGATTCACGGACATAATGATAATGATGAGAAAATTATATCACTTGACTTGTGTATTGGGTGTAAACTTAACTCACCCCCTTATAAAGTCGTGGAAGGAAAATTTGGACAGATCAAAATAGATGGTTTCAATTTTTACACAGGTATCATCAATGATGAAGCGGGACCCTTTGTTGAAGAATTTAATTACGATAGTCTTGATAATCAAACGAAAGTATTCTGGATGAATGGCCACCTTGATTTAAATCATGAACGTTTAAAAAACACAGTGGATGTAAAGAACTGCTACGGAATATCACCAAATGCTCCAAATCTCCTCAATCAGTTTGCTGCCTCCTTTGAACTCCTATTTTCTCATGTCTATTATCTCGGTCCAATTCGTGTTCATCCACAACGCCGCTACCATTGGAATAACAAACATCCGAAGGATATAGGACCCTGGGGCGATAAGGCAATCCATGCTTTGCTATCTGCTCGGTTGCGGAACTTGAGAATTGTCTACGATGAGAGAGAGAGAACGGTTGAGGAGCGAATTTCCACGTGGCTCCAAGAGATGGAATTAGCTCAATCATTTGCGCTTGAGCCGGTCGGTGACTTAAACGATCATGACTACGAGATTCGTATCCAAAAAGGTTCTATGGATCCGGCAGTTACCCTTGCTGACATGGGTTACGGATTAGCCCAATTTTTGCCAGCGTTGATTCTCTGTTACTATGTGCCAGAGGGTTCGACCTTAATTTTGGAACAACCCGGCATCCATCTCCACCCGAAAGCACAAGCTGATTTGGCTGACCTATTGATAGAGATTATCACTGAGCGCAACCTTCAGGTTTTGGTAGAAAGCCACAGCGAACACCTGCTAAATCGGTTGCAACGGCGCATCGCTGAGGAGAAGATTGGCGTTGATCAAACTGCCCTCTATTTTT
>CAZURU010000898.1:0-1583 GCA_964623585.1 uncultured bacterium
GATAATATCGCACACCGCGACGATCTCAAACCCACCGACAGCCGTGTAGGATCTATGATGTGCCCGTGAAATACCACCTGTACCCACAATACCGACTCGAATCGTCATACGCGTCCCTCCTCATAACAAACTTGTAGACACCTACCGGTAGGCACGCTTTGATGAAGCTTAAGAATTTAATCAGGTATTTTTTCAACGTGCGATAAATCGCTCTACTATGAGCGGACCCGTTGGTAGTAGGGCAATTCATTGCCCGTCAATTACCCAATTTATTTATTGAACCTCATGGAAGCCCGCCGATTGACACTGTATCGTTAATTGTCCGATCTGCCATAGTTGCCATAAAAGTTTAGACGAAATCGGTTTGCAATGCAAGCAGAAAAATTAGTCCGACATTGGCCAATTTCGTAATTTATCAATATAGACTTTCCAACAGGTTAGGTTACCGGACGAAGATCTTCTCACGGTGCCATGCTAACGCTTCTTGAGCCGGATAAAGTTCATCATATTCAGGCAATAATATTGGCTTACTACGCAAGGTTGTTAGTAACCACTCTGAAGGTCCACGTTCCAACATAAGATTTGAAACGATCACTTCATAATTTTTGTTCAAAGAAATTAAACCTCTATCAAAAGCCCAATGGTGCAATTGGCAAAGCGAGATGCCATTTCGTACATCATTATTCCCTGAAACCTCAAAGGGTATGATGTGTGCAGCTTCTGTCACACTTTCTCCATCCATTGTGATAACGCGTAACCGACAAATAGTACAAGTGTAATCGTAAATGCGCATAATTGCTTGACGAAAACCTGCAGTCCGAATTGGATTCTCTGCTGCAATGGGGGCTAACGATTCCAGAGACGAAAATGTGCGATTGACTTGTTGGAGCAGCGATTGTCTGTATTCTTCGATTTGTTGATCCTCGGCGATGAGACTTTCTATTTCTTCCTTGAAATCGGCAAAATAAGTGCGGATAAGCGTTTGACGGAGCACTTCTCGGTCATGGGAAACAGTGAGCAAAACATAGAGATCTTCATCTAAACTCGCATACGCAACAACTTCACGAAGACGAGAAACCGGTCTGATTCGACTCGCAACGCTCAACACTTTTTCGTATCCAGCGTTTGGATGGAGATGCCAGAATCCCCTGTTTTGCAGATGGTAAAATGGCAGAGCGAGATCAGGTTTTCGATCAGTTACTACTTTTGTCCAATACTTCAGAAAAGTCTCTACCAAATCTGGGGTGAGATAAATTTTGTTTTCACAAATTTGCCCTTGCTCAATCAGTTCGATAACAGCTAACAGGAGAATAGGTTGATGAGGAGCTGCACCGTGTGCCCTGTCTATTCGCAAGCGTTTCATCTTGTCGACATATTTTTGAAGTATATTCATAGACGTTTTTCTCGTGATACTTTTTTCATAAAGGTTGATATAGAAATTTTCTGTTAAGACTACCTATTCTCTAACAAATCAATTATATTACATTCTACAAAAAAGTCAATACTATTCAAAATATCTCTCAGGGCCATTCAATTGTACCTATTCACTTTATGTATGTAGATATTTTCTTTTGTAGGAGCGA
>CAZURU010000899.1:0-1579 GCA_964623585.1 uncultured bacterium
CTTTTGCTGTGCGATGGTCTTCTGTGGGTTGATGCATATCGCTATCTCCTTAGAGTATAGGATAGCACGAAATGGCTTGGCGTTCAAGAAAAAAGAGACGGGATCACCTTTTTAGTTTTCCGATCTTGTTATTGATTTCTTTTTGCTGATTATATGCAATGGTGGGTTACTTTTTGACTACGGCCACCCAAATAAATTCTACAGAGTTTACGGATTTTGATCGCTGGTGTATCAAGAAATTAGTTGCCAATTCTTTAGGAATAATTTCAAGGAGGGGTTTAATTTTTTCAGTGCCCGCTATCTTGGGCACAAACTCTACACTGTTCCTAAATTCTGTTTGCAATACGCGGCAGAATTGACCAAGTAGATCCTTAACATAATTAGCGCGTTCAATGATTAACATCACAGCACCAGTTTTCATGTTCTCTACAAGCTGTTTCATGTTTTTAACCAACTGCTCCGATTTTGCGTTATGTCTCTCATTTAGGCAATGTTGAATGACGATTAAATCAGATCTTTTTACCCACTTTTCTGAATCAGCTGGCAAAAACTCGCTCGGACTTCCTACGATATCTGTATTGAATTCTTGAACGTTATATAAATCAGAGCTCCATACACGATCTAATAATTGCCGGACAATTTTTCTGCTGTGTGTCCAAGATTCCCTGTCCAACATAGCAGCGGAAATACTAATGGAAGGTTGAACTGATCCCAAGTAACGCATGAGTCCGAATATCTCTGGTCCGGGGCCGCACCCAAAGAAAGAAGCGGTTAATAATCCCTTTTCGGGTAATTGATATGAGAAATTCTTCTTTAGAATTAACTTATTGAGAAGGTAAGGAACCAGTTGGGAGTATGGTAAAAAGTAGCATAGCAAATATGCTTCTTGATAATCTATTCTTGAGTAGTCTGGCGAAATGTCTGAACCTCGATCTTGGTATTCATTCCACAATTCTATGGCAGAATTTCTTAATTTTTGAAGATGGTTTTGTTTTTGGATGTTAGTTTTTAGTTGATTTGCCGAATAAATTCCATCAAGAAGGGCAAAGTAGCCTGAATAGCGAGAAACTTTTAATTGTCTTTCAAGTTTGGCTTTATTTTCCCGTTCCTGTCTCAGTTGAATGGAGAGATGATTTTGCTCTCTTTCTAAATTCACGTTACGTTGATTTGCTTGGGTCAATTCACCGGTGAGTCGTTCATTGCGTTGATCAAATTGTTCTAATGAAGAGTTGGAAGCGGCTAATTTCCTTTCCAGATTCGCAATGCGTTGGCGTTCTTCCTCCAATTCGTTTCTAAGATTCATGTTGCGGTGATATTTCTGCCGTAATTGATTGGAAAGAAGGTTATTTTTCTCCTTAGTTTGTGCTAGGTCTATTCCAAGTTGTGTCTTGTGTTGACTAACCTTCGCCAATTTGATTAAAATAAGGATAATGAGAAAAATGAAAAAGATAACAACAGAAATGACGATTAAAACTGGATTCAGCATGTTTTGGATTCCACAGAGAGTGACGCAAGAAAGCTACGATATGGTTCTGAAAGTTAAATTTATTCTCGGACCTATTTTTCGAGTTCGTTTTGG
>CAZURU010000900.1:0-601 GCA_964623585.1 uncultured bacterium
AACAAAACCGCCCCCCCCCCCCCACCCCAAACGGCATATAATACAACAAAAAAAGCAATTGTGGTAGAAGCATCTATAGAGTATTACCATAAACTTAAGGAAGCTATCAGCAGCTTGATTGAACAAAATGATGTAGATGTAACCCTTACAATAAAATTTCAAGGTGTTAGTGTTGATTTAAATATTAATGAGAGTCTGGTTGTTATCAATACTCTCGCTGTTAAACAGTCGGCAATCCGAGGGGGAATCTGGAGTGCAGTCGGAAAACAAGTTGAAAAACCTTTGATGATGGCACTTTGCGCGCTTTTCCAAGTGCCGATAAAATACTATGATCAGAGGAATCTGCCATACTCAGCGCGTGAATCTGATTTTTACTTGTTCGACGATGCGGGAGCGGTGTGTCGTTGTGAAGTGAAGTTGATGGGAAAAGGCAATCCCGAAGCTCCTGATTCAGCGTTAGCTCGCGGTAGTAGCCTCCTTGTTGGCAAAAAAATTTCTGAGAAGATGAAAAATGAGATGGATGAAGCAAATATCCACTGGGTGGAACTTGGGACTAAAGACGGATACAAGCGGTTTGAAACAGTTCTAAATAAATTATCAA
>CAZURU010000900.1:611-1564 GCA_964623585.1 uncultured bacterium
TCAATTCCTTGCAAACCCTACCATAGAAACCTCCAAGAAGATTTAAACAATATTTTACCTCTATTTCTTTCCGATGACATTCAAACGTCCGTTACGCCAGACCTTAGCTCCTTTGACTCAGAATTGCTAATTGAGTTGGATTAAGGAAGACGCTTAAACCAGGATTTCCGGAATCAGGCACAGACGCGTCCATCAAGAGACACACAGATTGATATTGTCGTTAAATCATAGTTTTAGGAGATTTCATGCTGAACGTTAGACGGAATTTATGAAGTATTTTCAAATTATCCTAATCTGGTGTTTTGTTTTCGTAACTGGGAATAAGGTATCTGCAAATTTTTTCAGTGACTACCACGGATTTTATGCACTCACGCTTGGTGCCCATACACTCATTCAAAACTACGATGGAAACGACCTATACGGTGGTGCAATGGGATATTTCGGCGCGAGCATTGAACAAACAGGTGTAGGCATTTTAGCATCATACGAACAAGGGGCAACTAATGTAAAGGGATATGACTTAAAATCGCAGATTGGCAATCTATCGCTTTCAGTCTCAGCTAAATTTGGGAATTCGATGCTTATCGTCTCACGAGGAATTAGTAAAGGCATTATAACTCTAAACGATAAGGTAGAATCTGGATCCGGTGAAACCTACTCACTTCACTACATTTATCGTTTTATTCAACCGGGGTGTTTCATTAGTAATCACGTAATGGCTCACGTCCGAACGCAAGGACAAGGCATAATGTTTTCTATAGGTTTTGGGTCAGGATTCTGATGTAGTCCCCTTATTGAGTAGATTGGATAAATATGGATGCAGAACAAGGACAAACCAAGGCAAATCAGGATCAATTATTAGAAATCTATAAACTCCATGCGCAACTGGCGAGCAGCGCGTGAAGTGCATACGCTTATTTAGGCCACAATTTCGCAAAGTTAAGACAAGTTTT
>CAZURU010000901.1:0-1562 GCA_964623585.1 uncultured bacterium
TTGACCATCAATTCCAACGGTAATTCCTTCGTTTCAAGAGGCATATTGACGACATCTTTGATACGCAAAGATTCATAAATCGCCATCATAATCTCAATCGTATATCGTGCCTGTTCACCTCTCCCGCGATGTGTCGGGATTTTACCTTCAATCCAGTCAATTAGTTCTTGGAACTGATTCTTAGGTTCAGGTGGAGGGTTTATTGTTTGCCAACCTTTAGCATCGTTATTTTGTATTAGCACGGTGCCGTTATCACCGTTGCGTATTTGTCCCTCAGTACCAGCGACTCTCGGCATAGACACACCTGGATCGGGCAGGTCACCTTCATAGATAGCGCGTGCACCACCTTCAAAACAGACCAGTCCCATGCAGAGGTCTTCACAGATCGTTCGGCGTTCCCATCGGTCGGTTGTCCGTGATGTCTGTCCAATCACCCATAACGTCTCTGGGTCAGACAGCAGGAAACGCCATCCATCAATTGCATGTGTGCCAGTGTTGAGTAGACCCGCGTGCGCTTTTGCGCGATGATGTAACGTTGTCGGTGTCCCGATAGCACCGGCAGCCACAAGTCTTCGGATTTCTATGTTTTGTGCGCTGTATCTACCTTGGTGTCCGATGACAAGTTTGACATCGTTCTCATTACAAGCATTGATCATAGCATCTGCTTGTCCGAGGGAAGCGGACATCGGTTTTTCTCCCATAACACCTTTTACACCAGCCTTTGCTGCAGCAACGGTTGCTTCGGCGCGCGGTCCTTGCCACGTCGTAATACTGACGATATCCAGGTCCTCTTTCTTCAACATCTCTTCAACATCAGTATAGGTAGCGGGGATACCGAATTCGTCAGCGACTCGTTTTGCGGATTCTTCATAGATATCCATCGCAGCAACGAGCTCTACATTTTCTTGTCTCTGCCAAGATCGGGAATGCGATCTTCCCATACCCCCACATCCAATAATTCCAATACGATATGTTGCCATAATTCAATCTCCTTTGAGTGAAATATGTGTAGGTACTTACTACTTACCGTTCTTTGAAAAGCCAATTTCATCAAATGATTCTGCTGCGAGGGCTTGGTCAAACAAATCATCAAGATGGGCAAGGTCATCTATCCCACTAATTTGATTGAGAACTATGTCTGAGAAGTCAGCAAACCTATACCGCACCAATTTCAGAACTGCTGTCCGTTTCTCATCTATTCTACCTTCTTCAAGTCCTTCTGCTTTGCATTGTTTATGTCCTTGATGAATTAGAGCTTCTGCACCAGTCATAATAATATTTTTAACCTCCGTATCTCTATATTTCATGCTTTTCTGTCATTTGTTCCTCTTACCTCGGTTATTATAGGATAGAATAGCACAAATTGTTGAGAAATGTCAATTGGATTCAGGATTTGGGTATGTAAGTATTTTGTCACTTTTTTATCATAAGAGACGGCACTCGGAGAGTGCCTACTACTATGAAAGAGACGGCACTCGGATGAAGTTAAAATAATTAAACGGGTAACTTCTTGTTTGCATAATGCAGGCTCACCACTCTGCTGGCGAGGTTTCCTAACCTCG
>CAZURU010000902.1:0-1189 GCA_964623585.1 uncultured bacterium
TTTTCAAGAAACAGTTCCAGTTCCAAATAGCAGACGAAAAATTCGTAGAACTCAGAACGCAGACGATCCGAGATTTCAATAGATGCTTTCGTTTCCATCAACTTAACGAGACGTTCCCGCACTACAAAAAGTCGCCAATTTCCCAATGTGTGCATCAAAGCTCGGAATGCATCAGGTGATAATTCTGTTACCTTTATTTCTGGCACCGGATCACCATGTACCAATAGCCCCATCCGCCGCGCCTCACGACCGAGAGGTGAACTCTTCCGTTGTGCTTCAACTGCCAAGACACGGTGTTTTAGGTGTGCAAATGCTTCGTTTTCCTTTATAATTCCAAGTACAGATTCTTCATGCTCCTCCAGATCAAAAGCAAGTCCGCAGTAGTCCTCAAAGAACTCTCGGAATTCATCTTCAAGTGCCTCGTGCGGAACCTCCTCTGCAAGCAACGCGATGAGTCGTTCACGTGATGCAAATAACTCACCATCAAGAACGGATGTAAGCCAATCGTTGAATTGCCCTGAATGGATGATAGTATCCCTCACTTCCGATTCTAAGTGTGTATTAGTCGACTTCAATTCCTTATAATATCCTCGACGGTTTTTTTCAAAATTGCTACCGCTATATTCTGATAACGAAAGAATGCCCTCGTCATGTCTTTGATCAGACTTTAGCGTTTCAAAACTTTCGTCCCCAACGATTAAGGTATCAGCTTCGCTAACTGTTCTCAAGCGATATGCTAAGTCTAAAAGATTTTCGGATGATGCGTCATTTGACAAGATATAGCACTCAACAACCTGGACTTTTTTATTTTTAAACAGTTCTTCAAACCGAATTTGCAATTGCTGCCGGTACTTAGTTGGGAGAGTCTCAATTTGTTCAAAGATAGCATTTTGCAATTCGCTTTTTGAATCAACAATTAGTAAACCGTTTCTTTCAATATGGCTTAAGAAATCGTTCACATAAATCCTGTAAGTTGTATTAAAATAAGCCACATTGAATGCCGAAGAATCAAGAACTGCACTGACTCCCATTCTATTCAACTCCTTTTGTTATCAAAGTTCGCGAAGGCGTTCTGTGAAAAACCCATTGGGCCAGTCATCAATAAAATCACCAGCTTCGTCAAGTCGCAGCTGTTCCGCTTTTGCCCCTTCAGGTCTACGACTGACATAGATAACCGAGACATCCTCTG
>CAZURU010000902.1:1199-1549 GCA_964623585.1 uncultured bacterium
GCTCAAGGAGCTTGTTACGGACTAAACGCTGCAGACGTAAGATCAGATGTTCACTATGGGTTTCGATAATGAATTGGTTCCGGCGCGGTTCTTTGATGGATTCCGCTAACAGATCCCCGAGGTCCGCTTGCAACTTCGGATGTACATGAACTTCAGGCTGCTCAATAGAAATAATTTGTTTCTCTGAGACCAAGCTCTGAACAACAAAGGGGAGGAGTTGGCTAATACCAAAACCAACATCTGGCAGTGCTACATCTATGTCTTCCTTTCCTTTTCGACGTGTATCTATAAGTCTAACTTCAAAAAGGTCCCGTGAGCAGTCCCCCACCGATTCCACCTTTAACTTATAG
>CAZURU010000903.1:0-1546 GCA_964623585.1 uncultured bacterium
CGGATTTTGTGTCTTTTGTGTATCCAACATTTTTAGTGGTGTGTTGGGTTCACTGGGTTGTTTTTTCGTATCGGTTCAGTCCTGCCAAGCATAGGGAGCACTTCGGTCTCAAGACTGAGGCATTCACCGGAGATTGGAAGCAAATCCTCGGAGACCTGATCTGCTTTGATGGATTCAATTTGGGGTACGGTAGAGGAGACATAAGGAAACTTTACCTGAAATAAACACCCATCTTCAGTATCGGCGAACGCCTCGTGAAGATCAATTGCACCGGAACGGATGCGGTTAAGACGTTCACTGGATACTCTCGCGTAAAGCCAAGTTTCGTGTTGGTCGTTTTCATCTCCAGCGACAGCAAGATACAGATGCCTCGCGGCACCTATTTCTTTGATATACCTACTTCTTTGATATATACTGGGTCACCTTCAGGGTCATTGTCAGCTTTTTGTCCTTTCTTTAAAACGAGGATCAATTTTCCATTTGATTCTGCATTGTCATTGTCAACATTTGTGCCTACTGGCAGAATGCTTTGTTCAAATCCTTCAAGATTTTCACATAGATAGATGTAGATTTCTGCCATCCATGTAAAATAATCCTTTGGATTCACATAGTGTTTATTGATACATTTCTTTGATAATTCCTTAATTTTCTTCCAACTTTCTGGTGACAAGAAAACTCGTCGGGATACTCTTGGTTTGTTTAGATATTGAAAATGCAAAAATTGTCCTCGTGTTTGTTTAGTCTTGTTACGATATTGTGTGATATAACCGTGCAGATCGTTGTAGATAGTTTTCTCAGATATGTCAAAGTTGTCTTTAAGATACTTTTTCAAATCTGGTTTTAAATGAGAAGGTATAGTAACGGATTCTTCTATTGGAAGAACTCCTGTTGGGGGGCGTATAAAAATACTTTTTTGAGCAATAATTCGGTTCTGTGGAATTTTTGGCTCTCTAATTTGCTTTTTGATTTCTGAATTCGTTTCTTGTAAGATAATTCGTCCATCTTTTTGAGTATCTTTCTCACATGCAAAAAAAAGAGCAATGTGATAACTTTTCGTGAAGTCAATGAGGTTTGTGTCACCACCATAGTGTTGAAGTTTTGACCAAAGATTGAGGTCGTCTAATTCGGGTTCCAATTCACGATCTTTAACGTCAGAGATTATTTTATTTTCTATTTCTTCTATCTTTTTTATCTTTTCTATTTTTGTTCTTTTTTCCTCTCTTATTTCTTCTATCTTTTCTATTTTTGTGCTTTCATCCGAGTTGTCAGCATGCTCTTTAATTTCTCTCTTGTATGTACGGTAGAGAGTTGAAGAACATTCGTTGTATTTTTGAGATTCTCCTCTAAAAATATAGTGCTTTTCTTGTGTCTTTTGTTCTATTTCATCAAAAATTGCTTTCGTATCCACTTTCGCTCCTTTTTTTGAAGTGCTAACGCTAATTAGTGCCGAAATTCCGTAAAGTTAAGGCAAGTGTTGTTGTTCAAATTCCATAGGTGTCAAATTAAATGTTATCCTGGTATTTATCAAAGTTATCATGGAGGCAGT
>CAZURU010000904.1:0-1536 GCA_964623585.1 uncultured bacterium
GCATCAAACTCAAAAAATTATATCCGTCTGATAACCTGTGACAAAGCACTAGTGCCTCATGGGACCGAATCAAGCGTTTTTTTAAAGAGGTCCAAAATGCTGGATATGGAGTAGTTTTCATTCTTGATGAGTTTGATCACGCTCGCAATCTTTTTAAAGGCGAGACAGCCTTTCAACGCTTACGTGAGTTAGCTGATTATCCAGATTATCGTTTGTCTCTTGTTCTAACGTCGCGCCGGAACATTAGGGATATTGAACTCTCTGCCGGATCCAGTTCACCATTTCATAATATTTTTCAGGTTCAACGTTTAGGCATGTTCAATGATGAGGATTTAACAACCTATTTTTTATCGTTTTCATCTATCGGGATACAAATAACCGATGCTAATCGGGAACGTATACTATTCTATTGTGGGGCTCATCCTTATCTTCTTGAAATGTTAGGCTGGGAAATTGTCGAGAGATTTCGTCGAAATCAAGAACAGGAGATTGATGTTGATAAAACAGCCAACGCTGTTCTTCAGTCCATTTTTGAGCACTATGACGATATGATTCGGTTGTTAAGAGAGGATAGAGCTCTTAATAAGTTACTCCAAATTTTGTTTGGTCCGGTTATCGATGTTAAGCAAGCTGATGTGACTGAACTTCAAAACTATGGTTTGATCCAGCAAACAGAAGAAGGAACCTATGCTGCTTACTCAGAACACTTTCATGATTACCTCAAGTTGCACGAGCGTTCTACAGAATTTACAGATGACTTGTGGCCAATTTGGAGAGATACCGAGAAGGCACTTCGTGAAGTAATTACAACCACTATGTTTGCTGAATATGGTGATAACTGGATTGAAGAGTTAGGGAAAGGACGTTCTAATTTGGAGAAAATTTTTGACCGGTGCAGAGACGCACAAAAAAGCGAAAAAAGATCGTTTGGAGACCGAGCATCACAGGACCTAATTGATTTTACCTATCCTGCCGATCTATTTACGATTATTTGCGCAAGAGGATTATGGCAATCGTGTTTTCAGCCAATCTTCGGTCACAACCCGAATTATTGGGAGCACCGCAAACAATTGTTGGCAAAGTGTAGGAATCCCTTAGCCCATAATCGTTCAGAGGTACTCCAAGCGCATGAACTTAAAACCGTTGAGGCATACTGTCAGGAAATTTTAAGTATATTATATCCGACAGGGTCCGTCTGACAATTCAATTCACGATAGGTAAATTAATAGAGTCTATGATTTACACTATGATGGAATATAAAGGCTATATCGGGGCTGTTGATTTTGACCCAGAAATTGATCTTTTTCATGGAGTGGTAATTAACACCAACGATGTAATTACGTTCTATGGGGCATCTGTCCCTGAACTTCGCGAAGAGATGCAGAAGTCAATCGAAGATTACTTTGAATTTTGCAAGGAACAAGAGAAAATACCGGAAAAGCCTTCCTTAGATAGGTTCAGTGTGTCACCGAATTCATAAAGAATAGAGAAATTTAGCATGGCTGATTTGAGAAATACTATTGCGCATATCCTTGA
>CAZURU010000905.1:0-1519 GCA_964623585.1 uncultured bacterium
CTGAAACGTCACCGAAGTTTGAGTGGCCCGCTGAGTTGATAGCGTTGCACGAATTTCACCAGAAGTTGAAAGACCCGAACAGCGAAGGTGGTGACAGATGGATAGAATTGGAGGGACACAGTCCGAGTCTGCTGCCAAATCTAAGATCTGGTAACAGCCGGACCGAAACGGCGATCATTTTCGTAAATCTCACCGAAGCCGAGATCGCGTACTATTGGGTAGATGGTGCCGGTGAGGAGCGGCATTATGGCAAGATTGCTGCGGGTGATTTTGCCAATCAGCATACATACACTGGGCATGTTTGGTTGGTCAAGGATGCTGATGGTGGTAACCTCGCTGTGTTCCGTGCTGAGGAAAAGACTGGACGAGCATTGATTGATGCTGAGCTACTGAGTGTCCGAGATGGAAACTATAGTGAATCAGAAAATAAGTAAAGGTTAGATTCAAAATCTTAACAAATGGAAAGACAGTTGATTCTAAAAGGCACCCCAGCTTCAAGTGGACGAGGTGTTGGTACAGTCGTTCATTTTGATAATTTAGAGAACCTACCTACATCGGATCGTAACCTGATTGTTGTCGGCGAAATGATCCCTCCTGATGTTGTAATTTTCGCTGAAAGAGTGAGCGGATTAATTACAGATGAAGGTGGGATACTGAATCATGCTGCCACGGTTGCGAGAGAATTACGCATCCCTTGTGTTGTTGGAACTGGAAATGCAACGCAAGTCCTCCAAGATGGCGATACTGTTGAAGTCGTTGGAGACAAAGGCGAGGTCTACCGTGTTTAGCGTACAGAGCCTGCATAATTTGTCTGTCATATACAAAGATCTCTATGAAGCAATCTCTGAAATTCGTCCCTCGATCAAGGGGCAATATCAACGAATTCATGATGAAATCAGTTGTTGGGAATGGGATATCGTTCACGATTGCGGTGTCGCTAATACAGAAATTCGCTCAACGATGGTTTTTGTTAAAGAGCAACTTGACTGGATAGATCAGGAAAAAGAGTTATCAAATCAACAGAAATTGTTCATGTTAGGGAGCCTCTATCGTTTAATCTACTCGCATGCCAATTATTGGTACGTTTTAATCGATGGTGTGATTTTTGAAGGCTTAGTAGAAACCTTGAGTGAACTTTTGATTAAAAAGGTGGCAACAGAGCTTCAGCGGAGTGAATTGGATATTCTATCGGATCTCATTGAACCACTTACTGATTATCAGTACATAGCAGTTAGCAGTGAGAGGGAGCAATCGGCGCGAAATATGCTCTTGATGCTGCAGTCAAAAAATCACCAGCTCTCTCTTGAAGTGAGTAGATTTATTCAGACTTACTCCCATATTAAAGAGTATCAGCTCATGTTTGGGGAACTCCAACGAACCTTTTTCAGCCCTATAATTCCGAGGTGTCATAAAAAAATTGTAGATTTAATAGAACAAATGGATATTCATAAATTATCAACCGAAGATCGAATGCCTTGGAAATTTTTGTCTCTGTTATGGGATAATATTCTTCCGGCTG
>CAZURU010000906.1:0-1511 GCA_964623585.1 uncultured bacterium
TCTATGAACTCCCGCAGCATCTCGACCCGTCGATGCAGTTCCCTGCGACTTTCCTCTTTGTGGTCAGGAGAGTCCATTTCATCTGAAGATGTGTTGGCTTCATTCATATACAGTGTCTCTCAGATCAGTTGCTTGCATATAACTGCTGTAGCTCTACAAACCGGACTGAGCGTATAGCAAGGGAGGTTGCCCGTTAAGGCCAAGAGGCGTATATCCTGTAGCATAAAACCAATGTTAAATGTGTTATAGGTAGTGGATATTTTAATCTGTCTATTCGTGTATAGTAGGCGATCTAAGTTTTTCTAATGCCCTTTGTTTTATGTCGTAGGTATCTATAATTGTTTTACCTATTTGGTCTGCGATCTGATCTAGCGCGTAGCGAGGTCGGTCCTTCAAACCGAAGAAAAGTTCGACTACAATCTGTTCTTCACCGTCGAGTGTAGATAGAGCGTCATTTAATTGTTGGCGAATTGATTCCATCTCTTCAGGCGTGTGTTCTGCGGAATTTTCCGACTCCTTTCCGGAAAGGAGTCGATCGATTTGTTCTCTAAAAATAGCATCTTCACTATCTGCGAAACTCAGCCTAGTTATAGCTTTATCTATATTGTCTAAGCGGTCGAGTATATATTCTTGTACCTCAGAAGATGTATTTTCCCGTATAACAGTAGAGTCTGTAACACGGTAAATTGGGTTGTCAGGCTCTTCATCTATCATCGCATTATTTATAGAATCTATTAATGGTTTTTTTAATTCTTGTGTACCACTTAAATCGTTGACGAAAAAGATAGTTCGCTCAGTTGATATATCGAAAGGAAGCTTCGTTCCTGCCTCTGCTAAAGATACAACTGGCTTTCTACATGCGTGTCTAATAGCCAATTCATACATAACATTCGGATTCAATTCAGTCAAATTGGCAATAACAAGGTCATCATAAAGCAACCTCTCAATGATTTGCTTCGTTATTGAGCCTGGCTCACTAATTTCGTGGGCAACACTCATTGAAAAGCCTAACTCTTGAAGTGTGGGGAGCAATATAGCTGAAATCAATCCATCAGTTGATCTTCGAGTCGCAGTATTTTCTTTCCCAATAGGAGTAATTACAAAGCATGTCTTATCATTCGATTTTTCATTGGTCATAGTAACAACCTTGGAAACATATTAATCTATTACCTATAACGTTCCACTGGTTTGCAAACCCCGAGCTCGTCAAGGGGTTGCCAGAGGCCAAGGCGCGAATGCTCCGCAGCGCAAACCGATGGTATCACAGGAAGAGAGAAAATTACAGCCTGTGTACGTCAACCGGTACTCTTGGTAGTGTCCATCGGTCCTTCGGCCGCGTCCATAAACGATCGAAGGGCCTCGTTTACGGCCTCGTCCGTGGGAAATGCTTTTGCAATATCTGGATGGAGTAGAACTAGATTTGTCCCTGACTGATAGGATTCCAAATACTTACCCCGGACACCAGAACCGAGATCTCCACGGCGATATTCTGGACGCAGTTCGTCTGGATC
>CAZURU010000907.1:0-1510 GCA_964623585.1 uncultured bacterium
AGCGGAAGAGGTTTTCGACTTTCAACTCACCGAGGAAGAATTACAGTAGTGTTTCCCACAAAAGATTAATATCATCCTATCCTATAAGGCCAATATGTTCATGGAGACCATCTTTTCGGTTCTCTTGAACTCTCTAAATATCAACACAATAGGGAAGTCATTTCATGAAAAATACATATCCTGAGAGAAGATTTTTACACCTGATGAACTCCAATGAGGAAACGAGGTTGGTAAAGGGTATTCTTAAAAGTCCACTTGGTCTCGCTTCAGATGTAGTAAAACGTCTCTTTGAGGAAAAGTTCGAGGAATTAAAAGATGGCTTGGACGAGATAAAACTTTTTGCAGCCGGGATACAGCGAGCCGAAAAGCTTTCTGCAACTTACTCACTTGCCTCTTACTATCCATCCATGTTTGCCTTTCACCAGTATTTTCATAGTTCGTTTCGAGCAAGGCAAGGTAAAGTTCTTGAAAAGATGCTAGAGGGCATTCTCCAGCAGTATGGAAGATGTGATGAGGTGCCAGGTAAGAACATAGATAGACTCGCTCTTTTGAGAGAAGTTTTCAAAACGAATGAACTTCCAAATCTTGACATTGATGTGATGGCATCAGACTCTACAAAGAAAAAAACACTTGTCATTCAGCTCCGCTCAAGAGATGACACGGGTGGTACAACTGCTAAAGGTTCACTCGTTGATCTACTGCGAGAGCTCTTAGGGGCTAATAAAATTCCACAAAACAATGTCCTCTATCTTGTTTGTGTTTGGGATCCTCGTGACTCTCAACAAAAAACTTCAACGGTAAATAAAATGTTTTCGTCTTTGAAGGAATCCATTCAGGTAAGTGAAGGAACCTTTCATGAAATTGTTACGGACAAAGTAAAGTTACGAGAAAATATTTTTTTAAAGATGGCCTACGGAACCGACGAAATAGCAAATTCCCTTTTTGAATGGATAGATGATGAAAATGAGGAAATTTTGAATGCTATATCCACTATTGTTAATTTAGTGAGTGACTGGGATGATTTGTGGATCGCTTACGCCATTGCAAGTTTGGAATTGGAAGCCCTTACATTTTCTGGTCAATCGAACATAAACTTATTAAAAAAGAAATATGATAAAATAGGAATCGACTTGGATTACGCTTCTTATCAAACTTTGATAGATTCAATTGATGAAATTGTTCAACATATAATTCCACTTTGGACAGAAGATAGTATTCCATTGAAGACATTGTCAGAAAAAGCACAATACATCAGAGACTTGCTGTTTCTGAAAGCATATTATGAAAAACCATAATCCAACAAAACAGATCACACTTTTTTCTCCAAATACCGAGCCTGAAATCCCAAAAGGCAACACTGCATCCGACGAAGTAGAGTTGGTTTCTTTCCGCGAATTAGTTCCTGAAATCAACGATACAGGTTACTTGACGCATGCCATTTTCGCATATCCTGCAAAATTCATCCCTCAGATTGTTCGGTATGCAATCAACACCTACACAAAGCAAGGCG
>CAZURU010000908.1:0-1509 GCA_964623585.1 uncultured bacterium
GATATCTCTTAGCTGTCAAGAACGCTCTTTGCTCCAGCGGAGCAATATGTCTATACAGGACTTACGCAAATGTGGGTTTTTCTGTTTAGAATTTCGCTTTTTCAAGGATTTTATCCCCGATTATCTGCTATTTTTAAGTATTTACCCCCCTTTATCCCCGCAAGCGAGGGGAATGCGTAAGGCCTGATTTGTTCTGATTTATCAAACTCACGTTAACTAACGGTTCTGCAAAAGTTCTTTCAAGGCAGCTTTTTTCTTTTTCTTACGACGTAATTGGCGCTGACGAATTTGCGTTCGTCTTCTGATCTGTCCGCTTTTACTCCGTGCCATCAGAATCTCCTCCTTCATCAATAGTTTTTGCCAGAAACATAACTGCAGATTGACAATAAGCCTCCACGGCCTCCATGGCAATCGTTAGCTCTTCTGTAGAATGTGCAAATAGATGTAATCTATCTGCTGTAATATGAATATAAGTTTCAATCATTTGTCCTGATGCATTTCCATTAATTATATTATAGGTTTCAGGTTGTTTCGTATCCCAGTCATTTAACAGATCTATTATATCTCTTCCGATACAATTCCTATAGAGTGCATTCACTGGATACTTATCTGATATAGTCCCATCAAGAACATGTTGAGAGTCAGGTATAGATGTATCATTGTCCGAGTCAAAATAAGGCATTACTGTCTTACGTGACATCGTATTATCAAGATATTGTATATTTGGACTGATTGTATCTGTAGCAATACCCGATTTTTCATCTATTTCAATGTTGGTTGCCTGTGTTTGTGTGGCAATTAACCGAATTGTATTAATCAGAATACCTTCAAATATTGGGTGTTCGGTATATTGATCTTTTGGAGCTACTTCAAAAAATGTACGAGCAACGAAAGCGACTTCAGCTTGACCACGATCCCCAGTTCTTTTGAAACGTTTTTCACAACTGCTTAATGCAACTTTGAGGGAACCGATTAGCTCTGGTGTCATCAAGTTTACCAATGCTTCATCTAGGAAACTATCAACAAAGAATTCTATATCATCAAATGTCTTACTAAACGTATCATTTAAATAATCATTTTCCTCATCCTCGTTTTCAGTTATTCTGTTGTCTTCTTCATCATCATTAAGCTCAGCGGTTATGTCTGGTAGTTGAATATATTCCGAAAAATGCGTAAATACCTTATCAAAGTCAAAGTGAACGTTCTCAAATTCTGGTTCAAGGACGAGTCTACGACTATTCATAAGCAAGTCAAAAATATCTTCCTCATCCAACTTACTGAACTGTATTCTCCGTTGTTTTTCCAGAGCTAACTGTTTATGTTTTGATTTCTGGTTGCGATTGCGTTTCTCCCGTTTCCGAGCAACATTCGCTGACCTTTTTTTCTTCTTTGCCATAATGGTATTTCTGCGTCATTGCGGTTTCTTTTTTCTACGTAGAAAACTATATTCAATCATTGACATACTCACCGAGCTAAAGCTTCGGTGATTCTTCTATCGTCAGAGACAGC
>CAZURU010000909.1:0-1506 GCA_964623585.1 uncultured bacterium
CATTGGCGATATGATGACTCTTCCAGTTCTGTCCGTCTTGTGCCGGTGCCTCAAGCCAATGGAGGTAACCTCCGGCAGCGTTTACACCACGATTAAAACCGCTGCCGACGATGAGATCGGGAGAACCGGTACCGGTGAGATCGTAAGGGGCAATGGTAATATGTCCGCTGCCCTGATCAGTCACGAGGTGTCTTTTCCAGTGCGGTGCTTCGTACCAAGCGATAATGGGTTCGCCTGTAGAGCCAGCGATGATATCAAGCTGCCCGTCTCCGTTTATATCGGCAACCGCAAGCCCGTAAACGCTCTTAAAGGTGTTATCAAGTAGATGTCCTCTGAATTTCACGGTTGATCTCCTTGAGCGTGCTACAATGATGATATACTTATACCATTTCTAAAAGTTTACGCAATAAGTCGTTTTGGGATCAGTTGATTTTGTTTTCACGCTATATCTCAAGCATTCCCTAATGTGAATTTACCTCACTTGTCTTTTATCATAAGGATTGTCTTTGAATGCTTCTTTTCGTTTTTTTTTATTATGATATTGATGCTTTGATTTCGTTATATAGTTGCTTTAAAGTTGTTTTATTTTGACCGATTATGTATTTATCCGAGGTTGCAAATTGTGCCCAATTCATATTTTTAATATGGTCTTTGAAATTAGGGATATACTGTTTTTCTTTCGGTTTGCGATACAAAAAAATAGCTGTTTTTGGATTGATTGGGAAGTAGAAAATCATATCTTGTGGAATGATAATTTCGTTTACGTTTTTGTTTAAACTTATACTCCCATCTATGTTAGAATATTCCCATCCTTCATGTGTTGAAAGCCCGTTTTCCTGTGATATAGTTATGGAACAAACAGGACTATCGCTTGTTACGAATTCTTGGTTTTCCTTTTCACTAATATATTCTAAGTGATAGTCCCATGTTATTAACTGATTGATCAGTTGTATGACAAGAGATGCTGAAACGGCTAATTTGCCTTTGATGCCGTCTTTAAGTGAATATCCTATTAATTCTTCTATTTCTTTTAATTCTTCATCAGAAACAACTGACGGTGGTGCATGTATTAATTCTTCCAAAGGGCTTCCGATTCGTTGTCTCATACTTGGTGTATTTGAATAAAAGAAGGCAATTAACATCTTAATGTTTCTTATATCCTCTGAATTGAAATTTTTGTTTATGATTGCATCAATTGATACCGAACAAGTGTTTTCTAGCTTACTCAATAGAGTTTCTTGATCTTGGCTATTATATTGATATATATTACATAGAGTGTTAGGTTTCCTTCGTTCAATTATACATTTGGGTTTAGCAGAAATTTCTTTATCTGATGAGTAGATTCCACGCGGTAGTATGCATGCCGCTTTTTTGTTTAGAGTATATACGCGTATACCCCTTTTCCTTTCCTTTTCAGTTTTAGGATTATCTCTGGTTTCAAATCCAAACTTTCTGAAATAAAATTGAGAAATATAGTGCATGTTTTTTTGTATTCCTTTACGCAGT
>CAZURU010000910.1:0-1501 GCA_964623585.1 uncultured bacterium
TTAAAAATCGGGAAAACCGAACTTGGTATCATTATTTAAGAGAAAACCCTCAAAATATGAGATAGACTTTGTAGCCTTGTCTCCTGTTATGCTTCATATTATACCATGAAGCAGGTTAAATGTTTAGACAAACTACAGAAATTGGCAGGTAAAGAGAAAGTATTGCAATCTCTGTAGAGGTTGCTGGTCTCTTTACATAAGCAAAAACCTATGATATGATAGAAACCAGCTCTGTCGTAAAGGTCACGAATATACGGCAGTGCTAAGCATCGGTGGTGTTCATACCATCACCGGTGCATAAATTAAGCACCTCCGACATAACCCACGCGCGCCCGTGAATTTCTAATGTCTTTTTTGATTATAGAAAATTGTGCAAAAAGTGTCAAGAAAAATCATAGGTTATTTTGTAATACCATTTCGTAATACCATTTCGTAATACCATTTCTAAATGAAAATGCCTCTTTACTGTAGCACCTTTCAACCGAAGCGGTGCAAAACTGAAGGCAAACTCATATACCTTGTCCGCAGCCAATTCTTCTGTGATAATGTTCTCAAGATTGTAAATGCCGTGTTTCACGATAAACAACTGATGCACAGGAAACACAAGCGATTCGTCAGGATTTGGAACAACTTCAACACCCCAGTTATCACAACACGCCATCACAATCTTTTGCTCAACAAGGTATTTGCCTCTGATTTCCCATCCTCTTCATAAATAATCGTAACAAAATCTCCAGACTTCCAATGTCTTGCGTATTTTTGAAGCTCTTTAATATTGCCAATTCGTTGTCCATTTATACCAACCACATAAACATCTGTAACCCGATTTAAACTTGTCTTAAGTAAACTCTTAACATAGTCGATTGTAGGCAATTCTTCAGACCTTATTTGCAGGTGTAAGCCAGCTTTTTGAAAATAGTCAGCAAGTGGAAGTCGTTCCTTTCCCTTAACATATCTTTGGAAAAATGGTTCAAAATCTCTTCCAGCCACTTTATTTGTTGCTCTAATTATGCACTCTGCGTATATTCTCTGTTGATATTGTCAAATTGTTTATACATCAACTGCAGAACATTATCTAAACTTTTCCTATTTTTCTTATGTTCACGAATTTCAAGATCCAATGCGAAAGCAATAAGTCTGCCTCCATCATAACTCAGACGCGAATCCCTTGCATCACTGATTGCGAATTCATTTGGGGCAGCTAAATAACGTTCACATGCCCGTTCAGTTCTATTCAAATACTCACGTTTTGTTAAATAACCAAGATGAAGCGATGACAGATCAGCATAATAGTCTATAATACATTTTCATCTGCTCCTCCATTGAATACACTCAAATATGTTTCTAAATGTTTCTCTATGGTGTCATGAATTATATCTTCATAAGGTTGTATCTCACCGCCAATAGCAAGTGTAACTTTTGTATTATACCAATTTTAATTATTTATATTCCATTCTTCCGTAGGTTGGGTTGAGGAACGAAACCCAACATCTTGACCCAT